>JBJMQQ010000049.1:0-22300 GCA_045802645.1 Polyangia bacterium
CAGCTTGCCGTCCGCGCCCCGCACGACGGGGCGGAACGCCTTGAAGCCCGGGCCCGCGCTCTTGGTGTCGTTCGTGAAGAGGAAGGTCCCCTCCCAGAAGCGCTTGCGCCCGATGGACGTGTCCGGCTGCCCGTCGACCGCCAGCAACAGCCCGCCGTGCTCGGGCGTCTGCGCGACCCATTTGACGACCAGCATGACGTGGCCGTACGGGTCGGCGTAGATCGTCCCTGGCCGCAGCGCCTTGCGGTCCAGCGCGACGGGGTAGTAGTCCGTCTCGTCGTCGCCCAGCGCGGTACGGGCGCTGCCGGACTGGACGTGGTTGGTGACCAGGCGCAGGAAGCTGCGCACGGCGGCCAGGTGGTCCTTGCCGGACGGCGCCTGCTCGTTCGTCTCGAAATTCGAACAGCGCGGCGGGCGCGCGTCGGTCCCCCGGTCGCAGTCGCGGAACCCGAACGGCAGCTGCAGCTTCCACGCGAAGTAGGCGCGCAGGAAGTACGGCAGGTCGGCGCAGTCGGGCGTGGCCGGGATGGCCGCCTTGTTCTTCGGGTCGTCTTCGCGCAGGCCCAGGTAGTTCGCCAGGTAGTTCCGGGCGCCGTCGCGCAGCGCCTGGTGCAGCGGGCGAAAGTCCAGCGACGCTGCGGCAGGCGCGTCGAACAGCAGGTCGACCCAGGCCGCGAAGAAGTTCTCGTACCGGCGATCCCAGGCGTGCGTCGCCGGCCAGACCACCGACCCGACGCCCGCGGCCGGTTTCGGCGCATGGGCGGCCACGTCGAACGCGCGACAGGCGACGGTCTTGTCGCCCCGGGTCCACACGACGCGGTAGGCGCCTGGCCGGCCGGCCGGCAGCTCGGCCGACACGCTGCCCGGCAAGCCCGGGTGACGCGCGACCGTCAGCGCGTGGCGCTGTCCGTCCGGCTGGACGACGGCCAGATCACCGGCCGCCTCCTCGTCACCGACGGCCAGCAGCTTGACGGACGCGCCCGCCACCGGCTGCTGCGGCGCGATCCACAGCGCGTGCTCGTCACTATCGGCGCAAGTCGCACCGGCGGTCCCGTGCGACTTCGCCTTCGCCTTGGCTGTCGATGTCTTTGGCGGCGTTATTTTTGCGGCTGCGCTGCCCACCCCCCAGAGCGACAGCACCACCACCCAGGTGCTCGTCGCGCGGGTGAGCCTCATCGGGGCGCGTCCGCAACGGCGAACTGCAGCGTGTAGCCGCGCGGCTCGACGAAGTTCGAGAACAGCTCGCGCGCGTGGGTCTGCGCGTGCTCCAGCGCGCCGCCGGCCAGGGCCGCCTTTTCCAGCGAGGCCCGCGCCTCCATGAACCAGCGGTTGCGGTCGGCCGGCCCGATCGCGTTCAGGAACCCCTGCTCTTCGTTGATGGTCTCGAAGCGCTGCACTTCCACCGACAGGATGCGCGGCGGGGGCAGCGTCACCCGCACCTCGCGCTTGGCGTGGCTGACCTCGATCTGCGTGGGGCCGTCGCAGACGTCGAAGCCGGCCGACACCACCCCCGAATAGAACAGATAGGCGGTCGGCTCCTGCGTGAACGGCAGGTCCACGGTCTTGGGCACCGTCTTGCGCGTGTAGTCCGCCAGAGACAGCTCCACCGTCGACAGCTTGCAGACCTTGCGGATGCTCTGAAGGATCTGGGTCTCTTCGGCGCGAATCTCGCGGTGGGTGCGCCGCCCGATGATCACGCCCGTGATCATGATGAGGGCGATCAGCGTGACGCAGCCGATCGTCATGGCCCGCCGCGATCGCGGCAGCATGGCGGTCGCACTGTTCACGAAGGAAGCGCGCCGGCTGTCCGCGCCGGGGGGTGCGACGTCATGTCGCCCAGAATACGCCTATGGGGCGGGCGCGTCAGCGGCGATTCCGATACCCGCCCGGAGGGCGGTGTCGCGGGCGCCGGGAGGCCATGTAACAATGCGGGTCTGTGATGCGGTGGCGGGATCAGACCGGCTCCGTACGCGCGGCCGGCGCGGCCGCTTCCCCCGCTGCCCGGCGCGCCGGCGGCGGCCGGCTGACGATCGCCGTGCTGCTGGACAACCTCGGCACCTACCAGTCCACGGTGCTGGCCGGGATCGCGGACGCGGCCCGCGCGCGCGACGTGAACCTGGCCGTCTTCGCGGGCGGCGTGCTGGGGGGCGCGGGCAACGGCGGCCTGCACCGCAACTTCGTCTTCGCGCTCTGTGGCCCCGGGGCGGTCGACGGCGCCGTCCTGCTGGGCGGCGCGCTGGGGAACGCGCTCGGCCCCGCCTCCGTCGCGGAGCTGTGCGCGCGCCTCGCGCCGATGCCGCTGGCCACGCTGACGCTGGGACCGCCCGACGTGCCCCGCCTGACGCTGGACCAGGATCGCGGGTTGCGGCAAGCGATCCTGCACCTCATCACGGTGCACGGCTGCCGGCGGCTGGCGTTCGTGCGCGGCCCGGCGATGAACGACGAGGCCGAGCGCCGCTACGCGCTTTACCGGACCGTGCTGGCCGAAGAAGGGCTGGCGGTCGATCCGGCTTTGATCTGCGACGGCACGTTCGAGAAGCCCGCCGGCGAGGCGGCCGTGGCGCGGCTGGTCGACGACCGCCGGGTCGCGTTCGACGCGCTCGTCGCCGCCAACGACTACATGGCGCTCGGCGCGCTGGAGGCGCTGGAGGCGCGCGGGCTCGACGTGCCCGGCGACGTCGCGGTGGTCGGCTTCGACGACATCGAGGACGCGCGCTTCTCGTCGCCGCCGCTGACCACGGTCCGCCAGCCGCTTTATCAGCAGGGCGAGGCGGCGCTCGATCGGGTGCTGGCCCAGCTCGAGGGGCGCCCCGTGGAGCTGGACACGGTTCACGCGACGGAGCTCGTCGTCCGCCGGTCGTGCGGCTGCCTGACCGATCCGGCGGGCCGGTCCGCTACGGCGCCGCGATCTCCGCGCGCGGGCGGCGTCGAGGAGATGCTGGCGCGCGGTGCTGACGATCTGCGCGAGGAGCTGGTGCGCTCAGTGCACGGCGCGGACACGGCGTTGGCGCCCGGCTGGGAGGGTCAGCTCCTGGACGCGTTCGAGGCCGAGCTGCGCGGCGCCGGCACCGGCCTCTTCGCCGCCGCGTTGGATCGTCTGCTGGCGGACGTCTCGGCGGCGGCGGACGACGTCGCGGCCTGGCAGCGGGCCGTGTCCGCCATGCGCCGGTGGCTGTTGCCCGCGCTGGTCGCGGAGCCGCACCGCTGGGCCCACGCGGAGGACGTGTGGCACGGCGCCCGGATCGTGATCGCCGATCTGGCCGAGCGCGCGCAGGCCCAACACCGGCTTCACGCCGAGCGCCTGGCCCGGGCGCTGACCGCCAGCGGCGCGGCGCTGCTGGCGACCCAGCAGATCGGCGCGCTGACCGGCGCCGTCACCCAGCAACTGCCCGAGCTGGCGATCCCCGGGGCCTGGATGGCGCTGCGTGCGGCGAAGCCGGGTCAGGAAGACGCGACCGAGATCCTGCTCGCGCACGACCACGAACGGGCGCCCGGCACCGCCGAACCGGCGCCCGGTACGAAGCTGGCGGCCGGCGACCTGGTCCCGGCGGTGTTGCGGCCGCTCGGCCGGCGCGCCTCGCTGGTCGTCGCGCCGCTGTCGTTTCACGAGCGCGCATTCGGCTACCTGATCATGGAGATCGGCCCGCGCGAGGGGGTGGTCTACGCGTCCCTCGCCGAGCAGGTCTCCAGCGCTCTCGAGGGGGCGCGCCTCGGCGCCCGCCTGGTCGAGGAGGCGACCCGCCGCCAGGCCGCCGAACGCGAGCGCCTGGAAAAGGAGATGGAGATCGCGGCCCGGATCCAGACCTCGATCCTGCCGCGCGCGCTGGCGGTGCCCGGGCTGGAGATCGCCGCCGCGATGCGCACCGCCACCGAGGTGGGGGGCGACTACTACGACGTCATCCCGACGGCCGACGGCTGCTGGCTGGGGATCGGCGACGTCGCGGGACACGGCCTGCCGACGGGGCTGGTCATGTTGATGATGCAGAGCGGGGTCGGGGTCCTGGCGCGCAAGATGCCGGACGCCCCGCCGCGCGAGCTGCTGCTGGCGCTGAACGCGATGCTGGTCGAAAACGTGCGCGACCGCCTGGGACAGCGCGAGCACGCGACGCTGACGCTGCTGCGCTATCGCCAGGACGGCAGCCTCGCTTTCGCGGGCGCGCACGAAGAGATCCTGATCCGGCGCGCCGCCACCGGACGTTGCGACCGGCTGGAGACGCCCGGCCCGTGGGTCGGCGCCAAGCGCGACATCGCGGCGGGCACCGTCGAGACCACCGCCCGGCTGTCCCCGGGCGATCTGCTGGTCCTCTACACGGACGGCCTGGTCGAGGCACTCGGGCACGACGGTCGCAGCCGATTCGGCAGCGACCGTCTCATCGGCACAATAGAAAGATCAGCGGCCGACGCGAGCCCGGCCGCGGTGCGCGACGCCATCCTTGCCCAGCTGGACGCTTTCGCGCCGCGGCTGGACGACGATGTGACGCTGCTGGTGGCGCGTTACTTCTTGGCGCCCGGGGCTGCGAGTTTGGGCTGATTCAGCTGCAGGCCGCCGTGGGGATTGCCGCCCTGCCCTTGCGGCGGCAGCGTGATCGGCGGCGTCTGCGGCGTGGGGTTGTTGGCCGGCTCGATGCTGATCAGCTCGACGTCGAAGATCAGCGTGGCGCCGCCCGGGATCGTCGGCGGCCGGCCGCTGTCGCCGTACGCGATGGCCGACGGGCAGGTCAGGACGGCCTTCTCGCCGACCTTCATGCGGCCGACGCCCTCGGTCCAGCACTTGATGACGCCGTTCAGCGGGAACGTGGCGGGCATGTTCCGCTTGCGCGAGCTGTCGAACACCGTGCCGTCCGTCAGCCGCCCCTCGTAGTGCACGGTGACCTTGTCCGTCGGGCTGGGCGAAGGGCCATTGCCCGGCGTGACCGTCTTGAACACCAGGCCCGACGGCGAAACGACGGCGCCCGACTCACGGCCGGCCGACTCCAGGAACTTCTTCGAGGCCTCTTTCTCGACCTCGACGCGCTCCTGGCCGCGCTTGCGCGCCAGCGCGTCGACCTTCGGGCCGTAGGTGTCGAGCTCGACCTTCTGCGGCTTCTTGAGGACCATGTCGCTCAACCCGGACTTCACCATCTCCAGCTCGTCGGCGTTCATGTTGAACGTGCCCAGGTTGCGTCCCAGCAGCATGCCCAGCGTGTAGAACGTCTTCTCGTCCTCCGTCGTCGGCGTCCCGCCGCTGCCGCCGCCGCGCAGCTTCTTGCAGCCGGCTGCCGAAACCAATGCGAACACGCAGGCGAGGCCCGCGACCCTGGTCATCCGAGTTGTCATCGGCCCCTCGTAACACAGGACCGACCCGGAAAACAGCGCGGTTGCCAGGCGCGCCCGCAGAGGTTAGGAGACGGCCATGCCGCTCGTCCAGGTGTTCACGTCCGCTGCCGCTCCCGCCGCCGACACGCAGAAGGCGCTGCTCGCGGAGCTCTCGAAGCTGCTGGCCTCGCGCTTCGGCAAGCCGGAGCGCTGGGTGATGACCTGCCTCTGCCCGGACCTGGCGATGACCTTCGGCGGCACGCCCGCGCCGGCCGCCTTCGTCGCGGTGCGGAACGTCGGCAAGATGACCCCCGATGACACGAATGCGCTCTCGGCGGCGCTGTGCGATCGGCTGTCCGGCGCGCTTGGCGTGGCCCCTGAGCGCATCTACGTCGAGTTCGGCGACGCGGCCGGCTACCTGTGGGGCTGGAACGGCGAAACGTTCGGCTAAAACAACGCCTTACGGTCGGGGTTCCGGATGTCCGTCGGGAGCTTAGGTTCTCCTCCCGATGATTCTGCGCCGGCTCAAACACCTTGGCTGTCTGACCCTGGGGACCCTGACTCTGGCCTGCGCGACGCCGGCCGCCAGCGGGCGCTCGGCAGCCGATCCGCCCCCGCCGGCGGCCAACGCGGAGCCGATCCCGGCGGCGCCCCAGAAGAAATCCGTCATCGTGCCATCGGACGTGAACCTGGGTCCGGGCCCCGCCGGACCCGTGAACAACGGCGCGGCCGGCCCAGCCATCAGCCCAACCGCGGGGACCTCCAGCGCGCCGAACTGATCCGCGCGATCACCGCGCTTGACGCCCCAAAGGGGAGCAGATCATCCTAGAGTCCCCGGTGCGCTGGTGTCCGCACGGCAGGAAGGGGACAGGCACATCGACAATCCAGAAACGCGCGCTGAAGAGGGGGACGACCGCCCCCCCGACGGACCCCTGATCGTCGGGGTCGGCGCTTCCGCCGGTGGGCTGGAGGCGCTGGGCACGCTGCTCGCCAGCATGACCCTCGACTCGACGGCGGTCATCGTCGTCCAGCACATGTCGCCCTCGCACGACACGATGCTGCCGACGCTGCTGTCCCGCGCCAGCAACTACCAGGTCCTTCTGGCGCAGGACGGGATGCATGTCGACGCCAATCACGTCTATGTGATCCCACCCAACGTGGACCTGGCCATCCTGCGCGGCGTCCTGCAAACCATGCCACTGGCCGCCGATCGGCCCCGCGGTCCGCATCTGCCCATCGACTACTTCTTCCGCTCGCTGGCGGAAGACCAGGGAACGCGCGCGATCGGCGTGGTGCTCTCGGGGACCGGGACCGACGGCACCTTCGGACTCAAGGCGATCAAGGAAGCGGGCGGCATCACGTTCGCCCAGGATCCCGGTTCGGCGAAGTTCGAGGGGATGCCCCGCAGCGCGATCGACAGCGGATGGGCTGACTTCGCGCTACCGACGGATGAGATCGCGAAGCAGCTCTTGCAAGTCGCGCATCACCCGTACCTGACGCGCGTCCGGCCCCCGGCGACCGAGGTTCAGCCGGAGGTCAACAAGCTGATCGTCCTCATCCGGGCGGCCTTCGGCAACGATCTGACCGCCTACAAGCCGACCACGATCGACCGCCGGATCGAGCGACGGATGGCCCTGCACCGCATCGAAAAGCAATCCGACTACGTCAAGTACGTACTCGCCACACCGGATGAATTGCGCCTGCTGTACAAGGACATGCTCATCAGCGTGACCAGCTTTTTCCGTGATGCCGAGCCGTTCGAGGCGTTGAGGACGCGAATCTTCCCGCGCATTCTCGAGACCAAGACACCCGGGTCGCAGATCCGCGTGTGGGTGCCCGCCTGCTCGACCGGCGAAGAGGTCTACTCGATCGCGATCGAGCTGCTCGAGTTCCTGGGCGAACGGGCCCCCGAGTACCGCCTGCAGGTGTTCGGCACCGACGTCGACGAGGATTCGATCAAGCAGGCGCGGCGGGGGGTTTACCCCGAGAACATCGAGCTGGACGTCAGCTCCGAACGGCTGCAGCGGTTCTTCTTCAAGACCGACGGCAAGTACCAGGTGTCGCGGCGCGTGCGCGACATGGTGGTCTTTTCCAATCAGAACGTCATCAAGGACGCGCCGTTTTCGCGCCTGGATCTGGTGACCTGCCGCAACCTCCTCATCTATCTGCGGCCGACCGTGCAGAAGAAGGTGCTGCGGATCCTCAACTATTCGCTGCTCCCAACCGGGTTCCTGATGCTGGGCACGTCCGAGACCGTCGGCGACGCCTCCGAGTACTTCCGGCTGGTCGACCGCAAGAACAAGATCTACTCCAAGCGGCACGTCGCCTCGGGCGCCACGCTGGACATCTCGTTCGGCGTGCAGCCGGTGGATCCGCGCCGCCCGGGCGACATGCCCAGCAGCCAGCGCACGACGACGAACCTGGCCACCGCCGTCGAGCACAAGATCGTCGAGCTTTATGCGCCCGCCGGGGTCGTGATCAACGAGGACCTGGACATCGTCCACATCCGCGGCCGTACCGGGTCTTACCTGGAACCGATGCCGGGCGCGCCCAGCTTCAACATCCTGCGCCTGGCCCGCCCTGCCCTGCACGCGGATCTGCGCCGGGCCATCCACGACGCGAAGGCGCGCCGCGACCGCGCCACAGCCGAGACCCAGTTCAGCGACGAGCGGGGCAATCGGATGGTGACGATCGAGGTCGTCCCGATCGTCGAGCCCGAGACCAAGGCCCCCTTCCTGCTGGTGCTGTTCCACGAGCCCAGCGCGGGGGCCGTGGATTCGACGGCTCCGGCCGACGCCGCTACCGCGGACGACGCCCGGACGACGGAGCTCGAACGCGAGCTGATGGTGACCAAGGAGTACCTGCAAAGCACCATCGAGGAGCTCGAGAGCGCGAACGAGGAGCTGAAGTCCTCGAATGAGGAGCTGCAATCGTCCAACGAAGAGCTGCAGAGCACGAACGAAGAGCTCGAGACGTCCAAGGAGGAACTGCAGTCGTCCAACGAAGAGCTGACCACCGTCAACGAAGAGCTGCAAAACCGAATGACCGAGCTCCAGCTGGCGAACGACGACCTGCACAACGTTTTGTCGGCGATTGGCGAGGCGATCGTGATCGTCGGGTTGGACCTGCGCATCCGGCGTTACACGCACATGGCCGAAGAAGTGTTGAACCTGGTGACCGGCGACATTGGCCGTTCTGTAAGCCAGCTGAACGCCTTCGTCATTGGTGAACGGGTCGAAGATTTGGCGGCTCGGGTGATCGAGTATTTGACGCCGGTTGAAAAAGAAGTGTTGTGCGCCGACCGGCGCAGGTATCGAATACGCGTGCTGCCATACAAGACCCTGGATCACGCAATCAAGGGGGCGGTGATCATTTTGGTCAATTTGGCGGCCGACGCGGCACCAACCGCAGGGCAGGGAGCGTCGAGGTGGGAGTCTTGAGTCCGGGGAGGAGCTGAAATGCAAGGTCAGGGACAACGCGGCGGTGCGCCCCGCCCTCGTGAGCAGTCGAGCGGTCGAACGATGACGGGCACACTGCGCGATCTCGAGATTGCGTCGGCGGGACAGGAGTGGACGGAGGAGATCCGCCACCTGCTGCACGAGCTGGAGATCCACCGGACCGAGCTGGAGATGCAGAACCAGCAGCTGCGCGAATCGCGCGCGCAGCTCGAGGACTCGAACGCCCGCTATACCGACCTTTACGATTTCGCCCCGGTCGCGTACCTGACGCTGGACGCGTCCGGGAAGATCGAAGAGGCGAACCTGACCGCCGCCGCCCTGTTCCGCATCGACCGTGGGCAATTGATCGGCCGCGCGCTCAGCACGCTGGTGAAGGCCGAATCGCGGCAGGTGCTGCGGCAGCACGTTCAAACCTGTCTCAGCCAGGCCGTGCGCGTGTCGCACGAGATCGAGATCGGCCCGCGCAACCGGTTCGTCGTGCCGACCCAGATCACCAGCACGCCGATCATCGGCCCCCAGGGGTACGTCGTCGGCTGCAAGACGACGCTGACGGACATCTCGGCGCTGAAGCGCGCCCAGGAGGTCCTGCAGTTCCTGGGCGAGGCCAGCACGATCCTGGCGTCCTCGTTCGACTACCCGTCCACCGCGGCGGAGGCGACCCGGCTGGCCGTTCCGCTGATGGCGGACGTCGCCATCCTGGACATCTTCGACACCGCCGGCGTGCTGCAGCGAATCGAGGTGGCCAGCGCGGACACGCGCCGCGCCCGGGCGGCCGACGCCGCGCGGAACGCGCGACCGCCCCGCGGCCCGCGCACGCCAGTGGCCTGGGTGCTGGAGACGCACGAGCCACTGCTGCTGGCGGAATGCAGGCCGTCCGCGCTCACAGCCGACGCCAGCGGGTTCGACCACGAGTCGTTCGTCCGCGCCTGCAGCCCGCGTTCGTTGATGTACGTCCCGCTCGCCAGCCGCGGCCGGGTGCTGGGCGTGCTGACCTTGGTCATGTCCGAATCCGACCGGCGCTTCGGCGGCGAGGAACTGGCCAGCGCGACGGACCTGGCCAACCGCATCGCCCTGGCCATCGAGAACGCGCGGCTTTACGACGACGCCACGCGCGCGGTGAAGGCGCGCGAAGAGGTGCTGTCGTTCGTCTCGCACGATCTCAAGAACCCGCTGATGGCGATCCTGCTGACGACGGAGATGCTGCTCGACGGCGCGCCGAACAATGAACGGCGCCGCGGCTGGAAGCAGCTCGATCGGATCCGGCGGGGCGTGCAGCAGATGCGCCACATGGTCGAGGACCTGCTGGACATCTCCAGCATCGACGCCGGCCGGCTGTCGATGGAGATCGGCGAGCACGCGGTTCAGGCCGTGCTGGAAGATGCCCTGGAGCTCCTTGCGCCGGTCGCGACGGAAAAAGGGATCACGCTGCGGACGCACGTCAATTGCAGCGACACCAGGCTGCGCTGTGACCGCGATCGACTGGTCCAGGTGCTCTACAACCTGGTCGGAAACGCGCTGAAGTTCACGCCGCACGGCGGGGAGGTGGTGGTCTCGGCCAAGCTGTCGGGGGACTCCGCCGTGGTGGGCGTTTGCGACAGCGGTCCGGGAATCCCTCCGCAGCTCGTGCCTCACCTGTTCCAGCGCTATGTCCAGGACCAGCGCACGGCCCGGCGTGGCCGCGGGCTGGGCCTCTACATCTGCCGCGGCATCGTCCAGGCCCACGGCGGGACCATCTGGGTCGACACGGCGGTCGGGCGCGGGTCGACGTTCTTCTTCACCGTCCCGCTTGCCTCGACCGCCGAGGTGCCCAGGTTGCCCAAGATGGAGACCACCCAGGACTCCGGCGACTCGCAGCCGCCCGTCGCCGGATCGGAATGACCGACGTCGGCGCCGGACACGACATCGTCGTGATCGGCGCTTCGGCAGGCGGAGTCGACGCGCTCAGTCGCCTGGTGGCGGAGCTGCCCGGTGATCTGCCGGCGGCCGTCTTCGTCGTGCTGCACACGGGGCCGCTCTACAGCACGCTGCCCGAGATCCTGTCCGACCGGGGGCCGCTGCACGCGGCGCACGCCCTGCACGGCGAGCTGATCATTCCCGGGCGCATCTACGTCGCGCCGCCCGACGTTCACCTCTCGGTCCAGCAGGGCTACGTCAACGTCACGCGCGGACCGAAGGAGAACGGATATCGCCCCTCCGTCGACGTGCTTTTCCGGACGGCCTCCAAGGCGTACGGCCCGCGCGTCGTGGCGGTCGTCCTGACGGGCTACCTCGACTGCGGAACGGCGGGGCTGATGTCGGTCAAGGCGCGCGGCGGGCTGGCGGTCGTGCAAGATCCGCGGGAAGCGGTCGCGGCCGGAATGCCTGAAAGCGCCATCCAGCACGTCGCCGTCGACCACATCGTGACGCTGGCTGACCTGCCGCCGCTGCTCGAGCGGCTGGTGGCCCAGGCGCACGGGCCAGAGCCGACCCATCTGCCGGGGGCGCTGACCGAGATGGAGGGCGATGAGCCCGGCGTGGCGTGCGAGCTGGTGTGCCCGGACTGCAACGGCAAGCTCACGGTCACGGAGATCAACGGATTTCAACGGTTCCGGTGCCACGTCGGGCACGCGTACTCGCTGCCGGCCGTGGCCGCCGCGCAGGATGAGCACGTCGAGCACGCGATCTGGTCGGCGGTCCGCGCGCTGGAAGAGAGCGCCCGGCTCGCGCAACGGCTCGCCGCGACCAGCTCGCGCAATTTGCGCCGGCGGTTCGAAGAGCGCGCCGCGTCGCAGGAAGAGCAGGCCCGCCTCATCCGCAACGCGCTCTTGGGCGAACCGACGCTGGCGCAGACAGGCAGCGCGCCCGACCAGGGGTGGTCACCGAGGACGGCGGATCCACCTTCTCTACAGGGCGTCCAGGGAGGATCCACCATGGCCGAACAGAAGCATTGGAAGGGCGACGCCGTCGCCGACGCGCCGCCGGGCGAGAGCGAAGCCGCTGCTGATCGCGTGGCGGGCCGTGAAGCTTCGGTGCACCCGCGCGAGAGCCCGCCGCCGAACCCGGGGCGTTTCCAGCCACGGAAGCTGACGCCGGAGGATGATCGCGAGATCGACGCCGAGAAGCGTGAGGAGGCGATCGAACAGCACGCCGAGGATCGCCAGACCGGCAACGGAACCGCACCCAAGAACATGTGACGCGTTCGCCGCGGCGTTGTTCGTCAGCCGTTCGCGCACATATTGACCGCATGTCATCGAACGGACGGCGGTTGGTGTACGGAGCGCTGGGCGGCGTCGTGGGCGCGGCCTGCATGACGGCGGTGCGCATGGCGGCGCGCCGGCGGGGCCTCATCGACAAGATGGTCTCCCAGGCCGCCGAGGAGTGGCTGACCGCGCACGCGGACGTGCCCGTCCCGCGCGAGCCAGCGTTGCATCACGCGCTGGATCAGCTGCTGCACTTCGGGTACGGCGGCACCCTGGGACTTGCGTACGCGCTGGCTGCTGGCCGTCGACCCGACGGTCGGGGCCGCGGCCTGGCATTCGGCGTTGCCGCGTGGTTGCTGGGGTCGTGGGCGTTGATGCCTGCGCTCGGTGCGAAGCGGCCACCGTGGCGGAAGTCTCTTACCGAGAACGCCGTCGACCTGGCCGCGCACAGCCTGTACGGCGTCGTCACGGCGCTGGTCGCGGGCGAGATGCAGCGCCAGCCTGACCACGGCCCGACGTCAGACAGCCACCGCTACGCCGTGCGCAGCGGTTAGCCGCGGTTTGGCGCAGACGGCAGCGCCCGGTCGGCGGCGGCCAGCGCCGCCAGCGTCGGGTTCGGGAGCAGGTCCTTGGCGAGCCGCAACATCTTGGCGGGGATGCCGACCACGATCTCGGCCTGGCCGCGCTCGATCGCGCGAACGATCCGGCGGGCGGCGCGGCGCGCGCTCATCGCGAGCCCCGGCGTCTCGGCCGCGACGCTGAACCAGGCCCGCTCGTACGCGCTCTTGCCCTTGAACATCGCGTGCGCCTCGCCGCGGGTCCGCATCAGCCCGGGCACGACCGTCGTCACCTTCACGCCCGTCCCCGCCAGCTCGGCGCGCAACCCTTCGGAGAACCCGACGGCCGCGAACTTCGCGCAGGCGTACGGCAGGAGGTGTGGCACCGCGACCTTGCCGCCGATGGAGGTGATGTTGGCGATCCAACCCTGCCGCTGCCGCCGCATGTACCGCAGCGCCGACAGCGTCACGTTGACCGTGCCCCAGAAGTTGATCGCCATCGCCTGCTCGAAGTCGGCGCGCGCCAGCGTGTCGAGCGGCGCGACCTGAATGATGCCGGCGTCGTTCACCACCACGTCGACGGTGCCGAAGTGCTCGACCATCTCGGCCATGGCGCGATCGACCTGCTTGGGATCGGCCACGTCGCAGACCAGCGAGAGCGCCTCGAAGCCTTCGTCGCGCAGCGACCGCACCGCGCGTTGCAGCTCATTGGCGTCGCGCGCGAGCAGCGCCACGCGGCAACCGCGCTTCGCCAGCTCGCGCGCGATCAGCAGGCCCCGGCCGCGCGAACCGCCGGACACCAGCGCCGCCTTGTCGGCCAGCGGTGAACGGCGCGGCAGGAGCCGCGCCAGCGCCCACCAGCCCAACGCCGCGCTGACGCTCCAGCGGACGCGCTTTGCCCAGACCCGGTTCATGCGGCGGTCCTGTCAGTGGTTCCGCTCGACGCGATCGATTGCGTCGCGGCCCGCCGCGCCCTTGCCCTGGTCCTTGGGTCCTGGCCCCGGCACGCGTTCGAAGGGCGTGCCATGGCTGTCGTGGTCCGTCGGCGCCGGCTTGGCAGGCGCCTCGTTGCTGCGGGGTTCAGCCGAATCATCACGTGGCTTGTCCATGGTGCGAATGTAGTCATTGCAGCGTCCCGCGAGCTGCCGGTACAGCGCCACGTAGCTCTCGAACATGCGGCTGGCCGAGAAGCGAACCTCGGCCGCGCGGCGACAGGCGTCCCCGGACAGCTCGGCCGCGGCGACGATGGCGTCCGCCAGCTCGGCCTCGGTGTCGACGATGAAGCCGGTGCGGCCGTGCTCGACGATCTCGGGCAACGCGCCCGCCCGCCAGGCGACCACGGGCGTGCCGCTGGCCAGCGCTTCCAGCGCCACCAGCGAGCTGGTCTCGGCGACCTCGCTGGCCACGACCAGGCACCGGGCCGCCGCCAGGAGCCGCCGCTTGCGCGACAGGTCCAGCGGGCCGGCGAACCGGGCGCCCGGACCCAGGCGCGGCGCGATGTGGTCCTGGAAGTGGCGGACGTGATCCGGGAACGGGTAAACGCGCCCGCCGATGACCAGCGGGACGCGCGCGTCCGCCGCTGCGCGCAGCGCGCGATCGAACCGCTTCTCCGGACAGATGCGCCCCAGGGCCAGCGCGAAGCCCCGCCGGCGACCGCGCGGCCGAAAGAGGCTCAGCCCGACGCCGTTCGGGACGACCGGCGCCTCCGCCAGCGCGGGCGGAGCCGTTCGCCGCTGCGACTCGGACACGAACTGCAGCGCGACGCGTCCGTCATCGGCGCGCGCCATCAGCGCCGGCGGATAGAACGCGACCGGCAGGTGCAACGTCGCCAGCACCGGCGTGCGGCCACAGCCCGGCAGATGCTCGTGCAGATCGACGCTGTGCAGGTGGACGACGTCGGCCCGGACGTCGTCCAGCACGCGGCCCAGCGCCGCCGCCTGCGCGCGGCCCGCGGCCTCGCGCGTCTGGGCGTCGAATGCGGTCGGGACCGGCCCCGTCGCGACGTGCATGCCGGCGACGCGCGAGCCGGACGGCGCGACGACGATCGAGCGATGCCCGGCGGCGACCAGCGCGTGGTCCAGCGCGCTCACGACCTGCTCGGCGCCGCCCACCGCGTCCGGTCCGATCTCGGCCAGCGCGTAGGCGACGCTGACCACCGTCAACCTCGCCACCTCAGTCACCGAGCAACCGGCGCCGCGCGGCCGCCGCCTCCTGGCGCCAGCGCGCGCCGTCGATCCCCCACTCCGCTCCCGAGCCGGGGCGCTCGTACAGAAGCGCGCCCTCATGCGGCGCGCGCGTGAAGTCGTATCGCGCGGCGAGGCGGAACCGCTCGCGCTCGACCGCGAACCAGGCCAGGACCGCCGCCTGACTGGGGTGACAGGTGAACATGGCGCGCTTCAGGCGCCGCTCGCGTTCGTCGAGCTCGATCTCCAGCGCGGGAAGGCCGCCCGGCAAGAACCCGGTGTCGCGACCGCCGTCTGGTCCGATGTGATACCCGGCGAACTCCACCAGGGTCGGGGCTGGCGGTGGGACCGGCGCGCGGCGAACCAGCTCCAAGGCGGCGTGCACCGCGAACGCGGTCGCGTCGTGGTCCGGGTGCCCCCCTTCATAGGCGTGCGTGAGCACCACCGCGGGCGCGTGCGCGCGAGTCAGCTCGGCAATCGAGCCGGCGAGCTGCTGCAGCGCGAACGTCGCCTGTTGGTCCGGCACGCCCAGGCAAGCGACGCGATCCGCGCCGACACCGGCCAGCGCCAGCGCGGCGCGCGCCTCCCGCTGGCGCGCGGCCGCATACGCCGCGACGTCCGCGAACCCGTGAGCCCGCGCGTCGCCTCCGTCGCGCGGCGCCCCGTCGGTCGCGTACACGACGCGCACGCGGGAAATGCGCGACATCAGCGCGCCCGCGCCGATCACGTCGTCGTCGGGATGCGCCGCGACGATCATCAGCTCCTGGTCGCCGCGCTGGAGGGTCGCGAACAACTGGTCGACGTGTCGAGCAGCGTCCACGCGGCGATCTTTAAGGCTGGCCTATCCCAACGCTAGTACATGGACCCCAGCAGTTTCCGATAGCGGGCCGTCGCGGTCGAAAGCCGGGCCGACTCGCCCGGGTCAGCGGCCGCCGCCGCGCCCGTGGCGTGCAACGCCAGTTGAAACGCCAGGTAGACGGCTGTGTAAAAGGCCTGAGGCTCGGGGTCGACCCCGAGGCCGCGCGCCGCCAGCGCCCGTGCGAGCGCCGTCTGTTCGGCCGCGTCCAGCTCCAGCTCGATGGCGGCACCGGCGACGTCCCAGGCCAGGTCCTGGCACCCGATCGGATCGTGCCCGTCGCAATGGTCGCCGGCGTCGGTCTTCCACAAGCGGCCGTCGGGCAGCAGCAGCCACTCCCAGGGGTGCAGCCGGGCGTCGACGTCGATCGGGCGCGCCGCACGTGTCAGCGCCGGCATCCAGGACGCGAACCGCTCGATGCGGCGCGCGGCCTCCGGACAACCACCCTCCGCGGCGTTCAGGGTAGCCATCTCCAGCAATGCCGTGGGCGCGGCACCACGGCTGGCGTCGGTCGCGAACCGGCCCGCCCGAAACGCGAGGTACTCGGCGACGCGGGCGATCAGGTCGCGCCGCGGCAGCGTTGCCCGCGCCGGCCAGAGCGGCTGTGCGCCGTCGATCCAGCGGGTCAGCAGAAAGCCGTGGCGGACGCCGACGACGGGCGGCGAGAACCCCGCCTCGCCCAGCACTTGCGCCCGCGCCGCGGCGTCCCGCCCCGCCTCGCCGAGCCCGGCAAAGCGCGCCAGGAACCGCCGGCCGCCGGCGCGCAGCAGGAATTTTCGGCGCTCGCGCATGGCGATGACGGGCGGCCAGGCGTGCGGGTCCGACCAGTGGTGACGTCGCCACCCGCCGGCGCCGACGTCTTCGGGCGGCTCGTCCAGCCGTCCAGTCAGGTCCTGCACCCACGCGGCCAGCCCGGGCGCCGCGTTCAGGAACGCCTGCTCGAACGGAACATGGAGACGCGGCACCCGCTGCCAGCGAGCCCGGTTGCGCGGGCTGGCAGCGGCGCCCAACCCGCCGTCATGCGAAGGGAAGAGGCGCGCGGCGGACTCCGGCACGCCGGCGGCGTCCAGCGCGTCCAGCACCGACCCGAACGAGCTGCCGGACAGGCCGGGCCCTTCGTCGACGATCGCGACCGGCCGGCCGCCCGCCGCCGCCAGTGCCCGCGCGACGTCGTCGCCCAGGGCCAGGCGGCGTTCGAAAGGCGGCCCGACGGGCCTCACCGTCAGCGGGGGCTCCAACGTGGGCAGCGGCCCCGCCACCGCCGCCGCCAGGGTCGCACCGATCGTGCGGATGCCGACGACGAGGGGCGCGCCGGTGTCCGCGAATGCCGCTGCGGCGGCCAGCGCGTACGCCTCCGGGTACACGGCGTAGTGCTGAAACCCCTCGGCTGCACGCACGGTCAGGGGCTCGTGCAGGGCCGAGCCGACCAGGCGCGCCACCTCGGCGACGGCCCCGGACAGATCTGCCGTCTCCCCGCCGGCGTAGCCCGACCGGTGCGACTGCCAGACGGCCCGCCCCAGCGCGACCGCCACAGACATCGCCGCGCCCGTGGCAGCGTCCTGCCGATCGCAGCCGTGCCGCTCGAACGCCGCGTCGCCCAGCGCCTGGGCCAGCTCCCCGGCGGACAACAGCGCCGAGACCAGCGCGGCGTGGCGGTGGATCCCCGATCGCTGCGCGGCGATGGCCGCCAGCGCCTCGCGCAGAATGTGGATTTGTTCGGCGGGCGATCGGCGTCGATGCCGATCGCCGAAGACGATCACGTCGCGCTGCCGGACCCCAGCTCGCCGGCCTGCCAGTTGAGGTGCCGGTACGCGATGGCGGCCAGCTCGTCGAACGTGGGGACCGTCCAGGACTCGCACGCCCGGTGCTCGGAGGCGAACGCGATCAGCGCGCGCAGCTGGTCCGGGCTGGGCGAGATCACCGCGCGTGCGTCCTTGGCCAGCTTCATCGCCGTCAGCGGCGACATCCCGCCGTCGACCAGCACGCACATCGCCAGAAGCGCGCTGCGCCCGATGCCGTGCTGGCAATGGATCAGCACGCGCTGCTTGGACGACAGCGCCGCGCGCACCCACGCGACGCCGTGGGCGATGCTCTCACGCGCAATCGCGCAGCAATCCTGCGTCGGGAGATGCAACAGGCGGATCCCCTGGCGCGCCAGCGACAGCTCCTCGTCGCACTCCTCGTCGCGCAGATCGACGACCCGCGCGATGCCGTGCTCCATCGCCAGCCGCTCGGCGGCCTCGATGGGAAAGCAGCCGCCGACTGCCAACGTTTCCGTCAGCCAGTCGAAGTTGAGTTGCATGGGCGCGCCTTGGCGCCCTTCACCCTTGGTCGTCGCCGCCGCGCGCCGTTTGGGGCGCCCGCCGGTGGCTTTCCGTCGCTTGCGCTCGTCCATCCGGGGAACCGTGCGGCCAATGTAGGCATCGACCGCCGGCCGACAATGGGTCAGTCGGCTACAGGATCCGCCGGCAGCAGGCCGCGGGCCCGCAGCTCGGCGCGCAACGCCGCGCCGACGGAGGCCGCCAGCTGCGGGTTGGCGAAACCGAGCCACGGCACGTCGGTCGTCACGTCCAGCGGCGCCTGCAGCCTTCCGCCCGCCGGATCCGTCACGATCACGCCGGCTTCCCGGGCCACCAGCTCCGTCGCCAGATCATACGGGTGCGCACACAGCGGCGCGGGGGCGCCGGCCGCGCGCAAGCCGGGCACCAGCAACGGGCGCACGTCCGCCGCAAAGCGGTCGTGGCCTGCCATCAGCTCGTAAAGCTGGCCCCCCGTCGAGATGTACTGGTCGTCGAAGACCAGCGCCTCGCTGTCGCCACCGCGGGCCAGCAGCCGCGCGATCACCGCGTCGTCGATGTCGGCCAGCGTACCGCGCGTACCGGCAAAGAACTTCGCCAGCCCGCCAAACCCATGCGCGACGGTGGTGGCCCGCGAGGGGCGCAGCGCCAGCGGCGTGCGGGTCCCGCGCACGCGATCGAACCTCTCGGCCTGGGCGCCCTGCCCCGAGGCTGCCCAGATCGAATCCGAGAGGTGTTGCTTGAGGATCGGGATCTCCGTTTGCAGCGCCACACGGATGTCCGCCAGCGTGGGCGGCCGGGCACCGTTTGACCCCCGCGGGGCCGGCGCGACGCCGGTGAGGATCCAGGCCGACCGCTTCTGGTACATCAGGCCGCGCGTGCCGTCGATCGGGTCGACGATGACCACGATCTCCGCGTCGCGCTCCTCGATCCCGGATGGCAGCAGGCGCCGGCCGTCGTGGCCCAGCCCTTCCGCGATCAGCAGGCACGGCCATTCGGCGGCGAGGCTCGCGAACCGGTCCAGCAGCACGCGCTCGGAGACCCGGTCGACCGCGTAGACCTCGTCGCCCGCTTGCTTCCCCGTCGGGGCGGCCATCTCGTCGGCCGGCGCCTGCGCGCAGGCGGCGACGACCTGGTCGCGGATGTCGGCATGGATCTCGCGAAGGCACGCCAGCAAGCCCGCCTCGTCACGCAGCTGGGTCACGGCCGGAGATTATGCATTCGACCGAGGCGGCTCAACCCCGTCGGCAGTGCGCGCACGACGTGCGCACAGCGCAATCCGTGCGCGTGGTCCGGGCGCCCACGGTGCCCTGCGGCGCGGGGAATCGTTCGGCACGCCGCATGCGAGAGCAGGCGGCCGTGAACATCGTCGTGCTGGGTCTGACGGTCAGTTCCTCGTGGGGGAACGGCCACGCCACCTTGTGGCGCGCGCTGGGCCGCGCGCTGGCCGCCCGCCGGCACCGGGTCACGTTCTTCGAGCGCGACGTCCCCTACTACGCCGCGCACCGTGACGGCACCGAGTTCCCCGGGATCGACCTGCGTCTTTACCGCGACCTGGCCGAGCTCCGCGGCCCGCTCAGCGCGCACTTGCTCGGCGCCGACGTCGCGATCGTGACCTCGTTCTGCCCGGACGGGAACGCCCTCTCCCGTCTCGTCTGCGACGCCCCCCGCCCCTTGCACGTCTTTTACGACCTGGACACGCCGGTGACCCTGGCGAAGCTCGACGCCGGCGACGCGGTCGAGTACCTGCCCGCCGGCGGGTTGAGCGACTTCGACCTGGTGCTCAGCTACACGGGCGGCCGCGCGCTGGATGCGCTGCAGACACGCCTTGGCGCGCGGCGGACGGCGGCGCTCTACGGCAGCGTCGACCCGGACGTGCACCACCCGGCCCCGCCGCGCGACGCGTTCAGCGCCGACCTGTCCTATCTGGGGACGTTCGCCGCCGACCGGCAGCCCGCGCTGGAGCGGCTGCTGGTCGAGCCGGCCCGGCGCGCCCCCAACCGTCGGTTCGTCATCGGGGGCGCGCAATACCCGGCGAACTTCCCCTGGACGTCGAACACGTTCTTCGTGCGCCACCTGCCGGCCGGCGATCACCCGGCGTTCTACGCGTCGTCGCCGCTGACGCTGAACGTGACCCGGGCGGCCATGGCCGCGATGGGCTACCGCCCTTCTGGACGGCTGTTCGAGGCGGCCGCCTGCGGTGCCCCCATCATCACCGACGTCTGGGAGGGTCTGGACGAGTTCTTCGCGCTGGGCGACGAGCTGCTGCCGGCCCGCGGCGCCGACGACGTGCTGGCCGCACTGGAGCTGCCGCGCGCCAGGCTGGCGGCCATCGCGCGGCGCGCCCGGGACCGCGTGCTGGCGGAGCACACCGCGGCGGCGCGCGCGGCGCAGCTGGAAGGGCTGCTGGAGAGCGCGCTGAACGCGCCGGCCGACCGACCCGTCACCCGGGGGGCCGCATGCTCGGCGTGATCCCGGCCGCCGGGGCGGGCAGCCGGATTCAACCGCTGGCCTTCTCGAAGGAGCTGCTGCCCGTCGGCAGCCGCGTCGAAGGCGGCATCGAGCGGCCGCGCGCCGTCTGCGAGTATCTGGTGGAACGGATGCTGGCGGCGGGAGCGACGCGGCTCTGCTTCGTGATCGCGCCCGGCAAGTCGGACATCCTCCACTACTTCGGCGGCAGCGTCGACGGCGTGCCGATCTGCTACGCCGTGCAGGTGCGGCCCGCCGGGCTGTGCGACGCGCTCTTCTGCGCACTGCCGCACGCCACGCCCGACGAATCGATCCTGGTCGGGCTGCCCGACACGGTGTGGTTCCCGGTCGACGGGCTGCGCCGGCTGCCCGACGACACGCTCTCGTTCCTCTTGTTCGACGTCGCGCACCCCGAGCTGTTCGACGCCGTCGTGACCGACGGCGCCGGCTGGGTCCAGGAGATCGACGTGAAGAGCAAGAACGCGCGCTCGACGTGGGTGTGGGGCGCGTTCAAGCTGCCGGCCGCGGACCTCGCGACCCTGCGGCGGCTCTGGGACGAGCGCGACCGGCGCGACGAGTTCTTCGGAACGCTGGTCAACGCGCACCTCGAACGGGGAGGCCGCGCGCGGGGGGTCCGCGCGGGCGAAGCGTACGTCGACGTCGGAACGTTGCACGGCTACCGCGAAGCCCTGCGCGTCCTTGGAGGATCATGGTGAACGCACGAGCAGAGGGGCGCGGATCGCCCCTGTCCACGCAGCAGATTCGCGAACGGATCGGCGACCTCGGCCGCTGGTTCCACAACATGAACCTGGGCGGGGTCGCCACCGCGCCCGACCACTTCCTGGGCGACTACCCTCGGTTCAAGTGGGAACGGTTCGCGCACGCCATTCCACAGGACCTGACCGGGCAGACCGTGCTCGACATCGGCTGCAACGCCGGCTTCTACTCGATCGAGATGAAGCGCCGCGGGGCCGACCGCGTCGTCGGCATCGACACGAACGAGGGCTACCTGGCCCAGGCCCGGTTCGCGGCCGAGATCTCGGGCGTCGACATCGAGCTGCGGCAGCTCTCGGTGTTCGAGGTCGGGCGCCTCGAAGAGCGGTTCGACGTCGTGCTGTTCATGGGCGTGCTTTACCACCTGCGGCATCCGCTGCTGGCGCTGGACCTCATTCACGAACACGTCGCGCGGGATGTGCTCGTCTTCCAGAGCATGCTGCGCGGTCATCCGGCGGGGCCGCCGCTGGCGGACGACTATCCGTTCTCGGAGACGGCGGTCTTCGATCAGCCGAGTTACCCGCGCATGCACTTCGTCGAGAACAGCTACGCGGGCGATCCGACCAACTGGTGGATCCCCAACGAGGCCTGCGCGATGGCGATGCTGCGCAGCGCGGGCTTCTCGATCGAGAGCCAGCCGGAGCCCGAGGTGTTCATCTGCCGCGCGCAAGAGGTGGTGCTGGAATCGCAGGCGGCGTACCCGGCCCGCCGCAGGTACGACCGTGATTGAAGCCGTCATGCTCTGGAACGAGCCGAACAACCTGTCGCACTGGGACTTCCAGGTCGACGAGGGGTGGCGGACGTTCTCGCAGATGACGGCGCTGGCGGGGGCGGCGGTGCGCGCCGAGCGCCCCAGGTTGACCCGGGTCCTGGGCGGCACGTCGCCCATCGACCCGGGCTTCATCCGCCATCTGGAGGCACAGGGCGGCCTGGCGGAGGTGGACGCGATCGCGGTGCACGGTTTCCCGCTGGACTGGAACCACTGGCAGATTCACGAGTGGCCAGACAAGCTGGCCGAGATCCGCGCCGTGTGCGGCAAACCGCTGTGGGTCTCGGAGGTCGGCGTGTCCAGCTTCGGCGCCGAGGAGGTGCAAGAGTTCGGGCTGCGCCGCACCGCCGAGCTGCTGCTGGGGCGCGCCGAGCGGATCCACTGGTACAGCCTCTACGACCTGCCGAAGGCCTGGCCCGCCACGACCCGGCACCGTGAGGCCGAGGGGTCGTCGTACTACCGG
>JBJMQQ010000050.1:0-14950 GCA_045802645.1 Polyangia bacterium
GGGATAGACGTCGGGCGTGAAGACCGTCGAGCCTTCCATGACCAAGATCTTCCCCTTCGGGTTCTTGGCGCGCACGAGATCGGCGACCGCCTTGACGACCCGCCAGTCGGTGGAGACGCCGTTGACCGTCGGGTCGGCCGTATGCTCCCCGTCGTCCTGGTAGAACGTCACCAGATTGGGCTTCAGGACCACCGTCTGGCCATCGTTGACGAAGTCCAGACCGCCAGCTTGAGCGACGGCGCTGCCGACGAGATCCGCGACGTCGGCGGTCGTTAGATCGGCCGCGTGCGGTTTCGACGACTGCACCATCGCCACTCTGTACGGCGCTCCGGGCGGCGCGCCGTCGGAGTTGCCGCAACCAAACGTCGCGACCGCCAGGTGCGGTAGGGCGATTGCCAGAAGGAATCCTGTGTGGTTCAAAAGCGCGCTCGCGAATGACTCGATGACCTGACGACGAGATGGCGTGCGCCGGGATGTGGCGCACGCCATGAATGAGTAGTGGCTTCGAGCTTGGCGCTGCCGTCAGCCGCCGAAGAAGGCCATGGCCTGCTTGCCCAGCGTGTCCTCGCCCGAGGTGGTCGCGTGGCAGCTGTCGGATGACACTTCGCCCTTCGTGCTGTCGAGCTTGAACTGGCCCAGGTACGTGAGGTCCTGATTGGCGGTCGTGTCGGCGGCGATCTTCTTGGCCTCGTCGTCGGTCCACACGGCGCCACCGTTGCCAGCCAAGCTGCACTCGTGTCCGGCCTCGTATTGCGGTTGACCAACCAGGTAAAAGTGCGTCCCTGGGTTGGTGTGACTGCGGGCCGACGCAATCATCGACTTGACCTCGGCGTCCGTCGCCCGGCTGCTGAAGATGCAAATCTGGATCATGACGGCCTTCACTTTGTCCTTGCCGCCGATCGACTGCATCTTCTGGTCGAAGAGGCTCCAGGAGCTGCTGGTGCTGCTGGTCCAGTTCTGAACGACCATGGCGCTGGTCTGATAACTGTCCGAGTTCCACATGACCTTGCCGCCAACCCGCTTGTATCCGGTCCCGATGTTGTACGCCATCGAGCACCCGATATAGGCCACTGAGTCCGGCCCTCCCGAAGCAGTGGCGCCGCCGGCACCGGTACTGCCGCCCGTGCCGGTGGTGGTCCCCCCCGCTCCACGCCCAGCCGTCCCCGTCGGGCCGCCGGCCCGTCCGCCTCCCCCTGTGATCCCGCCGGCCCCTGTCGTCCCTCCCGTCGCCGCCGAAGCTCCGGCCGATCCCGTGGTGCCACCGGTGGCGGTCACGCCACCGGTCCCGACGGTGCCGCCGCTGGCCTTGACGCCACCGGTGCCAGTCGTGCCACCGCTGGCGGTGGTGCCGCCGGTACTGGTCGCCCCGCCCGTGCTGGTCGTGCCACCGCTGGCGGTCGTGCCGCCGGTGCCGACTGTTCCACCGGTGCCTGGCGTCGGCTGGCTGCCTGTGGACGTGCAGCCAAAACATACGAACACACTCAACGTTGCCGGCACCAGGGCACGGCGCAGCCAGGGCGAACAGCTCATGGCGATCTCTCCTCGCGATACGGCGCCGTTGTGGGCGCGTGTGTTTGTTAATGCGAGAAGAGTCCTGTTTCGATCACAAAATCTTTCTCTGCAGCAGCACGTCGTGCGGATGCCCCCGCGATCTCACGTCGGCGTCGCGGTCACGATCGTGCGGCCCGCTGTTTCGATCGCGAAGTAGAGTGTGCGTGTGACCTCGAACCGTGCTCCCGGTCGAAGGAAACTCTGGGTGTGGCTACTTCCAGCGTTGCTTCTCGCGGGCTGGTTGTGGTGGAAACAGTCCGACCCCGAGACGACCGAACGTGGGACGCAAGATCCGACGGAAGACGCGACGGAACAGACCAACTCTCCACCTGCGCCATTGCTGCTGGAACAACCGTCGAAGGCCGCTGAACAGGCGCCCTCGCCATCGCCTGCGATTCGGAAGCCACCTGCCGCAGCGCCGGCGCCCATCCCCGCAAATGTCGCCCGGGCCCCCTTACGGCCAGGAGACCTCTCCGACGATGCTATCGCCGCGTTCAGCCCCGAGACCATCGAGATGCTCAACAAGCACAAGTACTGGTCGGCCCAGAAGGGAGCCTTGCTGGTCGGGCTTTACGACACGTGGGTCGACAGGAAGGAGCAGGGCGTGGATGCCGAAGACGTCCGTCAGCAGATCGCGTGGGCCTTGCAAGGCGTCTTCATGGAGGACTACTGACACCGCGCCAAGATCCTGACCCAGCTTACGCGGTCACCGCCAAGGTCCTGTTCGCGAACAACCTTTCAGCCCGACTTCTCTTTTTTGTGATCGAATTGGGTGCCTGATTGCATAACCATGGTGCGCAGTTTGACGATGGCCGCATCCGCCAACCGAGCAACTCCGACGGAGGTGGACCGTGCCCGCCTGGAACGGATTTTCAACGCGCACCACGCAGCCGTCTGGCGGGCTCTGCGCCGGCGAGGCCTGTCGGTAGAGGCGGCGGACGACGCGACGCAGGAGACATTTCTGCTGGCGCTCGATCGGATCAGTGAAATCAGGCAGGAGAGTGAGCGGGCCTTCTTGATAGGCACGGCCCTGCGCGTTGCGCATTCTCTGGGCCGCAAAACCGTTCGTTGGGAGTTGGATGAAGACATGGATCAGCGCTCTTCCGCGGTTCGGGACACCGACGAGGCGCGCGCCGACGTGCAGCTGTGCGATCTCGTTCTGTCCAAGGTGGATCCCGATCTGGTCGAGGTGTTCGTGCTCTACGAGGTCGAGGGCCTGACGTCGCCCGAGATCGCCGATCTGTTGTCCATTCCGCTGGGCAGCGTGGCGTCTCGACTCCGGCGTGCGCGGGAGCAATTTCGTGCAGCCGCCGAGCGGATCGAGAAGAGCCTGCGGAAGGAAGGCCACTCATGAGCCGCCCCGACGACATGCCCGAGCGCCTGCTGGCGCGGGACGCGACCGATTTCGAGCGGCGGGTGCTCGAGGCGGCGCTGGCCAAAGAACCTCCGCCCGGGTCCTCGGCCCGGATCGCCAAGGCACTGGGCGTGACCTTGACAGCCACCGGAGCTCTGCCGTCGGGGTCGGCACTCGCCGCGAAGAAGGTGGCCGGCGGCACCGCGGCGGCTCACGCGCCGGCGGCGGTCACGCCGTGGCTGCCGGTTGCAGTGGTCGGCTTGCTGTGTGCCGTTGGGGCTGTCGGGCTCCACGCTTGGCGCAGCGCACCCGTCGCACCGGCGGGCGCTTCCGCCGCGCCGACCGTCGAAGCCACGCCCGCTCTGCCCGAGGCCGCGCCTTCGAGCGTGACGGTCAGTCCCGAGGTCGCGCCGCAGAGCGCCCGCCTGTCAGAGGTTGGCGCCGACCTGCACGAGCAAATCGCGCTTCTGGACGCCGCGCGGACGGCCGTCGCGCACGATGACGCGCGCCGCGCCCTGCAGGTCCTCGGGCGCTATGAAGGCAAGTACCCCTCCGGCAGCTTCCGGCCAGAGGCCGCCGCCCTGAGGATAGAAGCGCTCGTCAAGGTTGGGCGTCGGGCAGAGGCGCGGGCGCTGGCCAGCCAGTTCGTGGCCGAACATCACGGCAGTCTGCTGGCCAAGAAGGTGGCCGGCCTCACCGGCCTCTCTCGCCAGACGGCGTCGCCGTAGCGGTCTCAACGCCAGCGTGCGCCTATGCCCAGGCTGCCAGACACGACGAACGGGCCGGCGCGGTGAAACACATCGTTCCCGAATTCGTAGGCGTCGCGCACGACCGTCACGCCGAACCCGAGCCGGGCGGATACCTCGAACGTCGAGCCGTAGCTGGCCGAAAGCGCCGCCCCCGCGGCTGCGAACGGCCGTGCGACGCTGAGCGCCGGGGAGGTGTTGGACCCCTGCGCAGCCAGGCGGCCGACCAGCGCCGCCACGCACGGACGGGCCGTCAGGCCGGACCAGCGCAGTCGCAGCGGACAGGCGTCGAGGCTCCCGGCGTCCAGCGTGAACGACGCGGTCCCGCCCCGCTCGGCCAGGTCGGAGCGCCACACATGCATGGCGCCGACGATCAGCGCCGGCGCCCACGGACCTTCGGAATCGAGCGCGGCTGTCACGTAGAGCGCGACGCCGGGCATGGCCGCTGGCGCCGGCCCGAAGACCGTCTGGCCGGCCACGGAGGCCTCGAACTCTCGCGCGGGCCAACGCCGCGCGCGCGGCGGCTGGGTAACGGTCGCAGCGGCGGCCGTCGGTGCTGGCGGGGGCTGCACGGGCGATGGGCCGGACGACGTGGCCACCGGCATCGGCTTCGCAGTCGGGGGCGGCTGCTTGCCTGGCGGGGCGGCGGCAGCCGAGGGCGCGGCTTTCGGCTGGTTGGGCGGGCGCCCGGGAACACCCGCCTCGGGGGCCAGGCTCTTCTGCACCTGGGAACGCAAACTGGGATCCAGCGTCACGGCGATGATCAGGCCGAGGCCGTCCGCGACCTCGCTGCAGGAACGGGCTGTCACCCGACGCGGCGGCTCACTGCCCAAAATCAGATCCGCCGTGATCGTCCCCGGCCGCGTCGAGTTGACCGTGACGCGCGCCGAAAGCGGGGCCTCGTCGCTGATTTCCACCTGTGCCGTTCGCGCATTGATCCGCGCGGTCAGATCGGCGCGGGACACACAATCGACATCGCCCCGGACGTCCAGCCTCAATCGCGCAGATGGACGGTCCCCTCTGCCTCCCGTGGGGAGCGGGCTCTGCGAAAAGAGCGCGACCAGCAGGGCGGCGCCCAGCGTCATCGGCCGCGATGGTAGCATCAGGCTCGATGTCGCGATCGGCTGCTGCGGTGCTGCCAGCCGTTATTTGGGCCGCCGTGGCGCTGCTGGGCGCCTGCGACGGCACGACGCTCCGGCTCGGCGGCGTTCCTTCGGACGGAGGCGGCACCTGCGCGCACGCACAAACCAGCGCCGCGGCGGTCGTCTGGCTCGGCGACTCGTGGATCTTGATCCCCGGTAACCAGGTCACGGGGGTCCTCGATCTGGCGCGCGCGAGCCAAGCCATCGGTCGCAACGACGCGTACACGAACGACGCGGCGCCGGCCGCCACGATGGCCGCCATCGTCAGCCAGTACACCACGCAGCAAGCCAGCGGGACCCCGGCGCAAGTCTTGATCATGGACGGCGGAACCTGGGACACGCTCACCGCCAACGGGTCCAGCGCATCGGTCACCAGCGTCGTGAATACGTTCGGACAATTTCTGGGCAAGGTGGCGAGCGACGGGACGGTTCAGCACATCATCTACTTCTTGCAGCCCGACACCGTCGCTGGTGTGCCTGCCTTGCGCCCACTGCTGCTACAGGCCTGCACGGCCAGCGCCGTCCCCTGTCACTTCTTGGACCTGCAACCGCTCTGGTCGGCGCATCCCGAGTACGCGGGTAGCGCCAACCCGGTGCCTGTGCCGTCCACCGCCGGTGGCGCCGCGATCGCAAACGCCATCTGGGCGATCATGCAGGCGCACTGCATCGCCCAGTAACTCATTCACGTCCGGGCGGACAACTGTGGTCAGAGGGCCGTGTGGTCGGCGGCTGCGCCGGCTTCGTAGTTCGGCAGCGGGAAGCAGACGACGGCCGGCGGGACGGCGTCGAGGTAGGGGACGGGCGTCCCGTCCTCGACGGTGCCGTCGAGGGCGCAGTACTGGTCGTGGCGGACGTGGGTGAGTCGCTCGGTGACGGCGGCGGCATCCAGCGCCGTGATGGTCACGCCGTCGGTGCTGAGGTCCCAGCCGGTGCCGGACTCGGCGAACACGACGGAGCGGCCGACGGCCGTGGGCGCCGACCACTCCGGGCAGGCAATGCGCGGGCCCACGCCGACACGCTCGGCCTTGAACGCGTTGAGGCTGCCTGAGAACGTCGAGATCTGGCAGCGCGCGCCGATGCGGTCGATGCGCGCGTGCAGATCGCCTGCGTCGCTGAACCGATAGACGGCGATGGGTGTCGCGAATTCGTCGATGACGTCGACAGACCACGAACCCGGTGTCTGGTTGAGCGCGTACACCGACGAGTCGCCGAACGCCAGCGCGCTGCCCTGATCGGGCGTCGAATTCGTCGACACCGTGCGCACGACGTCCTCGACGAGATCGAAGGTCTTTTCGGGGGTGAGGAGGCGGTTCGCGATCGCCGTGACGTTGAGGCGGTGCGCCGGTGGGGAAAATACGCCGTCGGGCGCGTGGTTGTAGCCGGAGTACGGCAGGAAGAGCCGCTGGTTGCCGTCGTCGAGCCGGATGCGCTGGTCGTCGGAAGCGCCGAACGATGACGAGATCATGTTGGCGTTGAATTCGGTGCCGAGCAGCACGTTGCCGAGCTCGCCGGCGTCGTCGCGGTCGAAGAGCGTGAGCTTCTGAAGGTTGCGTGGGACGCCGCCGCTCGTGAACGCGACCGTGCCCGGCCCGAGCACCCCGTCCCGGGCGAGAATGAGCTGGTCGCTGGACCCCGGCATGACGAACTGGTTGAGCGGCTTCGGGAAGTCGGGCGTCGTCAGATCCAGCATGATGACGTCCGACCACGTCGGGATGTTCATGGGATTCGAATAGTCATAGTACGCGCGCGAAATCATCATCCGGTCGTCCGAGAACAGCGTCGCGTGCGAGCCCGAGTACGAGTTGCTGCCGCGCTGGCGCGGCTGGGCCTGCAGGCCCAGCTTGGCGATCGAGTTCCCGACCAGCAGCAGGGTGTGCAGCTGCTGACCCTGGTTGGTGAGCACGTAGAAGTGGCCGTGCTGGAACTGCAGATCGTTCTTCGAATCGATCGAGCCCGACACCTCGAGCGGCTTGCCGTTGAAGGTCAGCGATGCGACGTTTGCGCCCGCGGCCGGCGTCGCCATCTCGTAGAGCTGCTCATCGAGCTTCACGAAGTCCCCCGCGTCGTAGCGATACACCACGAACTGCGTCGACTGCTCATAGCTGTACACCGGGTACGACACCGTGTCCGTCTGGTACCTGTCGCAGATCCAGTCGTGGTACGTGTACGTCGAGCAGGTCTGGCCGGCGCGCACCCAGATGTACTTGCTGACGGTGGGCGCCGCCTCCTGGATACAGTCGAGCAGCGTCTTGCCGTTGCAGACGTAGTCGCCGCCGGAGGTCTGCGGTGGGCGGTAGTCGGGATTGGCGCGCTGCTCGTACTTGGGCGAGCAGGTCTGCACCGAGTGCGCCGGCCCCTCGTGCGAGGCCGCGCAGTAGTTGTAGGTCTGCGTCTGCGTCCCCGCGAAGACGGTGCGCCCGACGTCGCGGGTCACGACGACGTAGCGGTCCGACGCGCTGATGAAGGGCTTGAAAGTCTTCCTGGTCGACACGACATCACCCACGGCCAGCTTGGCGGCGGCCATGGTGGGATCTTGGCCCGCGAGCGGATCGAGGACGGGGTCGTTGAGGAACTCCTCATGCCAGGCAACCGCCAGCGCGGTGTCCCACTTGACGGCGGTGACGGCGACGCCCGTGCTGGTGGTGTAGTTGCCGGGAGAAATGATCGGGACCGCGGCGACGCCGCTGGTCGCGCTGCCGCCGCTGGACGACATGGCCGCGCCGGCCGCGGGCGGCTTCGTTTGCCCGTCGGTGACGACCGGCGTGAGAAGGCTCGTGTAGACGACCAGCGTGCTGTCGAAGAGGCGCGCGTCCTGGATGCTTTGCTGGTCGAGCATGACGGAGTCGACGAAGTCGAACCCGCCGTCGGTCACGCGAAAGCGCAGCAGCGCCGACTCGTTGACGCCCAGCCCGTTGACCAGCAGCACGAGCTCGTTGTCCCGGTAGAAGAAGTACTTGGCTTGGCCCGGCAGCTTCAGCGCGCAGCTCAGCACGGGCGCTGGGGCGCCGGTCTTGACGGCGAGGAGCCCGTGCCGCTGCGAGAGAAAGATGGCGGTGTCGTCCTGGTATCCGACGAGATCGGGGCGGACGATGTTCGGGGAAGCGGCCGGGCCGGCCGCGCCCGCGGTGTCGAGCGTCGGGGTCTGGGATCGCGCTGGCGGAATGCGCCCTTTGTAGAGCGGCGGCACCGACTGGTCCTTGAGGATCGCGACGGGATGGGTCCAGGTGATCCCACCCAGCGCGTCGGCGGCCGCCTCGAAGGCGGGCGCGTTGCTCACCGGGCACCGCCTGGCGGCGATCGGATCCAGGCGGGTCACCTGATCGACGAACGCGCGCTCTTTCATGACGGTCCCGTCGCCGGGGACCCGCACCTGCGTGCGGTAGCTAACCGTGACGTCGGCCGGAGTGGCCGGCGGGTTGTTGTCGACGTTCGGCTTGGCGCCGCCGCCGCACGCCGGGAGGGCGACGGCCATCGCCAGGGAGAGCATCGCGCGCAAAGAGCGCAGGCCGGATCGTGTCACTCGCGTCGCCATAAGGGAGGCTCCTGGTTAGCGGTTCGGAGACCCTCCCGTCACAGCAAGCCATGTGCCCGCCCCAGCCACCCCAACATCCGCGGCTTTCCGCGGATGCGGCGACGCAACCCGCCGCCGCGCCCCTCACAATCCTGAGACCCCCCGACAGAAACCGCCCGAGTCTCCGTCCCGATCTAGTCTCCACCCGCGCCGCGTCACCGTCACAAGTGCCGGTTTACTGCTTAGCCTTTTAGAGAGCGGGATACCGGGTTCGAACCGGCGATTGGTGCCGAGCGTGGCATTGCCCGCTTCATGTACGTTCACGCGGACGACTTCAAATTGTCAGAGTCGACCGAGCTGTTTGAACGGTTGCGAAGTGATCTTGGCGGCGAGTTAGCGCGCCGATGGCGCCTAGCAGAGTCGAACCGCTCCGGGAGTCTGCATTCGGCCGTCAAGCTGCCCGATGCTCTGGCGCCCAGCGAAACCCGATTGCCTCGGTAGCCTGACCTTCGCAGGTCCGTCCTGCCCGGGCACCGCGCGGAACGTCATGAGCCGCTCCGGACGCGCGCTGCACCCGATATCGTCAGGTCAGGCCGGCGAGCGGGCCCGTCGTGAAAGCGGGATCGGATCCCTTGCCGAAGCTGGTGACGTTGACCCCGAAGGTCTGCGCGATCGAGACCAGGAGGTGGTTGTTGGCGCCGCTCGCGAACTTCACGTCGTGGGCGATGCACGAGTCGTTCGGCGGCGCGCAGTCGGGACTGATCTTGACCCGGCGCCCGAAACGGAACGGAACGTTCTTCCCACCCGCGAGCACGGTCGGCACGGTCGCCGACGAATGCAGGCTGGGGTTCCCCATCTCGCTGGTGACGTAGATGAGCACGCTGTCGAGCGCCCCGAGCCCATCGAGCTTCTGCATGAGGCGCGCGACCTTGCCGTAGACGTATTTGTTGTATGTGGCCAGCGGCAACCAGGTGGACTGGTCCCCCTGCTGCGCGAGCTTGCCCTGCCAGTCGTAGCCGGGCGGCGCGTACTTGTGGGCAACGAGGTTGTGGAAGTCGGACGGCAACCCGAGCCCGAGCGCGTCCGTGCTGGCGTTGTGTGCGACGTCCCACGGAAGGTCGTTCATGACCAAGGTAGCGAAGCGGCTGATGTCGCAAGCGAACCCCTGCGCCAGAAGGTCGATGAAGAACGTGGTCACGGCGTCGAACGTGGGCTCGCCGCCGTTGAACCGGAGGAGGTGGTTGATGTCGCTCGGGAAGTCTCCGGCAGCCGGCCGCGTCGGCGCCATGCAGGAAGCGCCCGAGGACGTCATGGTGCTGAAGGACTTCTCGAGATCGCGCAGCGACGCGAGATGCTGATCCATTTTCTGCTGCTCGACGGGTGCGAGACGCGTCCGCAGGCGCGTGCAATCCGCCCGGACGTAGTCAATCACGCTTTGCCCGAGCGCGTTTCGCCTCTTCGCTGCGGTCGCGCCGGCTGCATCACCCGTCGGGACGAAGCCGTTGAACAGGAAGTCGAAGGCGTCGTAGGGGGAGATGATCTTGCCCACGCCCACCCCGCCCGCGCTGTACGACAGCGTGTTGCCGGCGTGAATCCCGTTGTCACCCACGCACAGCACGACGTTGCTCCGCCGGGTAGACGCGCCCAGCCCCTTCTCTACCGCCAGGAACTGATCCAGCGAGGAGTTGGCGGGCGTGCCGTTGTTGAGCGGACTCCCGGTGAGGATCGCAGAGACGGCGTCGTGACCATCGGCGGCCAGGTCGAGCCCCTCGATGGTCAAGAGCCGGTCCTTGAAGCTCTTGCCGTAGGTGGCGGCGTCGTCGAACGGCTGCAGCGAGCAGTTCGGATAAGTGATGTCGAAGCTGGTCTCGGTGTCGGTGCCCTGCAAGGACAGACCGCCGACTGTGATGGGAGGGGCGTCCGAGCCGCGCCTGTTCCAGTACTCGGCGGCGATGCCGTGCGGCGCCGAGATGGTGATCAGCTTGAGAGGCAGGGGCTCACCCGCCGCCTGCGCGAATGAGTCCTCGAGTAGGCGGTAGAACGGCAGGGCAGTCGCCCCGACCCCGACCGCCTTGAGGAACGACCGGCGGGAACGGCTGCGGGGGGCGGGTCTCGCGGGCGGCGGGCTCACGGCGTCCTCCTTTGTACGAATCCGGGACTGCGGACCCAGGCGACGAGCACGTCCGCCACCCGGTCCTGGTGGTCCGCGGGAAGCTGCTTCCACGTTTCGACGAAATCGTCCTCGGCGCCCTGAATGCTTCCGTCGCTGCGACCGGCGACGCTGCGGAACATCTGCCGGGCCAGGCAGGTCTTCACGGTCGGGCTCGCGGCCAGCGCGTTGGCCAGCGCCACGCCGTCCGCGTACGTGCCGTCGAGGTCTGAGCCGACGCTGATCGTGACCTGCGAATCGACCGGCTTTCCGTTGTCCGTGGTCCGCAGTTTGCCCATCCCATCGAATTCCTCGAGCGGGAACCCGAACGAGTCGATCGACTTGTGGCAGCTCGCGCACCCGGCGTCCGCGGCGTGTGACTCGAAGCGCTCGCGCGTCGTTTTCGTCGGGTCAGCGGCGGGAAAACTGACGACGATCCCCAGCGCGCCGGGATCCTGAACCTGCAGACAGGCGATGCGCCGCATGATGGCCACGCCCCGATAGACCGGGTGGCTCCCGTTGTTGGTCGCGAACACCGACAGGAAGGCGCCCTGGGTGAGAATCCCCCGGCGCGGCACGCCCGTCAGTGAGGTTCGCTGGCCGGTCCCGGCGGCGGTCACGCCATAGACGGCCGCCAAGGCCGAATCGACGATGGTCCAGTCGGCCGTCAGGAGCTCGGTCAGCGTTCCGGTGGAGTTGTTCAGGACCTCGTCCAGGAAGGCGCGGCTCTCGTTGTCCATGGACTGAGCGACGCCGGAGAAATCGGGGTAGACGCTGGACGCCTTCTCTCGGTGGGCAACGTCCTCGATACCCAGCCATTCGCGCACCACCCGCACGAGGCGCGCGTGACCCGCCGGCGTCGACAGGAGCCGCCGGGCCTCCGATTCGCGCCCGTCCGACGTGGCGAGCGCCCCGGCGGTCGCCTTGGCCAATAGCGCGTCATCGGGTGGGCCAGACGTGAGCAGGTACGCCAGAGCGCTGGCGATCTCGTTACCGGTCATGGTGAGCGGTGAACCCGTGGCGCCCGGATCCCCCAGCTCGGTCAGATAGAGGAACCCCGCCGACTGCAGCAACACACGGGTGAGAAGGTCGATCCCGTCGGCGTAGGTGTAGCCGTCGGCACCGACGTGGTAGACCGACGACGGCCCCGAGGTCAGCCCGGCGATCTCGTCGCTGCCGAGCGCCCGCCGGTACGCTTTCGCCCCGAAGCTCTGGACGAAGGTCCGGGCACATTCCTCGCCTCCCGAGGCTGCATTCGCGCACGGCGACAGCGCTGCCAACTTGCCGTTGGCGCGCGCCTCGGTGACCAGCGCCTGCGCGGCCGTGTCGAGCTTGTCCGCCAACACCGGGTCGACCCGCTGCGCATCGTTGACGGTGAACGCCGCGCCCGCGGGCGCGCCCGCGGGTCCTTGGCGCGTGTCCGGCGGAAACCCGTACGTCACGCTCGGAACCATGGTGGTCCCCAGCAACGTCTGCACCGATGCGTCGTACTCGGCGTTGGTGAGCCGTCGAACGCGCGCCGGCATGAACGGGCTGGTCGACACCGTGACACCGCCGGTACCAGTGGCCGGGCCGCTGCCGCCCGTGCCAGACGACGACCCCGAGCCGCTCGCGGCCCCCGCCCCGGACGCCCCCGGAGCACCGATCTTGCCGGTGCATCCAGTCAGGACGGCGAGGCCGACGAAGACAAAGGAGTGGGGCCGAACGAAACGGGAAATCACCGGCAGGTCCGCCGTGGAGGTCGGCCGCGTCCAATTCCGCTCATCTGTGGTCTCCCCATGTGCGGCGCAGGCTGTGTTTCCGAACGGACTGTCGCGCCCTGTGCCTGCGCGCCCCTCCAAAGGGGTTCGCCGGCGTTCATTCTTCTCGAAAAAACTTGTCAGATCTGGCTGGCCGGACCTTGCGCGTAAGTCTCGCGACGCGGTGCGAGACGCTGGGTTGCCGCACCTCCCCTTCGATCCCCCGATCCGCGGCCAGTGGAGGCCCGACCTGGTCGTTCGCGACTCGTTCGAGAAGGGGGCTCTGTGGTTCGAGGCGCAGTAGCCCGGGGTGCCGGTCGCGCTCTTTCCCGACATCGAGCTGCCACCGCCGTGACCGAGGTGACCGAGAAGCCGAAGCGAGGGCATTCACCGCCGAGTACAAGCGGAAGGTCGGAAAGAGGCCGACGGCCTGCAGTGGGCCCGGCAAGATTGGAGCGCTGCTCCGGCGGGACAGGCTGTAGTCGTCCCGCCTGGCCACGTGGCGGCAGGCGCGGGATCGGGGCAGCTCCTCCGCGACAGCGACGGGATCGGCACCCGGGGGACCGAGGCAAACATCAATCATTCAGACGCCGCCGGTGCCCGTATACGCTGTCGCCACCGAGGCCGACGGAGCATAGCCGTCAGGCTGACCGACGTTTCGTCCGGGAGCGACGACGTGCAGATAATCGATTCCGCCGCGTGGTTCGGGTTGCGGCCGTCCAAACCACCGGCAGCAGCGTCACGGTACCGGCGACCCAACCGCCGATCGCGGCCGGTTGAAAAGCCAGCTCGCAAGAGCAGCCTCCCCCTGAAGCAGGCGGCACCGCGACCCCGTCCGCGGCGGCGGCGTCGCTGGAAGCGTGGCAGGCGGACGGCGCAAACAACCGGGCGCTGGCGAGCATCTCACATCTGTCCGCGCATGTGGCGCGAACGCAGTCCCTGACGCCGGCAATATCGGCGAGCCGCAAGCGCGGCTGCCAGGATGAACCGCGATCCGCGGAGCTGGCCAGCGCGAATCCGTCGGCAGCGGTGTTGGTCGCGGCGTACAAGACGCCGTTCCTCTGACCCAGGCCGACGGCGTGCACAGCCAAAGGAAACGTGGTGAAGGTCTCGCCGCCGTCGTCGGAGCGAAAGGCCGCCGGTTGCGGAAGCGCGCCGCGGTCAGACGCCATCCTGGTCCCCACCGCGAATAGCGCGCCGTCGAGTCGCACGAAACCGGACAGCGAGCCGCCGGGAATGAAGAGGGGCACCCTCCAACTCGTCCCGCCGTCCGAGGTCACGGCCAGTCCTTCGAACGTGTTTGGGTCGCCAGGCGCGCTCGTGATGCGCAGGTAGACGCGCTCCGGGGCCGCCGCATCGACGGCGGCCAGCGACGGGACGAATTGGCGTTGTTCGCCAGTGCAAGGTCGATGTTGCGCGTGGTCCAGGTCGCGGCGCCGTCGACGGAACGGGCCAGCGCGGGATGCGGGCCGCCGATCGTCAGGTACACGATCCCGACCGCCGAAGCCGCCGGCTCGATACCGGTGACCTGCCCGTCGGCGGGCGCGGTGAAGAGCGGTCCCTCGTAACTCAACCCGCCGTCGTGGGACCGGTATGCCGATACCAATCCATCGACCAGGCCCAAGGCCAGCGCGAATGCCACGTTCGAATCGGACGGATCAGGAAATACATCAAGTGCCGGCAGTCCGGCCAGTGCGCCGCCGCCCACGCCCCAGGTGCACGCACTGTCCGCGCTCACGGCGACGCCGCTGTCCGAGACACCGTAGATCCGGTCGTTGGGCGGCGGCCCCACAACGTACTGACGCCCGTTGAGCGTGGCCGCGCTCTCGCAAGCGTATCGCCATGTGGCGCCGTCGTCTTCGCTGAAGACCAGACCGAAGGTCGTGGCCACAATGATGCGGTTGGGCCTGTCCGCTGGCAAGAGAACGGACTGCGCGTTAGGAAATGCGCCGTCGCCCCGCGCGGCGGCGGCGAAGCCCAAGACAAGCGCCAGCACCAACGCGGCGACCGCCCACCTCATTGTTTGCAAACGCGCGCGCGAGCCGCCGGGAAGACTTCGTACGGTTTTCGATCGCGGTCGAATCGGGGCGTGCCGCCACGCTCGACCAGCATGTTCTGCAGATAGATGTGGTCGCGCGGCGGCATGAGGCTTTCGCCCCCTTCCGCGGGATCGCCCCACGGCGTACCGGCGATGTCGAGATCCCCGTCGCAGTCGACGTCAGCGACGCGCGCGTCGTGCCCGCGCGTGTCGGCCGCGATCATGTGGGGAGCGAAGGTGCCGTGGCCGTCGGTGTTCTCGTAGATGAACATCGGGCCAACATTGTTCGCGATCAGCAGGTCCAGGTCGCCGTCGTTGTCAAAATCGGCAGCCCACACGGTGTGGATGAAGTGCAAATCCGAATTGTTCGGCAACATGTGCATCGTGAACTGGGTGCCATCGCCGTCCACGTTCTCGGCCCAGGCGGCGTGGACGCCGAAGTGGTCCCCCATGAGGAAGTCGGTATCCCCGTCGCCGTCCAGGTCGCCCAGCGCGGTCAGCGGCGAGTCGGTCGTGAACGCGCCCGCCGCGAAGATGTTGACCGTCTGCCAGGAAGAGCCGTTCCCGTTGACGTTGCGGTACCACCAGCGGTAGCCGACCAGGATATCGTTGTCCCCGTCCCCGTCGATGTCGCCGATGGCGCCCCCCTGTTGCTGCGGGTTCGTCAGCGTGGCGCCCAGGTTCCAGGCCGCGGTGGCATTGGTCCCCGGCGACCAGTAC
>JBJMQQ010000051.1:0-29495 GCA_045802645.1 Polyangia bacterium
ACGGACGGCGTGCCACGACGCACTGGCTCTTCCTGGACCGGCTGCGCGCGCGCTTTCCCGCGGCGCAAGTCGTCGACGAAGGCATCTACGTCAAGGACGGCGGTGTCTGGACCTCGGCGGGCGTCACCGCCGGCATCGACCTCACGCTGGCCCTGGTCGAGGAGGACCACGGCCACCACGTCGCGATGGCGGTCGCCAAGCGGATGGTGTTGTTCCTGCGCCGATCGGGCCATCAGGCCCAGTTCGGCGGAGCCCTGCAGCGCCAGGAAGATGAGCCGGCCCCGCTGCGCGACATCTCGACGTTCGTGCTCGAGCATTTGAACCAGGAGCTTCCGGTCGCGCGCATCGCGCAGGCGGCCGCGATGAGCCCGCGGACGCTGACGCGGTGGTGCCGCGCGCACCTGTCCGAGTCACCCGCCCAGCTGGTGCGCCGCCTGCGGCTCGACGAGGCGCGCCGGTTGCTGGAAGACACGGCGCTGCCGCTGAAGGACATCTCCGCGCGGACAGGTCTGGGCGACGCGAGCACCCTGTGGCGCGCCTTCACGCAGCAGCTGGGACTGACCCCGGCGGCCTACCGCCAGCGCTTCGCGGCGCTGACGGGGTGAATCGATGCACGATGCCTGTTTCGTGCTAGGCGATCCGTCATGAGCAAGCCCGTCTGTGTGGTCGTGGGGGTCGGTCCTGGAAACGGTGCGGCCCTGGCGCGCTGTTTCCATCGCGAGGGGTACGCCGTGGCGATGCTGGCGCGGTCGACGGAGCTGACCGCGGCGCTGGCGCGGGAGCTGGACGGCGCGCGCGCCTATTCCTGCGACGTCTCCGACGAGGCCGACGCCACCCGGACTTTCGCCGCCATCGCGGCCGACATGGGGCCGGTGGAGGTGCTGGTGTACAACGCCGGCGCAGGCGTCTGGGGAACGATCGAGGACGTGACCGCGAAGGATTTCGAGCACGCCTGGCGGGTGAACGCGCTGGGCGGGTTCGTGGCCGCCAAGCAGGTGGTCGGGCCCATGAAGAAGGCGGGGCGCGGCAGCATCGTCTTCATCGGCGCGACCGCGTCGAGGCGCGGCAACGTCAAGACGGCCGCGTTCGCACCGGCGAAGGCCGCACAGCGCAGCCTGGCCGAGTCCATGGCCCGGCACTTGTGGCCCGCCGGCGTCCACGTCGCCCTGGTGGTCCTGGACGGCGTCGTCGACTTGCCCCGCACCCGCAACATGATGGCGGACAAGCCGGACAGCTATTTCATCAAGCCGGACGACGTGGCTGCGGCGGTGTTGTCGCTGACGCGGCAGCCGCGGTCAGTCTGGACGTTCGAGCTGGAAGCGCGCCCGTTCGGCGAGACCTGGTAGACCTCGCCGAACGGTTGCGCCGCGATCGATCAGTCCTGATGGCCGGCGCCGAGCTCGTAGTGCGACTGCGCGTACGGGTGATCGGGTGCGTTCGGCGCCGTGTCGGTCGAGCCGGGTTGGTAGTTCGACTGTGCGGAATCCTTGTCCCTCAGGCGTCCATTGCTGTCGTTGCGCATCTCTTCGGTGGTTTCGCGGGCGCCCGGGGCCGTGGCGGGGTTTGCTTCACTGTGCGTGACGTACCCGGGGCGATCGCCCGCCTGGGCGTCGTCCGATGCCGCGTAGACGGCCGCCGGTGCACACAGCACGACCGCGAAGGCGCCATGCCGCAACCACCGCGGCCACCACCCGCGCAGCCGAGAGCTTCCTGTCGTCTCTGCCGTGTGTCCGTTCATGGGTCCAACTCCTTCCGCGTTTCCGGTCGGTCAACTTTCAATCTGAAGATGAAACGTGCGCCGTCAAACGCAGCCGCGGGCGGCCGACGAGCGGTCGCGTGGCCGGTTGGCGGTCGGGCAATCTCGGCAAAGTCGCGAAGAACGGCCCCCCCGGTAGTGGCCCGAAAGTCGCATAGCCCTGCTGCTAACCTGGAGGGGATTCAGATGGCCGAGTTGGATGTGACAGTCGAGATTTTGAAGGACATCAGGGACGCGGCGCGGGGGACGAACACGCGGCTGGATGCGCTGGAGCGCTCAGTGACGGACCGGCTGGACTTCGCCGCCGACCGGCTCGACACGGTGACGGAGCGGCTCGACGTCGTGGCGTCGCGGTTGGATCGCGTCGCGGAGCGGCTCGAGCTGGTCGAGACCACGCTTCTCGACGTGGCCGAGCAGAACCAGCTCATTGTGCGCTACACGCGCTCGATAGCCGAACGAGACGGCGGGATCGAGCCACGCGTGCGCGCGCTCGAGAGTCGGGTCGACAAGCTCGAGGCCCAGCGATGACCTTCCCCGGCTTTCCGAAGCAGGCGGTTCGATTCCTCGCCGGATTGCGCGACAACAACGACAAGGCCTGGTTCGAAGAACACCGCCAGGACTACGAGCAGGCTTTGTTGACGCCGGCGGTGGCGTTCATCGAGGCGCTGGCCCCGCGCTTGCGGAAGGTCGCTCCCGACATCCAGGTCGAGCCGCGCGTGAACGGATCGATCCTGCGCATCAACCGCGACATCCGGTTTTCGAAGGACAAGTCGCCGTACAAGGATCGTCTGGACCTCTGGTTCTGGACCGGAGATCGCAAGGGGTGGGACTCGTCTGGCTTCTTCTTCCGGCTGTCGCCCGACCGCCTCCTGTTGGGCGCCGGCATGTACCAGTTCGCGGCCGTGGTGCTGCCGCGGTACCGGGCGGCGGTGGCGGACCCGCGCAAGGGCGCGGCGCTGGCGGCCATCGTCGCCCGGTTGCGCAAGGCGGGGTACCAGGTCGGCACCGAGTCGTACAAGCGGGTGCCCCCGGGTATGCCCGCCGACCACCCGCGGGCCGCGCTGTTGCGGCACGGCGGATTGCACGCGGCATGGGACGGCAAGCTCCCGCGCGAGCTGGGCACGGCGGCGTTCGTCCCTTTCGCCGCCAAGCACTTCGCCGCGCTCGCGCCGCTGCACCGCTGGCTCACATCAATCGCGCCTGAGGCAGAAACAAAGGAGTGAAGGATTTAGACCGCGATCCCCCTTCTTCTTTGAATGCGTATGCGACTAGGGTTATCTGTGAGGACCACCGTGACGCAACGTTTCTCGTGGGCCGCGGCGATCGCCGTTTCTCTGGCAACCGGGGCATGTACCAGCAGCGTCGGCGCTGCGCCCCCGCAGCCGCGACATGACGCCGGGACGACGGATGCGACGGGCAAGCGGGACGCTGCCGCCGCGGATACCGCCCTGGCCGAGGCCGGTGTGCCGGCCGATTGCGCGTTGGGTTCCGGCGGCGAGCCGACCGAGCTGCGGTGCACGGGGCTCTACGTCGACTGGAAGACGAAGACCCTGGCGGCGGGGGTGCGCCTTTACGATCCGGGGTTGCATCTGTGGAGCGACGGCGCGTCCAAGACGCGGTGGATCTACCTGCCGCCGGGGACGAAGATCGACACGTCCAACATGGACCAGTGGTCGTTCCCGGTGGGCACCAAGGTCTGGAAAGAGTTCGTGGTCAACGGCGTGCGGCTGGAGACGCGCCTCATCTGGAAGCGCCCGACCGGCAAGTGGTACCTGACGACATATCGCTGGTCGGCCGACGGATCTCGCACGGACGAGCTGACCGCTGGCGAGACGGGCGCGGACGCCGGCAGCTACGAGATCCCGACCCAGAACAACTGCTTCGACTGCCACTCCGGGCGGCAGGACGTCGTTCTGGGATTCGAGGCGATTGCGCTGTCATCGCCGGGCGCCAGCGGGATCACGATGGCGACCTTGAAGGCGGAGAATCTGTTGACCGCTCCGCCGACTGCGCCGCTGGTCATTCCCGGCGATGCGAACACGGTCGCGGCGCTCGGTTACCTGCACATGAACTGTGGCACGTCTTGCCACAACCGCGACACCAGCAATGACGCCCTCAGCAGCGGGTTGTTCACGCGCCTCGATGTCGCGACGCTGGGGTCCGTCCAGAGCACGGACGCGTGGAAGACGGGGATGAACGTGATCGCCTCCCACGGCATTCCAGGCGTAGCGAACTCGAAAGAGTTCGCCCCTTGCGACGTCGCCTCCAGCACGGCGTACTACCGGATGAGCGTGCGCGACGGGGTCGGCAACACGCTGTTCAAGACCCAGATGCCGCCGATCGCCAGTCACCAGGTCGATCAGGCGGCGCTGACCACGATCGCGGCCTGGCTGAATGGCCAGCCCTCTTGTACCTCGACCGTGAAGCCGTAACAGGTGGGTTGGCCACCGGCCTTCCGCAAGGCGGGCGGTGGCGGGACGGCGCGGAGGCCGCATGCTTAGGGGCATGGTGAAGCGCAGCCGTGAGCCGCTGGCCATGCGTCCGGGGCGGCCGATCGTCGCGGCCATGTTCATCGTGGTCCTCTCGTTCGCCGGCGCGCTGGTCTACTTGCAGCTCCACCTGCAGCCGCTGACGCAGGGGGCGCTGACCGTCGTCGATCACGCCGCCCCCAGCATCGAGCACCTGTCCGAGGCGCAGACCGAGTTGACCCGGCTGGGGATGTTCGTGAGTGAGTATGTGACCCAGGACGCCGAGATCCGGACGGTCTCGCGCGGGGAGATCGCCGCGGCGCGCGGGCAGCTGAGGGCCAAGCTGGAGGCGTTCCGCCGGTTGTCGGACTTTCCCGCCGAAAGCGAGCTGCTGGTGCAGATCGACGGTGACCTGGCGCGCCTGGATCGCGCGACGGCCCGCGCGCTGGACCTGACCGACGCCCAGCACGACAGCGATGCCCGGCAGGCCTTGCACGGCGGCTTTCAGCCCGAGTTGCTGCAGACCAGCACCGACTTCGCCAGCCTGAAGGCGCTGAACGCGCGGTACGCCAGCACGGCGGCCGACGCGGTTCTCCGCGCCCGGCGAGAGGCGATCCTCGTCGCGGTGGGGTTCGGCGGGCTGGGGGTGCTGGTCGCGGTGCTGGCGACGATCCTCGTCGTGCGGCTGCTGGGTTTTCGGGCGCGCCTCATCAACCAGCACACCCAGATGCTGGGCGCGCGCGCCTCCGAGCTGGAGGCCTTCGCCGGGCGTGTGGCCCACGACCTGCGTAACCCGCTGAGCGCGGTGGCGCTGCGGGTCCTGGCAGCCACTCGTCGGGCGGGCCTCGATCCCAAGCTGCACGAAGACCTGGACAAGGTCGCGCGGCAGGTCCAGCGGATGAACGACATCATCGACGGGTTGCTCGAGTTCGCGCGGGCCGGCGCGACCCCGGCGCGCGATGCCGCGGCCGACCTCGGCGACGTGCTGGAAGAGACCGTCGCCGACCTGCGTCCGGCGGCCGCCACCGCGGGCGCGAGCATCGTCGTCGAGGCGTTCCCTCCGACGCGCGTTGCCTGCACGCCGGGCGCGCTGACCAGCGTGCTGTCTAACCTGGTCGGCAATGCGGTCAAGTACATCGGCGACGGGCCAGACCCCGTGCGCCGCATCGCCGTGCGCGTGCGAGACGGGCGCGGCGCGGTTCGAATAGAGGTCGAGGACAATGGCCCCGGCCTGCCGCCCGGAGCCGAGCAGCGCGTCTTCGAGCCATTCCTGCGCGTCAACCCCTCGAACAAGCCCGGCATCGGGCTAGGGCTGGCGACGGTCAAGAAGATCGTCGAGGCCTACCAGGGGCAAACCGGCGTCGATTCGCGCCTGGGCCGCGGCAGCACCTTCTGGTTCGAGCTCCCGAAGGCACCCGCACGCGAGTCCCTGGCGGCGGGGCGCCCTTCCTCGCGAACGGACCAGGACCTCGCGCCGTCGTAGGTCCGTCAGCCCCTGCGCGCGTTGTAGACCGGTCGGCCGCTGGTGGAAAATTCGCGGAAGGCGGCCAGCGCCTCGTCGCGCAGGAGTCCGTCGCGCACGGCGATTCCGCGGCGGCGCAGCTCGTCCTGCCAGTTCGGGTGCATCGGGCCTTCGTCGAACCCGGTCAGCGTTTCCATCTCGGGACCGCTGCCGGCGATGACGACGCTGCGCACGCCGGACCAGCAGATCGCGCCGCAGCACATCGCGCACGGGGCCCAGTTCACGACAATTTCATGGGTGGGGCGACCGGGCGCGCTGAGGTCGTGTCCCGCGAGTGACTGTTGCGCCAGCGACAGCGCCATCACCTCCGCGTGCGCGGACGAGCAGCGCCCGGGCACGACGCGGTTGACGCCGATCGAAACGACGCGGCCGGTCGCCTCTTCGAAGACGGCGGCGGCGAACGGGCCGCCGGTGTCGCGCACGAAGTTCGTCCGGGCCAGCTCGATCACCCAGCGCATGCGCGCCTCGGCGTCGGGCAGGTTGTCGGGCAGGACGGCCAGCGCGTCGCTGGCCCAATCGGGCAGGCTCAACTCGAATCTCGTCGACACCGCTCCCCTCCTCCGTGCTACGCCCCCGACTGTACCGAACGGCGCTTGTATTCGTCGAGCGCTCGTTGTAGCAAAATTGTGAAGCCTGGGAGGTGAATGGGTAGACGCGGCGCCGCCGGTATCGGAGAGGCGGGGATGTCCCCAGGACCACGGCTCGAGCTGACAAATGTCAGCAAACGGTTTCCAGGAGTTCAAGCCAACGATCGCGTCAGCCTGACGGTCGCGCCCGGCGAGATTCACGCCGTACTGGGCGAGAACGGCGCCGGCAAGTCGACGCTGATGAAGATCATCTACGGCGCCGTGCGTCCGGACGCGGGCGTCATGGCCTGGAACGGCGCGCGCGTCGCCATCCACAACCCGCGTCAGGCGCGCGCGCTGGGGATCGCGATGGTGTTCCAGCACTTCGCGCTCTTCGAGACGCTGACGGTCGCCGAGAACGTCTGGCTGGGGCTGGACCGCAAGATTTCACGGGCCGCCCTGGGGGCGGAGGTCGAGCGCGTCGCCGGCCTCTACGGCCTGGGGCTGCAGCCGGCGCGCCTGGTGTCCAGCCTGTCCGTCGGGGAGCGGCAGCGGCTGGAGATCCTGCGCGCGCTGCTGACGAACCCGCAGCTCCTGATCCTGGACGAGCCGACGGCGGTGCTGACGCCGCAGATGGCCGAACGCCTGTTCGTCACGCTGCGCCAGCTGGCCGCGGGCGGGTGTTCGATCCTGTACATCAGCCACAAGCTGGACGAGGTGCGCGCGCTTTGCACCAGCTGCACGGTGCTGCGCGCCGGGCGGGCCGTGGCCACCGTCGATCCGCGGCAGGAGACCAACCACAGTCTCTCCGAGCTGATGCTGGGCGCCGCGCCGCCCGCCCCGCCGGTGCGAACAGCGCGGGTTGGCGAGCCCGTGCTGGAGGTGTGCGGGCTGTCGTTGCCGCCCGAGCAGGAGCTGGGCATGCCGCTGGCGGGGATCGACCTGCAGCTGCGCAGCGGTGAGATCGTCGGGGTCGCGGGCGTCTCCGGCAACGGTCAGGCCGAGCTGCTGGCGGCGCTGTCGGGCGAGGACCGCCGCGCGCCCGCGGGCAGCGTCCGGTTGTTCGGGCGCGACGTCGCGTCAGACTCGCCGCGCACCCGTCGGGCGCTGGGCCTGCACTTCGTCCCCGAAGAACGCATCGGGCGCGGCTCGGTTCCCGCGCTGCCGCTGGCCGCCAACACGCTGCTGACGCGGCGCGAGCCGATCGGCGCCGGCGGGTGGCTGCACCGGGGCCGTGCGCGGCGGCTGGCGGCCCGCCTCATCGAACGTTTCGGAGTCAGCGCGCGCGGCCCCGACACCGCCGCCGGCAGCCTGTCGGGCGGGAACCTGCAGAAGTTCATCGTCGGCCGCGAGGTGGATGCCGCGCCCAAGGTGCTGATCGTGGCCCAGCCCACCTGGGGGCTGGACGTCGGCGCCGCCGCGCAGATCCGTCGCGACATCGCCGCGCTGTGCGACGCCGGCGGCGCCGCGCTGATCGTCAGCGAGGACCTGGAGGAGCTGTTCGAGCTGTGTGGCGACCTGGTGGTCATTGCCCGCGGGCGACTGTCGCCGCGCATCGGCGTTCGCGACGCCACGCCCGCGCTGATCGGCCAGTGGATGAGTGGCCTCTTTCACGCCCAGGCCGCGCCCGACGCACCCGCGACGGGCCCCGCGGCGCTGACCGTCGAGGCGCATGCTTAGGCTGGTCGCGCGTCCGACGCCGTCGCGCGCGCTGACGCTGGCGGCGCCGCTGTTCGCGCTGGCGCTGACCGTCGGCCTGGGCGCGGTGCTGTTCGTCGCGCTGGGGCACCCGCCCGGGCGCGCGCTGGCGCTGTTCTTCCTCGAGCCGCTGCGGGGCGCCGACGCGTGGAGCGAGCTGGCCGTCAAGGCGACGCCGCTGGCGCTGGTGGCGCTGGGGCTGGCCGTCTGCTTCCGCGCCAACGTCTGGAACATCGGCGCTGAAGGGCAGTTCATCATGGGCGCGATCGCCGCGACCTGGGTCGCGATGCGCGCGAATCCGGGGAGCCACGCCGCGCTGATCCTGCCGGCCATCGCGCTGGCGGGCCTGGCGGGCGGCGCGGCCTGGGCGGGCGTGGTCGCGCTGCTGCGCGATCGCTGGAACGCCAGCGAGATCCTGGTCAGCCTGATGCTGGTCTACGTGGCCGACATGCTGCTCGGCTACCTGACGTACGGCCCGTGGAAGGACCCGGACGGGTTCAACTTCCCGCAAACGATCACGTTCCTGCCCGTCACGCAGGTGCCGTTGATTGCCGAGGGGCACCGCGCCCACGTCGGTCTGGTCGTCGCGGTGGCCGTCGCCGTCGCGGCCTGGCTGTTTCTGTTCCGCACCTACGCCGGGTTCCAGCTGGCGGTGGGCGGGCAGGCGCCGCGCGCCGCGCGTTACGCCGGCTTCTCGGCGCGCCGGTCGCTGTGGACGGCGCTGTTGAGCTCGGGCGCGCTGGCTGGCCTGGCGGGCGCGCTGGAGGTGACGGGACCGCTGGGTCAGCTGACGCCGCATCTGCCGGTCGGCTACGGCTTCACCGGGATCATCGTGGCGTTCGTCGGACGGCTGCACCCGTTCGGGATCCTGCTGGCCTCGGTTCTGATGAGCCTGCTTTACATCGGGGGCGAGCTGGCCCAATCGCGGCTGGGGCTGCCGCAGGCGCTGTCAGGCGTGTTCCAGGGGTTGTTGCTGTTCACGCTGCTGGCGTGCGACGCGCTGGCCAGCTACCGCGTGCTGTGGGTGCGCGGCAAGGCCGCAAACCTGGCCCCCGATGCCTCGGCGGTCCGATCGTGAACAGCTTGGCGCTGATGATCGCCGCGTCCGTGAATGCCGGAACCGTGCTGGCGCTGGCCGGCCTCGGGCTGCTGGTGAACGAGCGGGCCGGCGTCCTGAACCTGGGCGCCGAGGGGATGATGCTGGTCGGCGCCCTGGCCGGCTACGCGACGGCGCTGCACGGCCCCATGCTGCTGGGCTACGTGGCGGCGGCCGGCGCGGGCGCGGCGATGGCGGCGCTCTTCGGGTGGCTGGCGATCGGCCTCGGCACGAATCAGTACGCGACGGGGCTTGCGCTGAGCCTGTTCGGCGTCGGCTTTTCCGCGTTTGCCGGCGCGTCGCTGGTCGACCGGCAGTTGCCCGAGCGCGGGCGCGACGGGCTCCCGTGGCTCCGCGACCTTCCCGTGGTCGGCCCCGCGCTGTTCGGCTACCACCCGCTGGTCTACGTCGCGATCGGCCTGGCGGGCGCGCTGGCCTGGTTCTTCTTTCGGTCGCGCGCCGGCCTGCTGCTGCGCGCCGTCGGCGAGTCGCCCGAGTCAGCGCACGCCCTGGGCCATCGCGTACGCGCGATTCGGCTGGCGGCGGTCGCCTTCGGCGGCGCGCTGTGCGGCCTGGCCGGGGCATACGTGTCGCTGGCCTACACGCACCTCTGGGTCGAGAACCTGATCGCGGGCCGCGGCTGGATCGCGCTGGCGCTGACGACGTTCGCCACCTGGCGGCCGGCGCGCATCCTTCTGGGCGCGTATCTGTTCGGCGGTCTCACGATGCTGCAGTTCCACCTGCAAGAGCGCGGCGTTCAGATCGAGAGCCACCTGCTGGGGATGCTGCCTTACGCGGCGACGGTGGTGGTGCTGGTGTTGATCTCGCGGCGCGCCGCCTGGATCCGCCACAACATGCCCGCCTCGCTGGGGCGGATCTTTCGACCGGGGACCTGACGATCACCAAACAAGGGGGACACCACTGATGAAGACGCGACGCTCACGATGTTCGATGGCCTCGGTTCTGTTCGCGCTGGCGCTGGCAGTCGCTGCCGTCTGCGTCACGCGCGGGGGCGCTGATGCGGCCGGACCGCTGAAGATCGGTTTCGCGTACGTCGGCCCGGTCGGTGACGCGGGCTGGACGTTCGCGCACGACAAGGCGCGCAAGGCGGTCGAGGCCGAGTTCGGTCCCAAGGTCACGACGGTCTTCGTCGAGAACGTCCCCGAGGCCGCCGATGCCGAGCGCGTGCTGCGCGACATGGTGAAGCAAGGGTGCGGCCTGATCTTCGGCACGACCTTCGGCTACATGGGGCCGATGCTGAAGGTCGCCGCCACCGCGCCGGCCGTGAAGTTCGAGCACGCCACCGGCTACAAGACGGCGCCGAACCTGAGCACCTACGACTCACGCACGTACGAAGGGGCCTACATGGCCGGCGTGATCGCGGGCGGCATGACCAAGACCAGCACGCTGGGCGTCGTCGCGTCGATCCCCATCCCGGAGGTCATCCGCAACATCGACTCGTTCACGCTGGGCGCGCAGAGCGTGAACCCGAAGGTGACGACGCGCGTGGTGTGGGTCAACAAGTGGTTCGATCCGCCGAAAGAGGGCGAGGGGGCGCAGGCGCTGATGAACGACGGCGCCGACGTGCTGATGCAGAACACCGACTCGTCGGCGGTGCTGCAGGCGGCCGAGAAGGCCGGCAAGCACGGCTTCGGCTGGGACTCGGACATGTCCAAGTACGGGCCGCACGCGCACCTCGGGTCCGCCGTCATCAACTGGGCGCCCTACTACAAGAAGGCGACGAAGGATGTCCTCGACGGCACCTGGAAGAGCGAGCAGACCTGGTGGGGCGTCAAGGAAGGGGCCATCGACCTGGTGTCCGTCTCGCCCAGCGTTCCGGCGGGGGTGAAGAAGAAGCTGGATGCGGTGAAGGCCGGGCTGAAGAGCGGGTCGTACGCGATCTGGAAGGGGCCGATCCTCGATCAGGCCGGCAAGACGGTGCTGCCGGCCGGCCAGACCGGCGACGACAAGTTCCTGCACGGCATCAACTTCTACGTGAAGGGCGTGGAAGGGACGCTGCCGTCCGGGCACTGACCGCGCGGCAAGGGGCGGTGCGGGTGACGGGAATGGAGGCGCTCGAGCGGCATGCGGCGCAGGTGCGGCGTGAGCTGGACCTGCTCGATTACCCGCGCCGGCCGTGGATGGCCGAGCGCGCCGGTCGCTTCGACGTCGTCATCATCGGCGCCGGGCAGGGGGGCCTGGCGGCCGCGTTCGGCCTCTCGCGTGAGCGCGTCTCGAACGTGCTGGTCGTCGACGAGAACCCGCTGGACCGCGCCGGGCCGTGGCTGAACTTCGCGCGCATGCGCACGCTGCGCACGCCCAAGTACCTGACCGGGCCCGACCTGGGCGTCCCCAGCCTGACGCCGCGGGCCTGGTACGAGGCCCAGAACGGCGCCGGCAGCTGGGAGGCGATGGGCCTCATCCCGAAGGAGACCTGGGCCGGATACCTGGCCTGGTACCGGCGGACGCTGGGGATCCCCGTGCTCCCGCAGACGCGCGTGGGGGCGCTGCGCTGGAACGCCGCCGAGTCCGCCTGGGAAGTTCCCTGTACCGACACGCGCGAAGGGCGGGCCGGCGAGACACTGCTGGCGCGCCGGGTGGTCCTGGCGACCGGCATCGACGGCTCGGGGCAGTGGGAGGTGCCGGCGTTCATCCGCGACGCGCTGCCCGCCCACCTTTATGCGCACACGCGCGCGCCGATCGACTTCGGCGCGCTGGTCGGCAAGCGCGTCGCGGTGCTGGGCGCGGGCGCCTCGGCGTTCGACAACGCGGCGGTCGCGCTGGAGCACGGCGCGCGCGAGGTGACGTTGTGCTTTCGGCGCCGGACGCTGGTCGACGTGAACGCCTATCGTTGGGCGGAGTTCGTCGGGTTCCTGCGGCACATGGGCGATCTCCCCGACGCCGACAAGTGGCGCTTCATCCGCCAGATCGTGCGGATGGGCCAGCTTCCGCCGGCGGACACGCTGAAGCGCGCCCGCCAGAGCGCCGGCTTTCGCCTGCACCCGGGGTGCGCCTGGACGGGCGTCGCCGCGCACGGCGATACGGTGACGATCGAGACCAGCTGCGGCGAGAGCCACGAGGTCGACTTCGTGATCGCGGCGACCGGGTTCGTGACCGACCTGGCCCGACGGCCCGAGCTGCTGGAAGTGCAAGAGCACATCGCGCGCTGGTCCGATCGGTTTCAGCCGCCGCCCGGCGATGAATCCGACGACCTGCTGCGCCACCCGTACCTGGGGGCGGGGTTCGAGCACACGGAGAAGGTGCCCGGCGCGGCGCCGTACATCCGGACGTTGTTCAACTACACGTTCGGGTGCTTGCTGAGCCTCGGCTTCGGCGGGGCCAGCATCTCGGGGATGAAGTATTCGATCCCGCGCCTCGTGGGGGGCATCACCGCCTCCTTCTTCGTCGAGGACCGCGACCTCCACTTTCAAAGCCTGCGCGACTTCGGGGAGCGTGAATTTTGAGGGCGCTCGTCGACCAGCCTGGGGCCTGGGCGCTGCGCAGCCGGCGTGTCGTGACCGGTGGCGGCGTCGCGCCTGCAACCGTGTGGATCGAGGATCAGCGCGTGCGGGCGGTGCTTGCCGGCGGCGAAGCGGCCACGCTGCCGCCGCACATCCCGGTCCAGGACGTCGGCGACCGGGTCGTCGCGCCCGGGCTGGTCGACTCGCACGTGCACGTGAACGAGCCGGGGCGTACCGACTGGGAGGGGTTCGCGACCGCGACGCGCGCGGCGGCGGCGGGCGGGGTGACGTCGCTGGTCGACATGCCGCTCAACTGCTTGCCCGTCACGACGCGGCGGGAAGCGCTGGAAGAAAAGCGGCGCGCCGCCGCCGGGCAGCTGTGGGTCGACGTCGGGTTCTGGGGCGGCGTCGTGCCCTGGAACGCGGGCGACCTGCCCGGCCTGGCCGAAGCAGGGGCGCTGGGCTGCAAGGCGTTCCTGGTCCACTCGGGCATCGACGAGTTTCCCAACACGACCGAGGCTGATCTGCGCGCCGCGATGCCGGCCTTGCGTGCCGCCGGGCTGCCGTTGCTGGCCCACGCCGAGCTGGATCTGGGTGAACCGAACGGGGCCTGGACGGATCCCCGCGACTACGCCGGGTACCTGCGGTCACGGCCGGCGGCCTGGGAAGACGCGGCGATCGGGTTGCTGATTCGCCTGGCGCGCGAGACCGGCTGCGCCGTGCACGTGGTTCACCTGTCGTCGTCGTCGTCGCTGCCGCAGATCGCGCGCGCGAAAGACGAGGGCTTGCCGCTGACGGTCGAGACCTGTCCGCACTATCTGTGCCTGGAGGCCGAGGCGATCCCCGACGGCGCGACGGAGTTCAAGTGCGCGCCGCCCATCCGCGAGCGCGAGAACCGCGAGACGCTCTGGTGGGGGCTGGCGCGCGGGATCATCGACCTCGTCGTCACCGACCACAGCCCCTGCACCCCGGCGCTGAAGGGTCGCGAGCGCGGCGACTTCGCCGCCGCCTGGGGCGGCATCGCGTCGCTGCAGCTCGGGCTGCCTGCCGTGTGGACCGAGGCGCGGCGGCGCGGTCACGGCGTCGCCGACCTCGCCACCTGGATGAGCGCCCGCCCGGCGGCGCTGGCCGGTCTCGGGCGGCGCAAGGGGCGGTTCGCGCCCGGCTTCGACGCGGACCTGGTGGTCTGGGACCCCGACGCCGAGCTCGCGGTGGAAGCCGCGCAACTGCAGTTTCGACACAAGATCTCGCCCTATGTCGGGCGGCGGCTGACGGGGCGAGTGGAGGCGACCGTCCTTCGCGGACGCCTGGTGTACGACGGAGAACAGCCGGCCGTCGAGCCCATCGGTCGGCCGCTCCTGGGGAGAGACACACGGGTATGAGCGCAGCGGCGACGTTCTCGGGGCTGATCGATCTGGCGGCGGCGGACCTGGGCGGGCGCGTCCTGGGCGCCAGCGACGAGTTCTTCGCGGAGGCCACCAACCTGCTGCAGCCGGGACGAGCGATCTTCGTCGAGGGCAAATTCACCGATCGCGGCAAGTGGATGGACGGCTGGGAGAGCCGCCGCAAGCGCGGAGCCGGCCACGACTGGTGCGTGCTGGCGCTGGGCGCGCCGGGCCAGGTGGTGGGCTTCGACATCGACACGCGGCACTTCAGCGGGAATCATCCGCCATTCGCTTCCGTGGACGGCATCTGGGCGCCCGAGGACGCCGATCTGGCCGGGCTCGGGGTCCGTGACGACTGGGCCCCGCTGCTGGACCAGGCGGCGCTGCGCCCCGACGCGCAGAACCTCTTCGCCGCTGGGCCGGGCGGCGCGGTCACGCACCTGCGCCTCAACATCTTTCCCGACGGCGGCGTGGCGCGGTTCCGCGCGTTCGGCCGGGTCCACCCGCGCTGGGACCGCCCCGCGGAGGTGGACGCCGTCGCGCGCGCGCACGTCAATCCCGATCTGCGCGACCTGGCGGCCGTGAAGAACGGGGGCGTGGCGCTGGCCTGTTCGGACGCGTTCTTCGGGCCGATGAACAACCTGCTGCTGCCGGGCCGTCCGGCGGACATGGGGGGCGGCTGGGAGACGCGGCGGCGGCGCGGCCCGGGACACGACTGGATCTTGGTCCGCCTCGGCGCGCGGGGTGTGCCGGCGGTCGTCGAGGTCGACACGGCCCACTTCAAGGGGAACTTCCCGGACCGCTGCGCGCTGGAGGCGGTCGATCTGCCGGCCGTCGCGCGCATCACCGACCTGCTGGAGTCGGACGCCTGGCACCCGCTGGTGGTGCAGTCGAAGCTGCACGCGGACGAACGGCACTTCTTTCCGGTCGCCGGCCGCCCCGCGACGCACGTGCGGCTGAACATCTTTCCCGACGGTGGCGTGGCCCGGCTGCGCGTCTGGGGGCATCCGGGTGGCTGAGCCGCACGCCGTGCTCAACGCGATGACCGACGGCGAGGCGCGCGCGGCGTTGACCCGCTGCTGTGGATCGATTCGATGGGTCGACGCCATGCTGGCGCGCCGCCCGTGGTCCTCCGCGGCGGCGCTGAACGACGACGCCGCGGCGATCTGGGCGGGCCTGAACCGCGACGACTTCCTGCAGGCCTTCGCGCAGCACCCGCGCATCGGCGCGGGAGGCATCGACAGGTGGTCGCGACAGGAGCAGGCGGCGGCGGGCGACGCCGACGGGGATACCCAGCGCGCGCTGCTCGCCGCGAACGATCGGTACGTCGACCGGTTCGGGTACATTTTCATCGTGTGCGCCACCGGCAAGAGCGCGGCCGAGATGTTGCGACTGCTCGAAGCGCGTCTCGACAACGATCCGCGTCGCGAGCTGGCGATCGCGGCCGGCGAGCAGGCCCGGATCACCCGCCTGCGACTGGAGAAGTTGGGCGCATGACCTCCAAGAACGGACTCACCTCGCACGTGCTGGACCTGGCGCTGGGGCAGCCGGCGCGCGGCCTCGTGCTGCGGCTGGAGGTCCTCGACGGCACCAGCTGGCGGGCAGTCACGACCGCGGTCACCGACGACGACGGTCGCACGCCAGAGCTCCTGGGCGGCGCGCCGCTGGACGCGCGGACGTACCGCCTGACGTTCGAGACCGGCGCCTATTTCGCCGCGACGGAGCGGGCCTCGTTCTACCCACACGTGCAGGTGACATTCGCCGTGACGGCGCCCGCGCAGCACCACCACGTGCCGCTGCTCCTGTCGCCGTTCGGCTATTCCACCTACCGCGGGAGCTGACGACGATGAGCTTCGACCCGAAGAGCCCGCAGCTCGAAGCGCTGGCGCAGGCGAACGGCGCGTTCGCGGCCCGATATCCGGGGGACGCGCCGGCCCGGCAGCCGATTCACACCGTCTACGGCGGCGCGCACCTGTACAAGGCGGAGACGACGGGGCGGCTCGGCGAGCTGGCGCTGCGGCACCTGTCCCGCTACGCGCCGGACGCGTTGGCGCTGGCGGAGGGGGTCGGCTACTCGCTGGCAGGCCCGCTGGCGTCCAAGGTTTACGACCGCGTCGTCGCCAAGCTGCAGCGGGAGCCCGTCGAGGACTTCCGCATCGACTTCGAGGACGGCTTCGGCGCGCGCCCCGACGCGGAAGAGGACGCCACGGCCGCCGCCGCCGCGCGGGAGGTGGCGCGCGGCCTCGCCGGCGGGTTGCTTTCGCCGTTCATCGGCATTCGCATCAAGTCGTTCGGCGCCGAATGGCAAGCCCGCGGCGCCCGCACACTGGAGGTCTTCGTCGAGACGTTGCTGGACGCGACCGGCGGACGGCTGCCCGACAACTTCGTCGTCACGCTGCCCAAGGTGACCATCGCCGAGCAGCCGCGGGCGCTGGTCCACCTGTTCGAAGTGCTGGAGCGGCGTCACGGCCTGGACGCCGGCAGCCTGCGCCTGGAGCTGATGGTCGAGACGACGCAGTCGCTCCTGGGCGCCGACGGGCGCTCGCCGTTGCCGGCGTTTCTGGAGGCCTGCGCCGGACGCTGCCGTGGCGCCCACTTCGGCACGTACGACTTCACCGCCTCGTGCAACATCACCGCCGCCTACCAGACCATGGACCACCCGTGGTGTGAGCTGGCCAAGGGGATGATGATGCTGGCGTACGGCGGCACGGGCCTCTTTCTCAGCGACGGGGCAACCAACGTGATGCCGGTCGGACCGCACCGGGGCGATGCGCTGACCCCCGCCGAGGCCGAGCAGAATCGGGCGGTCGTGCACGCCGCCTGGCGCCTCGCGCACCGGCACATCCGCCGGTCGCTGGAAGGCGGGTTCTACCAGGGCTGGGATCTTCACCCGGGGCAGCTGCCGGTTCGTTACGCCACCTGCTTCGCGTTTTTCCTGGAGGGGTTCGCGCCCGCCGCCGAGCGCCTGCGCAACTTCGTCGAGAAGGCCGCGCAAGCCACGCTGGTCGGCGACGTCTTCGACGACGCGGCGACCGGGCAGGGGTTGCTCAACTACTTCCTGCGGGCGCTCAACTCGGGGGCCATCGACGCCGCCGATCTGGGCGAGACAGGCCTGACGCCGGACGAGGTGGCGCTGCGGTCGTTCGCGAAGATCCTGGCCGCCCGGCGCGCGCGCCTGCGCGCCGGCTGAGTCGCCTCGGCGAAGTTACACGAACTCGACCCGGCGGAAACGGCACCCGGGGCAGCGCCGTGGTCGGCTTGGGAAGGCATGACCGCATCGCTGAACGTCGCGCCGGGCCTGTCGCTGCAGCCGCTGGAAGGTGGGGGCGACGACGTCGACTTCGGCGTCGATGCCGGGCAACTGGACCTGGACGATCTGGACGACGCCGGGTTCGCCGCGCTGGAGCGGGCGGTGCTGACCTACGCCGTCGTCGTCGTGCGCGGGCAAGAGCGCCTGTCGCCGCGCGCGCAGTTCGAGCTGACGCGGCGGTTCGACCCGTCGGTGAAGACGTACGGCCACGGCAATCGCCCCGACATCATGAAGCAGAGCGTGCTGGTGCAGGACCTGGTGTCGATCCCCGCCTGGCCGCAGGTGAAGCTGCTGGGCAACGCGCGCGTCTCCGACCACGAGGGCCTGCCCGAGGTCGAGCTGCACCACCCGTCGCACCGCGCGTTCCACCGGAACCCGCTGACCGACCAGCAAGAGGCGCAGGGGCTCACCCGGTTTTACCGCTGGCACATCGACGCCGCGCTCTACGAGCTGCACCCGCCCAAGGTCACCACGCTGCTGGCGCTGAAGGTCCCGGCGGCGCGCGCCCAGAAGGTGGTCTACGACGACGGAAGCGGCGACACGCTGGACGTCTCGCTGGGAACGACTGCGTTCGTGTCGGGCGTGAAGGCGTTCGAGCTGCTGTCACCGTCGCAGCGCCGCTGGGCTTGCCAGACGCAAGCGCGATACGCGCCTCACCCGTACGTCTGGATGCGGAACGCGCACGCCCGGTCGAACGGTCTCGGGCTGGTGTCGGAAGGGCGCGAGCTGCCGCGCGAACAGCTTCCGCCGTACGAAGAATCGAAGGTGACGACGTTGCCGCTGGTCTGGAAGAACCCGCTGACGGGTCAGCTGGCCCTGCAGCTTCACGCCTACTGCGTCGAGGACCTGATCGTCGACGGCAAGGCGATCGGCGACCTCGAGACTTGTCGCGGGCTTCTCTACGACCTCATGCGCCCGGCGATCGCGCCGGCCCGCGTTTACGCCCACGACTGGCGCGACGGCGATCTGGTGATCTTCCACAACCGGGCCGTGTGGCACAGCGTGGTCGGGTCGCTGCGCCCCAGCGACGTGCGCGTCTACCACCAGTGCAACCTGGCCGGCAGCGAGCCGCCGCTGGCCGGGAGCCTCACTCCGTGACGGGGGTGCCCGTCTTGTCGCAGCTATAGAACGAGTTGTACTTGCCGACGGCGCTGAGCCCGCCGTTGCTGCCGGTCACCCAGTCCTGCCAGGCGCAGGTCGGTTTGCAGCAGTCCTGCATGGTGGTCGTCGTGTAGTTGGCGCGGAAGCTGGCGTCCTGGGCGGCCTGGGCCGGCGTGGTCACGTTCGGGCTGGCCGCGGGCAGCCCCTGCGGCGCCAGCTTGCAGCCGGTGACCTGGGTCAGGTGCGCCGGGCATTCGATCTTCTTGGCGTAGACCTGCCAGTTGAGGTGCCGGTAGTTCGCCGGGCGTTCGACGCCAGGCAGGAGTGGACCGAATCGCTCAGCGCCTGCGGCGTCAGCGTCGACGACGCGAACTGGTTGCAGGCGCTTTGCACGTTGGCCGTGCACGTGGCCGAGGACAGCGTGTCGGCGGTGACCAGGTTCTGCGCGTTCTTGCAGCCCGCGAGCTGCGTCGCCGCATTGACACCGCCGGCGTTCGCCTCCCCCTGCTCGGGGAACGACGTGTAGAGGTACTGCCCCGACTGGCTCTTGAGCTGCGTGAACGCCGGGTCGCAGGCGTTGAACGCGCCGAAGCCGCCGGCCCCCATGAAGATGTCGAAGTTCTGCCCACCGCCCGCCGCGGTGTTGAACGCCTGCACGATGAGCGGGCGGGGGATCGCGATCGCCGAGGCGCCGTTGCCGTTGGCGCGCGCTTCGTTCTCGGGCAGCGCGTACACCAGCTGGTAGCACTGGCAGCAGGTGGTCTTGGCGGATGGATCGAGCCCGCCGGTGTCCACGTCGTGACCGGCCACGGCGTAGTCGAAGGGCGGCGACGGGCCGAAGTCGTCGGCCGCCGCCTGCGCCATCTCGGCGGATTGCAGCGTGAACCGCGGGCAAAGAAACCCGACGTCGGCTCCCGGCTTGTGGGTCGCGTCCTCGCACGCGTTGGCAGCCGAGCAGACGCCGCCGCACGCCGAGGTGGCGTCCCCTTTCTTGCACCCGGCCACGAAGAACTGGTTGTCGCACTGTCGCGGCGGGTTGAGCGCGTAGCTGGCGGGCCCGCCGCCGTCGGGCCCGGCGCCGCCCGCGCCCGACGCTCCGCCCGAGCCACCCGCCGCAACCGATCCGCCGGTGCCGCCGGTCGACGCACGACCGCCGGTACCGGTCGTGGTCCCACCGCTTCCGATCGCCGAGCTGCCGCCGGTGGCGCTGATAGCCGCGCCGCCGGAACCGGTCGACCCCGTCGACCCACCTGGGCCCGTGTGGCACCCGGCGGCCCCGACGGTGAGCGTCATCAAGAAAAGCCAAGCTCGCATGCCGGCAGTATCGCGCGGCTCTATGCGCGCCCGAAGGAATCTCCTACAGTGCGCCGAGGCAGAACGGGGGGCGACATGCGCGAGCGGACGGTGTGGTCGATCGGGTTTGGCTGGGGAGCCGCGGTGTTCCTGGTCGTCGGATGCGGGAGCGGCGGTAGCGCGCTGCACCCGCTTGCGAACGGCAACTATCAGGTCGCCGACCAGTCGCTGTATTTCGAGGTGGCGACGGCGGGCGCGCGCGTCCTGGACGTGCACCTTCCCGGCGGTGCGAACCTTCTGACTGGGCCGTCGACCGACGCGGTCAGCTTCGGCTCGACGTTCTGGACCAGCCCGCAGAGCCTGTGGCTGTGGCCTCCGCCCGCTTCGTTCGACAGCGCGGCGTTCGCGGTGAGCGGCACGGACGCCAATCTGTCGTTCACCGGGCCGGTGGACGGCGACTTCGGCATGCAGATCACGAAGCGGTTCGCGGCGGGTGCCGGCACGGCCACCATCGGCGTGGAATACCGCATCACCTCCGTCGTCGGCGACGGCATGTTCGCGCCCTGGGAGATCACGCGCGTCGGGCCGGGCGGGCTGACGTTCTACCCGACAGGTGCCGACGCGCCGCGGTCCGGCGGTGGGTTCGCGCTGCCGCCCACGCAGGCGGCCGCGGGCTGCACCTGGTACCAGCACCCGGGAACCGCCCCTGGCGCCAACCAGAAGTTGCTGGCCGACGGTTCGGGCGGTTGGCTGGCGCACGTGGCGGGCGGCGTCGTGCTGGTCAAGAAATTCGCCGACGTTCCGCTGGGCATGGCCGCGCCCAGCGAAGCCGAGATCGAGATCTACGTCGACGGTCAGGGCCACTACGTCGAGGTCGAAGAGCAGGGCGCGTACCAGCCGCTGCCAGCAGGTCAGACGCTGACCTGGCCCGTGACCTGGATCGTCCGCCCGTTGCCGGCCGGCATCGACGCGACCGCCGGCAGCGCGGACCTGGTCGCCTTCGTTCAGAGCCTGGTGTCGCCCTCATGAGCTCGCCCGCTCGTTCGCCACTCGCAGAAAACCGGGTGATGGCGTTCCTGGCGACGCGCGACGGGGCCCGGGCGCGGGCGTTCTACGCCGACACGCTGGGGCTACGCGTGCTGTCCGACGACGGCTTCGCGCTGGCGCTGGACGCCGGTGGGACGATGCTGCGCATCCAGAAGGTCGACGATTTCACGCCGCATCCGTTCACCGCGCTCGGGTGGGAGGTGCCGGACCTTCAGGCGACCGTCGGCGCGCTGGCGCTTGCGGGGGTCACCTTCCAGCGCTATCCGGGGATGGATCAGGACGCGCGCGGGATCTGGCGGTCCCCCAGCGGCGCCCGGATTGCCTGGTTCAAGGACCCCGACGGCAACACCCTTTCCCTGTCGCAGCTGGAGCCCGGTTCGCCGCAAGTGTGACTGGACGGGCGGGCTGACGCGGGCCAGGCTCCGGCGATGAGCCAAGATTTGAAGAGTCAGGTCGAGGTCGGGTTTCAGGTGTTCACGAAGGACGGCGGCGAGGAGATCGGCGCCGTTCGCGATCTGTGCGGCAAGCGCCCCGAGATCGTCGTCTACGTCGAGAACGCAGGCGACTTCACCGTGCCGGCCAGCGCGATCCACGCGGTGCACTACCAGAAGGTGATCGTCGATCCGGCGCACCTGCCGGCCGAGATGCGGCGCGCGTTGCGTGGGGCACACGACGCCGAGGTCTTCTGAGATGTCGAGCGTGAAGGGGACGTTCGACGTGAAGCTGACGCCGCAGCCGCCGTTCGCGACGACGGACGCGGTCAAGCTGGTGCAGGTCGGCGTCGACAAGCAGTTCCACGGCGCGCTGGAGGGGACCAGCCACGCCGAGATGGTGGCGGCCAACACGACCGTGCAGGGCTCGGCCGGCTACGTCGCGATCGAGCTCGTGACAGGCACGCTGCAGGGGCGGGCGGGCACGTTCGTCCTGCAGCACAGCGGCACCATGACCCGCGGTGCGCCGTCGCTGACGCTGACCGTGGTTCCGGATTCCGCAACCGGCGACCTGCGGGGCCTCTCGGGCAGCATGAAGATCGACATCGTCGACGGCCAGCACTTCTACACGTTCGACTACGACATCTGATCAGTGTCGCGCGTCGGCGGGCCCGTCCTCGCCGTCGCGTTCGAGGGCGGCGCGGACGGTTTCGGTCTGCGCCTCGACCGTCTTTTGCTGGCGCCGCACCAACCCCTGCGTCTCGTCGACGAAGTAGAAGGCGACCCGCAAGAAGGCGGCGACCGCCGTCACCAGAACCGACGACAGCAGCCAGCGCAGCACCCAGGATAGCGGTCCCCAGTGGGGAACCACGTCGATGCCATAGGCGCCGGTCAGGGGGACCAGGAGAAAAGCCAGCCAGTGCGAGACGCAATAGGGGCACGACACCAAATATCCGAGCCAGGTGTCGTGTCCGCCCAGCGCGCGCCGCAGCGGGGCGAACAGCCGCTCGCGCGCGATGGTGTGCGAAAGCCCCATCACCACCAGCGATACCGTGAGGATTTTCCAGAACATGCGACCGCCCGACGGATGAAATTGTCCACCGGTGTCGGTTCGACAAGAGCGACGGACAGAGTAAGTTGTGGCGCATGGCGACGCTTCGCAAAGAGCTGCGGCTCGGGACTGCTCCTGAGCGCGTCTGGGACGCCGTGCGCGACGTGGGGGCGCTGCACACGCGGTTGGTCCCCGGGTTCGTCCTGGACACGCGGATGGAGGGCGAGACTCGGGTGGTCACGTTCGCCAACGGCCAGGTGGTGCGGGAGCCCATCGTGACCATCGACGACGCTGGCCGCCGGCTGGTCTGGAGCGCGACCGGGGGGCGAACGACTCACTACAACGCGGCCGTCGAAGTGACCGCGGACGGGATGGGCGCGCGGCTGGTCTGGACGATCGACCTTCTGCCGAACGAGATGGCCGGCCCGGTCGGAGCCATGCAGGACCAGGCGATGTCCGCGATGCAGCGCGCGCTGGAACGCGCGGTTTGATGCGCGCCGCGATTCTGGCCGTCCAGCTCCCGGATGTCGACGACGCCGCCTTCGCCGCGTCGCTGGCCGAGCTGCACCGGCTGGGGCAGACGTTGGGGGTCGAGGTCGTCGCGACGGTCACGCAGAAGCGGGACACGCTGGAGCCGGGGACGGTCGTGGGGAGCGGGAAGCTCGGTGAGTTGAAGGGGTTGATTGGGGTGAAGGCGGGCGAGGAGGGGGACGAGGACGGCGACGAGGACGAGGACGAGGACGAGGACGGGGAAGAGGACGAGGACGGGGAAGAGGACGAGGACGGGGAAGAGGGGGACGGCGGGGAGAAGATTAAGGCGGTCTTGGTTGACCACGACATCACGCCGTCGCAGGCCCGGAATCTCGAAAAAGAGACCGGGGTCGAGGTGCTCGATCGGACGGCGGTCATTCTGGAAATTTTTCGGCGGCATGCCCGGTCGCGGGCGGCCAAGGCGCAGGTCGAGATCGTGCGGCTGCAGTACATGGTCCCGCGGCTGCGCGAGTCGGGCAAGGGCAAGGACCGCCAGCGCGGCGGGATTGGCGGCAAGGGGGCGGGCGAATCGGCGCTGGAGCTGGATCGGCGCAAGATCCGCGATCGCATCGCCGAGCTCACGCGCGAGCTGGACGCGCTGGCCGAAGAGCAACGCACGCAGCGCGCGCGCCGGCGGGACATGAGCCGTGTCGCGCTGGTCGGCTACACGAACGCCGGCAAGTCGACGCTGATGCGGGCGCTGACCGGCAGCCAGGTGTATGTCGCTGACCAGCTCTTCGCGACGCTGGACACGACGGTGCGGCCGCTGCATCCGGCCACGCACCCGCGCATCCTGCTCTCCGACACCGTCGGGTTCATCGACAAGCTGCCGCACGGGCTGGTGGCGTCGTTCAAGAGCACGCTGGACGAGGCGCTGGAGGCCGGCTTGCTGGCACAGGTGATCGACGCGTCCGACCCGAACTTCGAGCGCCAGCTACAGGTCACGACCGAGGTGCTGGCCGAGATCGGCGCCGGCGACGTGCCGCGGCTTCTGGTGTTCAACAAGATCGATCGCGTCGGGGACGCGGCGGCCCAGGAAACGACGGCGGCGGCGTTGCTCGCCCGCTGGCCAGAGGCGCTGGTGATTTCGGCGCGGCGGCCCGACGACGTGGCGCGGGTCCACGCCCACCTGGTGGCGTTCTTCGCGCGCGATCTGGTCGAGGCCGAGGTGCGGGTCGGCTACGACCGACAGCACCTGCGCGGCGAAATCTTCTCGTCGGCCGAGGTCCTGGGCGAGCGCTACGAGGACGACGCCGTCGTGTTCCAGGTGCGCGCCCGCCCCGACGTCCTCGCCCGCTGGCGCGAGCCGGCCTAAGAGGTCGATTCTCAGCGGGCATGCGGCGCGCCGTGCGCCGCGGCCACCTGCCGGCGCAACTGCGCCAGCTCGATCTTCAGCGCGGCGATCTCCTGGCTCTGGGCCTGAATGGCGGCGACGGCCATGCTGGCGTACCCGTACAGGTTGACCGAGTTGCCGTCGGGGTTGATCGGGTACGGCGAGGCGGTGTCGTCGATGATGAACCCAAGGCGCGGCGCATTCGCCGCGGGTTCGTCCTTGTAGTGGTAGGTGGTCAGCTTGATGTCGCGCAGCTGCGCGTAGACGCGCTGAACTTCTTCGGCGTCTAGCTGGTGGACTTCGCGCTTGAACGCGCGGCGCGAGACGGGGCAGTTACCTCCCTGGCAGCAGATGGCGCCGCACTGGTCGGTGCCGCCGAGCGGTGACGTGCAGGCGTTGCCGTCCATGCAGGCATTCGACGTTCCGCACCTGCAGACCGGCGCCGCTCCGCTGCTGTCGCACCATTCGCCTGGCGAGCAGCACGAGGTCCCGCAGCACGCGCCGTCCTTGCAGTGGGTGCACGTGGCGCTGGGCCCGCAAATGTGAACGCCGCCCTGGCCGCCTTGGCCCGCGCCACCCGTCGCCGTAGAGCCGCCCGTTGCCACGGCGCCGCCCGCCGCCCCGCCGGTCCCCGCGGCGTCGCTGTTGCTGGTGACGTTCCCGCACCCGGCTGCTGCGAGCAGCAGCGACCCGACCACGCACGCGAATAGGTTCTTCAGCGTCATCGTTTCAGTGTCGCACTGATTGCTGCGATCCAGACACGCGGACGGGGTGGTTGCGACGACGACACGTCGGTGACGTCGCCGGTCAGGCACGCGCGGCGCGGCGGATGCGTCCCGCCAGCGCGTTGAGGATCGCCGCCGCCCCGGGTGGATCCAGGATCTCGAAGTCGACCCCCAGCATCGCCATCCAGACGGCCAGCCCCTCCAGCGAAGGCGCGCCGGTGGTCAGCACGCAGGTGTCCGGGCCGGTGCTCTCGAGTGTCCCCGCGCTGGTCGAGAGCTTCGGCGTCAGGTCCGCCAGCGGCGCGTGCAGGCGCACCCGCGCGCGCACGCCGTACGCGTCCACCGACACGGACTTCGCGACGTAGGCCGACAACCCGCCCGGCGGCGGCGGTCGCGGAGTGAACGTCTCGCCGCGCGCCGGCTTTCCCGCGATGCGATCGACGCGAAAGGTCCGCCAGTCGGCGCGGTCGAGGTCCCACGCGACCAGGTACCAGCGAAAACCGGCGCTCACCAGCCCGGCCGGCTCCACGCGCCGCCCTGTCGGCTCCGCGCCGCGCCCCCGGTACTCGAAGCGCAGCCGCTCGGCGTCGCGGCAAGCGCCCGCCAGCAGGGCCAGCGTGGCCACGTCGACGGCGGGGCCGCGGTGGGGCAGGGGGACGATGGCGCCGTGAAGCGCGCTCACGCGCCGCCGCAGGCGCGCCGGCATCACCTGATCCAGCTTCGCCAGCGCGCCCAGCGTCGCGTCCTCGAGGCCGGCGATCGCGCCCGCGGCGGCGGCTCGCAACCCGAGCGCGACAGCCAGCGCCTCCTGGTCATCCAGCAGCAGGGGCGGCAGATCCGTGCCGGCGCCGAAGCGGTAACCGCCGCCGACGCCCGCGGTGGACGCCACCGGATAACCGAGGCTGCGCAGGCGGTCGACGTCGCGGCGCAACGTCCGCGGCGTGACGTCGAGCCGCGACGTCAGCTCCGCGCCGGTCCAGGAACGACGCGCCTGAAGCAGCGACAGCAGCCTGAGCAAGCGGGCCGACGTCCCAACCATCGCATCCACTATCGCATCTATTGCGGACCGAAACTGTCCGCAATGGAGACTAGGCTGTTTTGCATCACCCGAACGGAGGATCCCGATGACCGAGACCACGAACCAGACCACGACGCAGACGAAGACGACCCCGGCCGCAGCCCTCGAGCCTCATGAGGGGACCTGCCACTGCGGGGCCGTGCGGTTCCAGGTTCGCGCCGATCTGAGCCAGGGGGGCACCCGGTGCAACTGCTCGATCTGCGTCCGGATCGCGCAGCTGGGCCTGATGGTGAAGCCCGCCGCCTTCACGCTGCTGGCGGGCGAGGAGGCGCTGTCCTTCTACGAATGGGGGATGAAGGTCGCCCGGCGCTACTTCTGCCGGCACTGCGGCATTCACTGCTTCGGCCGCGGATCGCTGCCAGAGCTGGGGGGCGAGTTCGTCTCCGTGAACTTGAATTGCCTGGAAGGGCTCGACCCCGAGGAGCTGAAGGTGGGGTACTGGGACGGGCGCCACAACAACTGGCAGGCCGGCATGCGCGACCGCCCCTGGCCGATTCACCCGGCGCGTTCGTGACTTTATCCGGCGGATGTGTACATTCCGCCCGTTCAACTCCAGGAGAACGAAACGATGAAGACCGCGACCCGTTCGATGATGACGCTCTTTTCGGCGCTGCTGCTGACCGCCACCCTGGCCGCCGGGCCCGCGCGCGCGGCCGACAACAAGACCTACCAGGTCACCGGCCCCGTCCTGGAGGTGACCGACAGCTCGATCACCGTTCAGAAGAGCAAGGAGAAGTGGCAGCTGGCGCGCACCAAGGACACCAAGGTGACGGGTGACCTGAAGGTCGGCGCCAAGGTGACCATCATGTACACGATGACGGCCACGTCGATCGAGGCCAAGGGCGGCGACGCCAAGGCCGACACCAAGGCCGGCGACGCCAAGGCCGCGCCCGCGGCGGCCCCCGCCAAGAAGTAGCGCCGGTCAGATTCCCACGAGAGCGCGCCCGGTGCCTTCCCGGTTCCGCGCGCGCTCTTGTTGCACCGCCGCGGCGCAGCCGCGCACCAGCGGGCCCAGTCGTTCAGCCAGGAAATCGCGGAAGAGCCCCACGCGCGCCGGCTCGTAGGCCACGGGGGGCGACACGAGGCTCACCTCGGCGCCTTCGATGAAGAAGTCGGGCAGCAACCGCACCAGCGACTTCCAGCCGCTCCGCATGCCGCCCTTCATCGCCCAGCCGTGGTACGCGTCGGGCACCAGCGAGATGCCGATTCCAGCGGCCGCGGCGTCCACCGCGAATGCGACGTCGTGGGCGATCAGCGGGCCGTCGATGTGGACCGTCTCGTCGCCGCCGGGGCCGGATAGCCGGAGCTGCTGGCGCTGCGGAAGCCCGTCGAACAGCACGAACCGGTGGCCGGTCAGATCGCTCACCCGCCGCGGCGTGCCCGCTCGCTTCAGATACGCGCGGGAGGCGAAAAGCCCGTGGTCGGTCCGCCCCAGTCGCCGCACGATCAATGACGAGTCCACGAGCGGCCCGGCCCGCAACGCCAGATCGAACCCCTCGGCGACCAGGTCCACCCGCCGGGGCGTGAGGACCACGTCCAGCTGCACCTTCGGGTGACGGGCCAGGAATTCGGCGATCAGGCTGACCAGGTAGCCGGTGTTGTCGTTGGCCGCGGTGAATCGAATCGGACCGGCGATCTCGCGGCTCATGTCCGTCGCCGCGGCGGTGGCGTCGGCCAGGCCGGACAGCGCGGCCCGCGCGCGTTCGAAGTAGAGGCGCCCCGCCTCCGTCGGCACCAGCTTGCGCGTGCTCCGCTGCAGCAGCCGCACGCGCAGCGTCTTTTCCAGCGCGGTGACCCGCCGGCTGACGGATGATTTGGGCAGGCGCAGCGCGCGCGCCGCCTCGGTGAAGCTGCCCGCCTCCAGAACCCGGACGAATGCGGTGACCTGATTGAGGTCCAGCTCGGCTACTGTTGCTGTCATGGCAACGATAGGTTGCCACAGGCTGGGCTAGTTGCCAGGACAGCGGTGATCAAAGCTTCAAGTGTCGAAAGGAGACACCATGAGCTCGATTCGCCGCCACGTCCCGACCGCCGCCCGCCTGCTGCTGGGGCTGGTCTTCACGACCTTTGGCCTGAACTTCTTCCTGCATTTTATGCCGACGCCGCCGCCCCCGCCCAAAGCGCTGGCGGCCATCATGGGCCTGATGGCCAACGGCTATCTGATGCAGCTGGCGCACGCGACGGAGCTGGTCGCCGGCGTCCTGTTGCTGACGGGCTTCTTCGTGCCGCTGGCGTTGACGCTGCTGGCGCCCGTCATCGTGAACATCGTCGCGTTCCACCTGTTGCTGGCGCCCTCGGGGATCGGCCCCGGGCTCCTCGTACTGGTTCTGGAGATCGGTCTCGCGTGGGCGTATCGCGCGGCCTTCGCGCCGATGCTGCGGGCGCGCACGCCGCTGCCGGCGACATCCGACGGTGACTCGGCGACTGAGGACCTGCGCGCCGTCGCCTGAAGGGCGATTCGATCGGCGGCGGTTTTCGCGAAGTGGCCGAGGATGTACCCCCAGCCGCCGGTCTCGGAGTCGATGGCCTTCCGGTAGTCCGGCTCGGCCACTCCGTAACGGTGCAGGTCGCGCTGCTCCACGGCAACGCGGGTGGTGTTCGGCCCCTCGGGCGTGAACGTCACCTCCGCCTCGGTGACGAAGCTCGGGTCGTACTTCCATTCGCTGGTGATCTGCCAGGCCAGCACCACGCCGCTCAGGACGGAATCAGAACGGGACGCCGACGCCCAGAACGGCTTCCAGGGCGACGTCGTTCGGCACGTTGTGGCCGTGAATGACCCCCAGCGCGCGGCCGGTCAGATCGACGAGGAACAGCTTGTAGCGCAGCAGCTCGACGCCCACCTCGCCGCCAAAAAGAAACGCGCCGTGGTCGTCCAGGGAGCCCGCGCCGAGCCGCAGGCCCAGGTACGGATTCAAAAAGCGCCGCCGGCCGCCGCCCAGAAAATCCGAGTAGCCGGCGACCGACAGCCCGAACAGGTAGGAGCGGGCGTCAGCCTGGTGCTGCGGCAGGAACGTGAAATCGAGGGTGAACGCGCGGGCGAACATCAGGCTCACGCCGCCCCCGGCGCGCGTCTGGCCACGCCCCGGGCGGTCGTCCAGGAAGTGCAGCACGGTCGCATGCGGAACCAGCTCGAATTTCAGCTCCGGCTCCGTGGCGACCGGCGCGGTCGCTGACAGGGCGGCGCGCGTGGGCAGGATGGTCACGGTCAGCGTTGCCCGCGCCACCTGATCCTGGAGCAGCCGGTGCTCGCCCTCGATCGCCTCCAGCTCACCCCGGACGCGCGTCAGCTCGCGCTCGACCGCCAGCACGTCGTTCAGCGCGGCGTTCGGGCGCTGGGCCAGGTCGCGCAGGCGATCGATCGTGATCTGCAGGTTCTTGATGGCCACTTCCTGATCGACGAAATGGCGCGACACGTCCGCCGCCTGCAACCGGCGCGACACCAGCGTGGCCCGCTGGCCCAGCCAGTCGGCGAACGCCACCGCCTGGTTCGGGGGTAGGCGCAACCGCAGCACCGCCTGCTCGCCTTCGGCGGTGACCGAGACGGCGTCTCCGACCACCGCGGCACCGACCTCGGCGGCGTGCGCACGCACGTCGCGCGTCACCCCGTCGACATCCTGCGTTCGCAGCGTCAGCGATCCGTCGA
>JBJMQQ010000052.1:0-61278 GCA_045802645.1 Polyangia bacterium
CGGCGGCGCGGCCGGCGGTGGCACCAGCGGCGCGGCCGGTGGCGGCACCAGCGGCGCGGCGGGACGTGGCACCGGCGGCGCGGCGGCTACCGGGGGCGCGAACGCAACGGGCGGAACGCACGCAGCCGGCGGCGCCGGCGGAAACCCGGGCGCCGGCGGAGCGGGCGGGGCTACCCAGGGTGAGGTCGCCTGCCAGAACGTGGGCGGCACGTGTAAGTTCATCACCGGGTGCACCGCCACGCTGGGACATTTGAGCGACGTCTCATGCGAGGGCGCGGTTGGATATGTCTGCTGCATCCCGCTGGGCGCGTGCGGTCCGGCGGACGACGAATTCATGTGCTGCCGTGACAGCGCAACGTTCCGGCCAGCATGCAGCGGCGGTCAGCTCATGTGCCTCCCTGGCACGACCCACTGCTAGCCGCGCCCTTCGCCACGGATGGAGAGTAGCGGGCGTCCTCTCGTTCCTGCTGATTGCAGGATCGACGGGCGCCGGCACCCTCCCGCCCGCGGAGTCCTGGGCGCGGATCCGCGTCGCGGGGAATCGCGCCCAACTGCCCCATGATCTGACGCTGGTCATCGACCGGCGCGGACTGGCCGTCCAGCGCGGGAAGCTTCGGGCGCCGCTGGAGCTCGACGACCACTCTGCGCCGACCACACTGGCCGTTGCGATGAGCGGCGACCTGGTCGGCATCAAGGTTACGGACGGCTGCGACGTCGTGCACGAGCAGCGCCTCGGAATCCGAAACCTCGAGGCGCGGCTCGCGAACGTGGCCGCCCTCGCGGACTACCACCAGCGTCGCTGGCGCGATTCGGCGGCGGGATTCGCGCGGGCGCTCGCGCTGGACCCCAGGTTCACAGTCGCCGCCACGAATCTCGCGTCCGCACAGCTCGCGATCGGTGACGCCGCGGCCGCCGTGAAGACGCTGGCCCCCTTCCTGGCCCCGCTCGACGTCGCGATGTACGCCCGCCTGGTGGCGGATCGTGATCTGGCGCCGCTGCTGGATCGGCCCGACGTGGCGGCGACGCGCGCCTCCGCGCCGGGAACGGCCAAGCTGAAGATGACGGCCGTCGACGTCACGCTGGACGGCAGGTTCGCGTTCTCCACGAAGTACCGGTTGGTGGCCGCGGTGCGCGGCGAGGCGAGCTGGGGCAGTTGTTCCCGTCGGGCCGAGTTGGTCCTGCTCGATTCCCGCGGTCAGGTGGCGGTCCGGCTGCCGCTGTTCTCGCTGACGGAATCGTCCACCGACGAAGCGCGAAACTGTCCAATCGAGAGCTCCGCGCGTGTCTCGGTCGCCGCGCGCGTGGCAGCGGCGCAGCGTCTGCTCACGGATCTCGGCTTCTCGCCGGGCGGCGACCCCGGCGAGCTCTCGCCGACGGACAAGGGACTGCCGCGCGCGACATTCGGCGGGGTGAAAGTCGGGTTGGTGCTGGGCGCTGGCGTCGCCCGCGCGCTGCGCAGCAACCGGGACATCGGCAGCGTTCACACACGTGGCGAACACCTGGAGGCCGCGTCCTTCTTCGACGGTTCATACGCCGGTCTCAACGCCGTCGTGTTCGAGTGGTCTCGCGACGCGCGGGAGGGCTGCGAGGCGACGGATCCGCACGACATCCAGCTGCTCCCCATCTCTGTCAGCGACTGAGCGGACGAGGGTTGGTCTCGACGATCGCCCAGGCAGGCGCGTGATCGCTGGCGCCCGGCAGTCCGCGCACCCAGGCATCGACCCCGGTTTCCCGCAAACCGGGGGCAAGCGAGGCACCGAGCAGGATGTGATCGAGGCGCATGCCCGCGTTTCTCTCCCAGGCCTGTCGCAGGTAGTCCCAGAAGGTGTAGACCGGCTCGTTCGGGTGCATCGCCTTGATGGCGTCCGTCCAGCCTTGCCCAAGTAGCCGCTGGTAAAGCGCCCGCGGCTCGGGCTGCAAGAGCGCGTTCTTCACCCAGGACCGCGTGTTGTAGATGTCCGCGTCGGTGGGCACCACGTTGTAGTCGCCGGCGAGAACGACCGGATGGCCGGTCTCGAACAGCGCCTGCGCGTGGGCGAGGAGGCGATGCATCCAGGCGAGCTTGTAGACGAACTTCGGGCCGGGCTGCGGATTGCCGTTCGGGGCGTAGAGGCAGCCGACCAGCACGCCCTGCACCGCGGCCTCCAGGTACCTGCTTTGGGTGTCGGCCGGATCGCCAGGCAGCTGGCGACGTGTCTCGATGGGCGTCATGCCCTTGGCCAGGATGGCGACGCCGTTCCAGGACGGCTGGCCGACCCATCGCGCGCCGTAGCCGGCTGCTTCGAGCTCCCGGAGCGGGAACTTCGTGTCGGGAACCTTGATCTCCTGCAGGCACACGATGTCGGGAGACGCCTTGGCGAGCCACTCCAGCAGGACCGGCAGGCGCTTGGTGATGTTGTTGATGTTGAGAGTCGCGAGCTTGAGCAGGGGCATGGGATCCGGGGCGACGCCGCGCACGGTAGGTTACGCGACGGCGGCGGCGCCGCGGCGCGCGACGAGGACCAGCGCGCCCGTCAGGAGGTAGCCGGCCGCGCCCATCAGGATGACCGCCGAGAAGCCCAGGTTGGTGATGGCGGTCATCGCCCACGACGCGCCCCACACCGACGACACCGTCGCCATCACATACGTCGCGGGAACGGCGGCGCGGTGCCCGGCCGCCACCACGCGCGCGACGCCGAATGGGTAAAACATGCCGAGGAACGTCCCGGCCGGCACCACGCACACGGCCACGCAGGGGAGCTTGAGAGGCAACGGCAGCGAGAGCAGGTGCGCATTGCACAGGCGCGTCGCAAGGACACCCCAGGCGGTGGCCGCCACGGCCGGCAGCACCAGCGCCGCCGGTCCGCGGAACACCCGCAGCCGGTCCTGCAAGTACGCGCCGAGGCCGTTCGACGCCAGGAACAGCGCCAGGATCACCGCGACCGCGTAGAGCGGGCTGCCGAGGAACAGCTCTGTCTTGGCGATGAGCCCGATCTCGACGCACATGTACGAGAGGCCGGCCACGTAGAAGTACAGCACCCAGGGCCAGGGTAAGCGTCGCTCGCGCCCGCGGCGGAGGCCGAGGCCCAGACCGACCACAGCCATGACGGCGAGCGACACGGCGCCGAAGAGCACGACGGTGAAGACCTTGATCCAGCTCGAGGCGTAGAGCTGATCGATGAAACGCATTTTCGCGGGCAGGAGCTCGAAGTCGCGCCAGCTCACCTCCTGCAGGAAGGGGCGATCGTCCGTGACGAGAGGCCCGCGCGCGCGACCCAGGACCGCGTCCGCGAACCGCGGCAGCCCCGCGCCAGAGGGGGCATAGAGCACGGTGCGCGCGTGCGGCCACGTCGCCAGCTTGCCCTCGATCGCCGCAATCTCGCCAGTGGTGAGCCCGCTGGGTTTGACGACCATGCTGTCCTGGCCGCGCGACGCGGGGGCGCCGAACGCAAAGACCGCCTTGGCGAAGTCGCCCAGGCCGCGCGCGGCGAACAGCAGCCGCAAGCTTTCGGCCTTGTGGAGCACGGGCTGGTTCACGAACACGATCATCGAATCCGGACCGGGCGCCAGATGGTCCAGAAGCGACGCCATCGCCTCGTACGTGTCGAGGTACTTCCGGGTGTGGCCGGTGCGCGCGTCGTTGGTTGCGCCGTTGGTCGCCACGAACACGAGGTCGTACTGCCGGCGATCGTCATTGAGGAAGTCGCGCCCTTCGCGCACGACGAGGTGCGTGTTGGGGCGGGCGAGGAACGCCGGCAGGTTCATCGACGCCAGCAGCGGGTCCCGCACCAGGTTGGCCACGGCCGGGTTCAGCTCGACGCCGGTGATGTCCGCCCTGCCCTGCGCCAGACAATCGAGCTCGACCATGTCGCGACCCACGCCGGCGAAGAGCACCAGAATGCGCTTCGGCTGGTGTCCCATCACGAACGGCAGCGCGTGGTGCAAGCTGTAGGGCAGGAGGTCGGCGGGCTTGGCCGCCGGATCCCAGGGTGCGACCTTCACGTTGCTGATCCCGTCGTCCTGCACGATCCCCCAGGCCTCGCCGCGGCCGGTCTCCGCGCGCACGAGGCTGGTGCGCGCGAGGTCGTTCCACCGCACGCGCATCTCCTGCATGGGGTTGCGCGCATAGTCGCTCAGGACGTAGCGCGACAAGCTCACGACGTCCGGGTGCTCGTGGAACACGCTCCCGTGGCTCGCCAGCAACGCGACGACGCAGTATCCGGCGACGCCGGTCGCGAGCTGCCGGCGACTGACCCCCGTCATGGCGAGGAGGGCGAGCGCCGCGAGAAGCACCGTCATGATGGCGGGCGGCAGTCCGAGCCAGGTCAGCACGAGCGGCGCAAGCAGGCACCCCGACGCCGCGCCGGCCAGGTCGAAGAAGTACAGCCGGCCGATGCGCGCCGCGCCCTGTTCGAAGTACAAGGCCAGCAGCGCGCCGAGGATGGCGTAGGACGGAACGAACACGCCCGAGTAAGCGAGCAGGCGCGCCGCGTCTCCGTACGGGTTCTCCAGCGAGACGTGGATGACGGGAAAGAACGCGTTCGCGATGGCGAAGAAGCCAATGAACGACGCGGCCAGCACGGGCAGCACCAGCGCCTGCAGGATGACGATCAGGCGGCGCGCAGCGCCGGATCGCTCGCGCTGAACCAGCAGCGAGCCAAGCGCCAGCCCGAACAGCGACACCGGGATGGCCAGGAAGTTCGAGATGCTGCCCAGGAAGAAGGCCAGCATGCGGGCGTGCAGGAGCTCCACCATCAGGCCCATGAGCCCGACGAGGAAGCTCCCGATCTCGACGTCCCGATCGGCGGTCCGCGACACGAGGCCGCCGCGCTGACCCGGTGCTACTGGAACTTCAGCGCCGAGAAGAACGCCGAGATGTTCGACTTCATCGCGGCCACGTCGGCGTCGCTCATCGCGTTGTTGGTGAAGAGCGATTCACGCATGCGGACCGGAGCGGGTTGGCTCAGATCGCCGCCGCCGCCGAGGTGCAGCGCCGTCCCGGCGTTGATCTTCGCCTTGGGCGGCGAATGCGTCAGCACCTTGGTGCCGTTCAGGTAGGTGATCACCGCGTTCGGGGTGGGATCGAACTGCGTCACGACGAAGGCGTTCTCGACCGGCGAGGTGCCGTAGTCGTAGAGATCGTTGTTCTCCTCTTCCTCGGCCCCCACGCAGTACATGTTGTTCTTGCCGCAGTTGGTGGCGATGCAGCAGCCGCCCGAGTCCTTCCAGCCGTACGCCAGGGCGAGCATGAAGTCCGTGCCGGCCACGTCCGTTGCGTTGTATTTGTGCGTGAGCCCAATGACCCCACAGCAATAGACCTGATTGGCGACGGGCTTGCCGTTGTACATGATGCCCAGCGCCTTGGTCCCGCCGTTGATGCCGGTGGCAAGGTTGTCCCCGGCCAGCGTGTACTCCGCCGGCATGTCCGTCGTGAGGATGGGCAAGCCGGTCGCCGACTCGACGGTGAACTTCGCGGCGCACGTGAAGCCGCCCGCGCTGCAGTCCGGGTTCCAGGGCGTCTTGAACACGCCCGGCACGAGGTCGTTCGGCCCCGAGTGAATTTGCGCGTAGATCTTGGAAACGACGCAATTCGACTGGGTGCCGCTACAGAAGTCGCTCCAGGTCGACATGTCCGCCTTGTGGTCGCTGGTCTGGCCCACGTCGAGCGTCTTGGTCTTGTCCTTGGCCAGCCCGAGCTGAAACAGCGGGCCCGTGTACTTCGACGTCATGGCCCGCGCGAGGCCGTAGGCCTCGGCGCAACCATTTGCCAGCACGTCGCAAGGACCTTGATACGTTGTCGCCGTCGTCCCCCCCGCACCCGTGCCGGTCCCCGTCCCGCCCGCGCCGGTCACGCCGCCTGTCGCCGGGGCGCCGCCGCTCGACGAGCCGCCGCCGGCCCCGACGGTGCCGCCCGAGTTCGTGTTTCCGCCGTTGCCCGAGGTGATCGTGCCCCCCGCGCCGACCGTTCCACCGGTGCTGTTGCCGGAGCCACCGTCACCGCTGCCACCCGCGCCAGTGTCGCCCCCGGTGGAGTCCGTGCCGCCGCTTCCCGTCTGCGGCCCTCCGCTTGGCGTGTGACTGCTGCAACCTGCGAGGGCCCAAAGAACGGTTACGGTGGAGCACACAATACGAGCTCTCATTTGGATCCTTCTTGGTGTTAAGCGCGTAAAAACCGCGAGAGAAAACCAACGCAGGATCGCACTCGACGACCTGTCGTTCAAGCGCAACTCCTGCGATGTAAAGCGCCACTTCTGCGCTGTTGACGCGCGGTCATGCTGTCGTCTTTGCTGTCGTCTTTGCCGTCGTTCTTTCCGTCCTCGCGCGTGGAGGTTTGCGACGACGCCGGATGGCGATCCCGGCCGCCGGCCAGTAGCCTCTCGGGCCATGGACCTTCGGTTGAACAATCAGGTTGCGGTCGTGACGGGTGCGAGCAAGGGGATCGGCCTCGCCATCACGCGGGCGCTGGCTCGCGAGGGCGCCTTCGTGGTCGCCGGCGCCCGCACTGTCGACGGGCTGCAAGGAATCGAGCGGGTCACGTCGCTGGCGGTGGATCTGATCGCGCCCGACGGCCCGGCCCGCCTGGTCGAAAAGGCCCTGACCGAGCACGGGCGCGTCGACGTGCTTGTCAACAACGTGGGCGCTGTCCGGATGCGGCTCCAGGGGTTTTTGGGCACCAGCGACGAGGAGTTCGCCTGGTCGATGCAGGCCAACTTCTTCGCCGCCCTACGCGCCACGCGGGCGGTTCTGCCGGCCATGCTGAAGCAGGGCGCCGGGTCGGTCGTGAACATCGCCTCCGTGAACGCCTTCTTCGAGCCGGACGCCGGCGTGCTCGACTACGGCGCCGCCAAGGCGGCCCTGCTGAACCTGACCAAGTCGCTGGCGCAGGAGTTCGGCGCCAAGGGGATTCGCGTGAACGCCATTTCACCGGGGCCCGTCAGCACCGACCTGTGGCTGGGCGAAGGCGGCGTCGCGCACACCGTCGCGCGCGCCACCGGCGTCGATCCCGAGACCGCGCGCAAGAACGTCCTGGCCAGCATCGGCGGCGTGCCGACGGGGCGCCTCTCGACGCCCGACGAGGTCGCCGCGATCGCGCTTCTGCTCGCGTCGCCGCTGACGGCCAACGTCACCGGCTCGAACTACGTCATCGACGGGGGGCTCATCAAGACGACGTGAGCCGGGTCGTTGGCGGCCGCTCCAAGCCCGAGCGTTGGGATATCGCATTTTCAGTCGTTCCTGGCACGGCCACGACGCAAGACCGCTGCGCCGCCATTGACGGCGGCCGTTTCCAGTGCTTGGCTTCAGAGCTCGGCCCCCCTCCAGGGTTCGCCCCCCCTCCAGGGTTCGCCCCCCCTTTCAGGGTTCCCCCCCCTTTCGACCGGAGCTTCCCATGCCATCGACGCTGTCGTTCCGTGTTTGCGTCGCGGTGACCTGCATGTCTTTGTTCGCTTGCGCCGGAATCAAACCCGGCGCTGCATCCGGCTCGGGGGGCACGACCGGCGCCGGCGCTGGCCCGGGGCTCACCGGTTCCGGCGGCTCGCAGGACGCGGGGCGGCTGCCACCTCCGCCGCCCCGCGACGACGCCGGCTTCACGCCCATCCACTCGGTTTGCGGCGACGGCGTTCGTGGCTCCGACGAGGCCTGTGACGACGGCAACGCGGTCGGCGACGACGGGTGCGCGGCGGATTGCCACAGCGTCGACCCCGGGTTCTCGTGCACCCCCGCGGGCGCTCCCTGCCACCGCATTGCCCGCTGCGGCGACGGCGTGGTCGTCCTGCCCGAGCTTTGCGACGACGGCAACACGAAGGCGGGTGACGGCTGCTCCGACACCTGCAAGATCGAGCTCGGGTTCAAGTGCAGCGGCAACCCGAGCCAGTGCACCCACACCACGTGCGGTGACAAGAAGGTCGAGGGAGCGGAGAGCTGCGACGACGGCAACGCCCTGCCCTTCGACGGTTGTTCGGCCACTTGCCAGAACGAACCGGCGTGCACGACCGGCGCCTGCACGTCCAAGTGCGGAGACGGCATCGTCGTTCACGAGGACTGCGACGACGGCAACAACGTCGACGGCGACGGCTGCTCCTCGACGTGCAAGGTCGAGCCGGGCTACACGTGCAAGCAGCCTGCGCTGGGCGACAAGTTGTTGGTCCCGGCCATTTACCGAGATTTCCGCGCCAAGGTCCCGACGGACTTCGAGCCAGGCGCAACCGGGCGCACGATGGCGCTGCTCGGCATCGTCAAGCCGGACCTGGACGCGGACGGCAAACCCGTCTACACGGGCGCCGTGACGGGCAGCTACATCAGCAGCGCCACCACCTTTGCCGAGTGGTATCGCGATACGCCCAACGTCAACCATTCGACCGCGGGATCGTTGACGCTGTGGAGCAACGGCAAAGGCGCCTACGTCAACCGATATGGCGCCAACGGAGAGCAGTGGCCGGTGACGACGACCGCTTACTACTGCGGCAACGTCGGCGAGGAACAGCCGGACCCCGTCACCGGGCTGGCCGTTCCCTGCACCTCGCGCTTCGGCACCACCGACTGCGACAAGGACGCGGCGCTGCCGGGCTACAAGTTGGTGGCCTGCACCATCAGCGGCGGGAGCTACCGCGGCACGTTCCAGACCGCCGTGCTCGACGGCACGCCGGTGTTCTTCCCGGTGGACGGCGACACCTTCACGCCCGCCTCGGAGCGAAGCGCCGCGACCCTGGCGCCGCCGTACGACGCGAACTTCTCACCCGAGGCAGGGGCGCCGAAGCACAACTTCAGCTTCACCAGCGAGGTTCGCTACTGGTTCCAGTACGACGCGACGAAGACGTACACGCTGGACTTCACCGGCGATGACGACGTGTGGGTCTTCATCAACCGCAAGCTGGCGGTGGACCTGGGCGGCATCCATACGCCGGTCCAGGGCTCGGTGAGCTTCGGTGCGGGCATGCCCGCCAAGTTCGGATTGACCAACGGCCAGGTGTACGAGGTGGTCGTCTTCCAGGCCGAGCGGCAAACCAGCGGGTCGTCGTACCGGCTGACGCTGAGCGGATTCAACGCCGCGCCGAGCGACTGCAAACCTGTCTGCGGCGACGGGATCCTGGGCATCGGCGAAGAGTGCGACGACGGCACGAACGCCGGCGGCTACGGCGCCTGCGGGCCGGACTGCAAGCTCGGCGAGTACTGCGGTGACGGCGTCGTGCAGCCAGATCACGAGGACTGCGACGACGGCGTGAACATCGGCCAGCCCTGCCCGTCCGGTTGTAAGCGGCTGATCATCAACTAGTCCCGGGCCCCCCCGGCCGGGCGCTCGACTTCGGCCCGGCATACGGGATACTAGGAACGCGCAGCGGGAACACGCGGCCGGACGGTCGTTGTTCCTGCAAGGCGCGGAGAGTGCGGGTGTCGTGTTTGTCGCATTGATGGTCATCGGGCTCACCGGATTGGTTTTCATGGCCATCCCCAGCCTGGGTGGTCACCACGGCGCCGGCCACGCGGCACTCCCCCACGCCGCGCATGGCCACGCAGCGGCCCACGCGGGTCCACCCACCGCCGCGTCAAACACTCAGCTCGCCGGCCGCACCGAGCCGGGCATCCTGGCGGCGCACCAGGACGCCGAAACCGCCCGCGGCGAGAGTCCGCGCTGGCACCGGTGGGTCCCTTCGCCGCGCGGGATCTGCAGCGCGCTGGCGCTCTACGGGGCGTTCGGAAACGCGCTCACCCACGCTGCGCGGCTGACGCCGTTCGTGGCCGGGCTGGTCGCCGTCGTGCCCGCGGCGCTGATCGAATGGCTGGCGGTGCGGCCAATCTGGCGCGCGGTGCTTCGGTCGCAGGGTGCGCCGGCCACCCCGCTCGAGACGCTGATCCTGACCGAAGCCCGGGCGGTGACGCCGTTCCGCAACGGACGGGGCATCGTGTCGGCGACCCGCGACGGCCGACACGTGCAACTGTCGGCGCGCCTCACGCCTGAACAGCAGCACAGGTCGGTGACGACCGGACAGCGCCTCCGCATCGAAGATGTAGACGCGCGCAACGAACGCCTGACGGTGTCGGTCCTCATCGCGGGTGCGGACCCTGCCAGCAAAGGAAAAGAATCGTGAACATCGAACCCTCGCTCTGGATGGCGGGCGGCGCCGCCGTGGCCGTCCTGGCCCTCACATCCATCATCATCACGGGGTTTTTGCGCAGCGTCGACGCCGGCGAGATCCTGCTGGCCAGCCGCGGCCGCAACCTTCGAATCTTCCGGGGACCGTGCAAGGCGTTCGTCGTGCCGGTCATCACGCAGGCGCGCGTCATCCCGGCCCAGGCCATCAATGTCGATATCGAAATCACCGACCAGACCGCCGACGTCGACACCAGCGGCCGGCCGGCGCCGGTCAAGGTCACCGTCAGGGCCTCCGCCATCGTCAGCGTCGGTGAAGACGAGGCCATGGTGAACACGGCGGCGAACAAGTTCTTTTCGAAGCCGGCCAGCGAGCAGATGTCGACGCTGACGGACGTGCTCTCGTCTGCGGGGCGCCGCGCGATCAACCTGCTCAAGCACGATCAGCTGTTCAACGCGCGCTCGGCGGCCGCGACCGCCGCGCTCCTGGCTGCGCCGCCGGCGGCGGGTGGCGCGGGGCGTGCCCTCGTGCCGAGCTCACCGACGGAGCTGGCCCTGCTCCCGCGTGGCGACGACGACGAGCTGGCGGTGATCATCAAGGACGCCTGCTCGCGCGAGCTGATGGACATCGGCCTCTCCTTCAACAGCCTCAACATCAAGGCGGTGCTCAGTGAGGTGGCGGAGGCCCGCCGGCGTGAGTCGGCAGCCCGCGCCAAGGCCGACGCCGACGTGGTGCAGGCGCAGGAAGAGCAGCGCGCGCGGATCGCGCAGCTCGAGGCCGCGCAAAAGATCAACGACCAGGAGCGCGCCCTCAACATGCAGATCGCGTCCAACGGGGCCGCGGTCGCGCGCGCTGAAGCCGAGAAGCAGACGGCCGTGCGCCAGTTTCGCGAGGCCGAGCTGAACGCCAGCCAGATTCCCCAGGCGCGCGCCGACGCCGACCAGAACCTCATCACGCAAGAGGCGCAGGGGCGCGGCGAAGCAGCGCGCATCCTGGCCGTCGCCGAGGCGGAGGCCGCCGCCATCCGGTTGAAAGCGCAGGCCCTGCTGGAGGCGGGCGGCGCCTACCTGGATCTACGCCGGCTGGAGCTGGCGCCCGAGCTCACGGCCCAGATCGCGGGCGCGCTGGCCAACAGCCAGTTCGTGAACTTCGGGACGACCGGGGGCAACGGAGGCGATCACAGCGCGGTGTCGACCGGCTCCGACGACATCCTGCGGGTGGTGCAAACGCTGATGGCCGCCCAGGTGCTGACCGGCAACTCCAAGACCGACGGCGCGCCGATCCGTCCGTCGTCGACGACGACGGTCACCGTCCCAGGAACCACCCGCCCGCCCCGCTGAGCCCTTCTGCCCCGTCCTCGTCCTCGTCCTCGTCCTCGTCGCCGTCCTCGTCCGACGAATGCGAGGACGAGGACGAGGACGGGAGAAGACGTGAACTGTGAATCAAAACCGCCGCCGAGGGCCCTATCCACGGTGATGGGTACTCCGATTGGCACTTTCGGGCCCCGCGGAACGGCGATCGTCCTCGTCGCTCTGTTACTCGCCAGCTGTTCCCAGGCTAACCCGGGCGGAACCCCGGGCACCGGTGGGATGGCGGATCGCGGCGGAACCTCCGGAAGCGCGGGGCAGGCGACCGGCGGAACCGGCGGCGCGGCATCCGGCGGCGCCGCACCGACGGGAACCGGCGGCGTGCAGGGGACCGGCGGCGCCGACGCGGCCACCGGCGGGACGATCGGGAACGCGGGCGGCGCGCCCGGGATGACGGGCGGCAGCGGCTTCTATCACATGGAGCGGCTCGCCCGTGGGCTCGTCGCCGTGCAGGTCACGGGCGGGATTTACGTCGGGTGGCGCATGTTCGGCTTCGAATACGACGCCAGCAACCCCGACAACGTCACGTTCAACGTCTACCGAAACGGCACGAAGATCGCGAACGTCACGAACAGCACGAACTACACCGACACGGCCGGAACGCCGACGTCCACCTACCTCGTCCGGCCGGTGATCGGCGGGGTCGAAGGTTCCGCATCCGAAATGGCCAGCGTGTGGGCCCAGCAGTACCTGCGCGTGCCGCTGCAGGTCCCGCCGGGCGGCAGCACCGGCGCCAACTGCCCGACGCCCAACGAGGCGTACGCCTACAGCGCCAACGACGCCAGCCCCGGTGACGCCGACGGTGACGGCGTGTACGAGATCTTTCTCAAGTGGGATCCCAGCAACTCTCACGACAACTCGCAGTCGGGTTGCACCGGCAACGTCTACCTGGACGCGTACAAGGTGGACGGCACGCGGCTCTGGCGGATCGACCTGGGGCCAAACATCCGCGCCGGTGCGCACTACACCCAGTTCGTGGTCTACGACTTCGACGGTGACGGCAAGGCGGAGATGGCGGTCAAGACAGCGCCTGGCACCAAGGACGGCACCGGCGCATACCTGCACACCGGGCCAGCCGCCAATGACGACGACAGCGCCGTGTACCACAACAGCGACGGTTACGTGCTGTCGGGTCCCGAATACTTGACGGTCTTCAATGGAGCGACCGGGGCCGAGATGGCGACCGTCGCCTTCGATCAGGCACGCGGCACCGTCAGCGCCTGGGGGGACACCTACGGGAACCGGGTCGACCGCTTCTTGTCGACGGCGGCATACCTCGACGCGACGGGGTTGCCCAGCTTCATCATGGCGCGCGGGTACTACACGCGGACCACGCTGGGCGCGTGGAACTGGCGCGACGGCAAGCTCACGCAGCTCTGGAAGTTCGACAGCAACGTCACGCCGAAGGATGCGGCCGGGCACGCCTACTCGGGGCAAGGCTCGCACAGCATGACGATCGCGAACGTCGACGCCGATCCCCAGCAGGAGGTCATGTACGGCGCGATGGCGATCGACAACACGGGCGCCGGGCTGTGCTCGACGGGGTTCAATCACGGCGACGCCGAGCATGTCGGCGACCTGATCCCCTCGCATCCCGGCCTGGAGTTCTTCATGTGCAACGAGGACGGCAGCCACCCCGCGTATCACATCCGCGACGCGAAGACCTGCGCCGTGCTTCAGCAGGGGCCCGTCGACGGGGCCGACACGGGCCGCTGCGTGGCCGAGGACATCGACGCCAGCAACCCCGGCGCCGAGATGTGGTCGTCGAGCACGGCGGGGCTCATCGCGGCCACGACCAACGCGAACCTGGGTGCGCTCCCGGGGTCCACGAACTTCGTCGTCTACTGGGACGGCGATGAAACGCGCGAGTTGCTGGACAGCAACCACATCGACAAGTACGCCGCGGGCGCGACCACCCGCCTCCTGACCGCCAGCGGCGTGTCGTCGAACAACGGGACCAAGTCGGTGCCCACGTTGACCGCCGACCTTTACGGCGACTGGCGCGAAGAGGTCGTGTGGCGCGAATCAGACTCCAAGGCGCTGCGCATCTACACGACCACGGCGCCCACCACCCGTCGCATCTACACGCTGATGCACGACCCGCAGTACCGCATGCAGGTCGTCGGTGAACAGACGGCGTACAATCAGCCACCGCACGTCGGGTTCCAGATCGGCAACGGCATGCCCGCGCCGCCGGCTCCGAACATTCAGGTCCACTAGAGGCGCCAGGCCCATCGCTGGTCATCTCCGCCGATCGCTCGTCGCCGCGCTGGGCGTTGCGCTGTTCGGCGCGGGCCAGGCCCAGGCGCACGACCCGTTCGAGATCACGACCGACGCCCATGTGAACGCCGGGGCGGGCGGCCTCTCGCTGCACACGACCATGTCGCTGCCGACGATGACCCGGGCGTGCCTGGCGGAGAATCCGCCCCGGCAACCGCCCGCAGCCGCCGACTTCGCGCGATTCGCCCCGGCGTTCGTCGCCTGCGCGCGCGCCATGTACGCGGTGAGCGCGGGCAGTCAGCCTCTGCAGCCGAAAACGGCCACGGTCAACCTGACCGTCGAGGAAGACGTCGACGCGTGGGTGACGTTCCCCCGCCCGACCAGAAGTCCGCTGCTCATAGAGGCGGTGGGCCTCCGCAAGTTGACGCCGCGGGCCGGGGTCGTGCTGACCGTGACGGGCGCGCGCACGTTCCTGGGGCAGAAGCTGTTGCGCCCGGACGATCGCCGCTTCGAAGTGCCGATCACGCCGGAAGCCGAAGCGCTCGGGACGCCGGCGCTCCCTTCATTCGGCGGCTATCTGCGGCTGGGCATCGAGCACATCCTGACCGGCGCTGACCACCTGCTCTTCCTGCTGGGGCTGCTGGTCGTGTGCCGGCGACTCCGCACCGTCGCACAGATCGTGACCTGCTTCACCGTCGCGCACTCGCTGACGCTGGCGCTTGCGGTCCTCCACGTCGTCGCCGTCCCCTCGCGCGTCGTGGAGCCGTTGATCGCCGCGACCATCGTGGCCGTGGCGTTCGAAAATCTCGTCCGCCCGGAAGAGCCGGATCGCCTGTGGGTCGCCCGGCTCGCCACGGCGCTGGTGTTCGGTCTGATCCACGGGCTCGGCTTCGCGACTGCGCTCGCGCAAACGGGACTGGGCGCGGCGGGCGCTTCGATCGCGGCGCCGCTGGTCGCGTTCAACCTGGGGGTGGAGGTGGGTCAACTTGCCGTGGCGGCCCTGATCCTGGCCGCGCTGTGGGCCCTTCGTCAGGGCGGGCAGTTCACGCGCCGTGTCCCGCAGGTCGCGTCCGTGCTGGTGGGCGCGATTGGCCTTTTCTGGTTCGTGACGCGGCTCCGTTGACGCTCTCGTCACGAAAGCCAACATCGGCGGTAATCTCGCCGTGTGCGCCGATATGGGATCGTGTTGTGGGCCTGTGTCGCGGCCGCGTGCCAGCCCGTTCCGCGGTCACGCGCAGGAGGGGAAGGCGGCGCGACGGGCGAGCTGCCGGCGGACCTGCCAGTGTTCCCGATCGGCGCCGACGCGATTCGCGAATGGGATCGCTGGCCCGTGTTGCGGATTGGCGCGCGCACGTACATGCGCAGCACGTATGACCGCGCCGGCGGCAACGAAGGCGCCGACGCCAGCCACTTCATCCGCCAGGAGAGTGACGGGACCTTCACCACGCTGGACGTGACTGGAACGGGTGTCCTGTCGTTCGTCCGCACCAACCATTGGCACGGCAGCCCGTGGCACTACACCGTCGACGGCGACGAGACGATCGTGAAGGAGTCGAGCACCGCCACGCCCGATCACCCTGTCAGTGGATCGACCTTCTTGCCCGCCGACGCCTTCCCGCCACCGCTGGCCCTGACGTGGTCGACGACCCAGGGGGCCGATCTGTCCTGGGTGCCGATCGGCTTTTCGCGATCGCTGCGCCTCGGGTACGAGCGCACGCACTATGGAACCGGCTACTACATCTATCAGTTGCTGGCAGCCGGGGCGCCCGTACAAAACCCGCCGGGCAGCTGGCGCCCGACCGATCGACCGCCCGCCGACGTCTTGGAGCTGCTGGGCCGCGCCGGCCAGGACATCGCGCCCGCCGGGCCCGAGGTGACCGCCGCGGCCGGCAGCCTGGACGTGCCGGCAGCGCCCGGGGTCGCGGTGCCCGTCTGGTCGGCGGCCGCCGGCCCCGCCGCCGTGCGCGCGATCCAGTTCGACGTCCCTTCCAGCAGCGCCGAGGCGTTCGGCCGGGCCTCGCTCCGCCTCACCTGGGACGATCGTTCGCGTCCTTCAGTGGACGCGCCCGTGGCCCTGCTGTTCGGGGCCGGCACGCTGTACGACCGCGATGGTCACGCCGATCTCGTACGCGCGTTCCCCGTCAGCGTGCGCTTCGCGAACGGCCGGGCGTCGCTGGCGATCTACTTTCCGATGCCCTTTCAGCGGTCAGCCCGGCTGGAGCTGGTCTCGGCGGGCGAAGCCGTCCCGGGCGTGGAGTGGCGCATCCGGACCGCGCCCTGGTCGGTGCCCGCCAACCAGGCGGGCTATTTTCACGCGACCGCGCACGATCACCCGGCGCCGGCGCGCGGCCAGGACCTGGTCCTTCTGGACACGACCCGCGACGAGGGCGGCGGCGACTGGTGCGGCAGCTTCGTCGGCACCGCCTTCACGTTCTCCGATCGCGCCGATCTCTCGACCCTGGAAGGCGACCCCCGATTCTTCTTCGACGACAGCCAGACGCCCCAGGCGCAGGGGACCGGGACCGAGGAATGGGGCGGCGGCGGCGACTACTGGGGCGGCGTCACGATGACGCTCCCCTTCGCGGGACACCCGACGGGCGCGCCCTCCCCGTCACAGATGCTGGCGCCGCAGGACGGAATCGAATCGGCGTACCGCTATCTGCTGACCGACCTCTTCCCGTTCGGCCGCAACGCGCGCATCCAGCTTGAACACGGGGGCGACGACACGTCGAGCGAGCACTACCAGACGGTCACGCTGTGGTACGGGCTGCCTGGCGCCTGCCTGGTGCCCACGGACAGCGTTCACATCGGCGACCCGGTCGACGAGCAGGCGCATGCGTACCTGGCGCCGGCGTCATCGACGATCGAGACCGTCACCAGTCGGTACGAGTGGGGCGTCGACACGCTGGACGGGCAAGAGGTCTACCCCGCCACGACGGACACCGGCCGAGTGAACACGGGACCGTCCGAGGTGACACTGGCCATCCAGCGGGACAACTTCGGCGTCCTCTTGCGGCGCAAGCTCGACTACGGCACCGGCGATCAGCGCGCCGAGGTCTGGGTGAGCGACGAGACCGGCGCCCCGTTCAAGGACGCGGGAACGTGGTACCTGGCCGGCGCGACGCGCTGCCTCTACTCGAACCCCGGCGGCGAGCTGGCGCCGCCCGAGCCGGTCGCGCAGACGTCGAACCGCCGGTTCCGCGACGACGAGTTCCTGATCCCGCGCGCCATGACCGAAGGGCGAACGCAGCTGCGGCTGCGCATCGTGCCCCAGGGGACGTGGACGGAGCTCCGCTACGACGCGTACGTCTGGAAGCTTCCGCGCGAGCCTTGAGGCCCCGCGCGGCCGCTCAGGTCAGGCTGGGGCTGGTCAGCGGCGCCGAGTCGACGCGCGAGTCGCCGAACGTCGTGCGCGTGTCGCCGAACAAGTTGAAGATCGACGTGAGCAGTTTGTTGTGCGGGACACCGCCGCACTTGATCCACCGCCCGGTCCGCAACGTCTTGCCGTCGCCCCCGGCCAGCAGGAACGGCATGTTGGTCTTGTTGTGCGACGGCGGGTCGGCGATCTCGGTCCCGAAAAAGACGACCGTTTCGTCCAGCAGCGAGTGCCCGCCCATGTCGACCGCCTGCATCGCCTTCAGCAGGTAGGCGTGCATCTGCGAGTACCAGGTGTCGATCTGCGTGCACTCGGTGGGCCTGAAGCCGCCGTCGTGCTGGTAGTAGTGGTGGTGCTCCGACAGGTTCAGCCACGGGAACGTATGCTTGGCTTCGCTGTCGCTCCACTGCAGCGAGATGACGTTCGTCCGCTCGCAGGCCAGCGCCATCGTCATCATGTCCATCATGAACTGACCGACCGCGGGGATCTTCGAGTCGGTGGCCGTGTCCTTGATGCTGCCGTCATCCGCCGAGTTGAGCCCGCTGGTGGGGCTGTACCCGGTCGTATCGATCTTGATGGGGTTCTTGCATCCCGTCATGCCCGGGGGCGGTGGCATGGAGATCGTCATCATTCGCTGCTCGAGGCTGCGAATCTCCGTGAGGTGCTGCTCCAGCCGCGCGCGATCGTCCGTGCCCAGCTTGGTTTCCAGCGCCGCGTACTTCTTGTCGACGAAATCCAGGATCGACTTCCGCCGGTTGTTGGCGACGATCGACGGGTCCACGCCGCCGGCCCCGCCCGCGCCCGTGGAGGGGGAGCCGAAGAGCGTCTTGAAGATGTCCTGCGGGTCCAGACGCGGCGGGATCGGGCCGCTGTCCGAAAAGTTCATTGCGTTGATGGGCGACAGCTTGCCGTGTGACTTCCCGGTCGCCCACCGCACGGCCAGCTGGAGGCTGGCGTAAGGTTTTCCCGTCGACAGGCGAGTGGCCAGGACCTGATCGATCGACGGCGAGCTCTTCGGGATGTAGTTGCCCGCTCCCTGCTGGATGGCGCCGGTCAGCCAGCCAACCTCGCCGCCCTGATGCTGCTCGACGCCGTACTTGGACTGGTCGCCGCAGGTCAGGTTCGTCCCGTCGACGACCACCAGCCGCTTCTGGTAGTCCGCCAGCGGTGCCAGAACGGGAGACAGCGTGAAGGCGGACTCGGAGCCGGTCGGCGTGTACTTGTCGCCGTTCGCGCCGCTGCGAACCGCGCCGCCTGGCTGATACACCGTCACGAATCGCTACAGCGGGACGGACGCCGTCTGCGCGCGCGCCGTGGAACCGCGACCCATGATCTCGAGCCACGGCAATGCGATGGCGATGGTGCCGGCGCCCTTGATGACCGTTCGACGATCGAGCTTGAAACGCGACATACCAAGTCTCCTATTGGGCCGGGCGGTAAAGGAAGCCGTCGCTCTGGGTGACCGCCAGCAGGAGCTGCTTGATGTTGTAAGCCCCACCGGCGAACGCCGTGTTCACTGACTGCTGGTTGCAGGCGTCGCCCGATTGCAGCGACCGGCCGTACGCGAACCGCATCCAGTGCGATGCGAAGCAGGATTCCACGTCCGCCGACGAGGCGAGCAGCTTCACCAGCTCGACGCCGTTGTTGGCCATCCCGTCCACCCCCGGCACGCCGCCGTGCGCGTCGATCGTCGTGTCGTAGGCCATCTGCGTGGCCGGGTCGACCCAGTGCTCCGCGCTGCGGTAGAGGCCGATGGCGTCATAGTTCTCGAACGGCAGGCCCAGCGGATCGATCGACTTGTGGCAGACGGCGCACTCTGGCTTGGCCGAGTGCAGGCCGTAACGCTCGCGGGCGGTCTTGGCGCTGTAGGGATCCGGCGCGACCGGGTTCAAGCCGGCCGGGACCGACAGGTTCTTGCACATGAGCTTGTTGATGATGAAGCTGCCGCGCAACACCGGGTTCGTGAGGTCGGTGGTGGTGAGGCCGGCCATGATCCCGCCCATGGTCATCAGGCCAACCCGCTGATCGGGGTTGAGGGTCACCTTCGTGAGGTCCGTGCCCGTGACCGGCGCCGTCCCGGGCGCAAAGGCGGCTGTGCCGTAGTAGTTGAACAGCGACTTGTTCACGAACGTGTACGGCGCCGTCAGGATGGCCGGCCAGCTGCCCGGCATGTACGGCGGCGACGACTGCGACGTGTTCTCGAAGATCTCGTACTGAAGGACGCGCTGAACCTCCGACCGCATCGCGACGCCGATGCTGGATGACCAGCTCGGAAACAGCGTCGTGCTCCGCGTGAGGCCAGCGAGGTCCGGGATGGGCAGCAAGTTGTCGAAGAAGAACGCCACCATCTGACGGGTGCGCGTATCGTCGACCATCTTCTTGGCCTGCGCGGCCACGCCGTCGTTGGTGTCCAGCATGCCGGCGTCGGCCGCCTGGAAGAGGGTCGCGTCCGGCATGGTCTGCCAGAACAGGTACGACAGGCGCGTCGCCATCTCGCGTCCGGTCACCCGCTTGACGTCGCTGTTCCCGGCGACGGGCGTTCCCATTTCGACGCGGTACAGGAACTCCGGGGCCTGCAGCAGCACCTCGATCATCGCCGCCACGCCCGAAGCGAACGTGACCGTCGACGACAGGGCGCGCACGGTCTTGTAGAACGTAACCAGCTCGTCGATTTCGCTGGTCGCCACCGTCCGGCGGTAGGCGCGCGAGGCCAGCGACGTGGCGATGGTGCGCGCGCAGGACTCCTCGTTGGCTGTCGTCACGTTCATCGCGCAAGCGTTCAGCTTGCCCAGCGCGGTCGAGTCGGCGGTCGCCCGCGCCGCGATCGACTCGGCAACCGTCTGGTACTTTTCGACCAGCAACGACGAGGGCGCCTGGTCGTCGGCGTCGTTGCCGAAGAGGCTCTGGCCGCTGTCCACCTGGGGCGGCAGCGCGGTGCCGGGGCTGGTGGTGTCTCCCAGCAGGTCCCGCATCGTGTTGTTGTACTCGTACGTCGTGAGCCGCCGGATGGGCGCGCGGCCGGGTGCCACCGTATTACAGGCGATCAGCTGCGTTCCGCCGGACCCGGTCCCGGTCCCAGCTCCGGTCCCAGTCCCGCTCCCCCCCGCCCCCACGACGATCGAGGAGCCCCCCTGACCGTTGCCAACGACGGGCCCGGTGCCGCCGGCCCCATCCAGGGTCCGATTTTGCAACTTTTGGTCGATCTGGCCGACACAGGCCGTTCCCAAGACCGCCGCTAACACCGCGTAAGTACTGGCGCGACCCGCGGCGCGTCGACCCGCTGTGCGGGTGGGATCCGGCGTCTCCGGCCGGTGCGCGGGGCTGGCGCACCTCGTTCCCTCAGCTCTGGGCATACGGCACCTCGGTCTGAACTACTGTCGATGGGGGCGACACTTTGTTTAAATGAAGAGACGCGCTCAACGGAAAAAACGGGTCAACCCCGGGCACGCCGGGTGTGCGCAATGTGTGTGTAGGGGGGCGATCAGACCGCCGGCGGCGAGGCTTCACAGTATTGAAAGGGGCGCTGCCGGGTTTTCCTGCGGCTAATTTTTCTCTCCCCCCGCCGGCCGGCGCCGGACGTACCGTCTGGCATCATCCCCGGGTGAACGACACGCCCCGGCCCCCCCAGTCCGACTGGCCTCTCGACCCGGAGGTCACCTACCTCAACCATGGCGCCTACGGGTCGTGCCCGCGGCCGGTGCAGCGGGTGGCGGACGCCTTCCGCGCGCGCTTCGAACGGGCGCCGATGCAGTTCGTCATCCGGGACGCGGAGTCCTTGATCGACGCCGCCCGGGCGGCCGCGGGTCCCCTGATGGGCGCCGACGGCGAGGATCTCGTGTTCGTCCAGAACGCCACGACCGCGGTGTGCACCGTGCTCGCCTCGTTGCCGGTGCGCCCGGGCGACGAATTGCTGGTGACCGACCACGCATATAACGCCTGCCGGAACGCGCTGGACCTCCATGCCCGGCGCACGGGCATGGCCGTCGTGGTGGCGCGGGTCCCGTTTCCGTCCGCCGGCCCGGACGAGGTGGTCGCCGCCGTTCTCGGGGCGGTCACGGCGCGTACCCGACTGGCGCTGCTCGATCATGTGAGCAGCCCGACGGCGCTGGTCTTCCCGATCGCCGCGCTGGTGCGCGCCCTGGCGGCCCAGGGGGTGGACACGCTCATCGACGGCGCACACGCACCGGGGATGCTCCGGCTGGACCTCCGGTCCCTGGGCGCGACCTACTATGCGGCGAACCTGCACAAGTGGTGCGGGGTTCCCAAGACGGCGGCCGTCCTCTACGTGCGGCGGGATCGCCAGGCGGACGTGCACCCGCTGGTCATCGGCCACGGCGCGAACTCGCCCCGCACGGACCGGTCGCGCTTTCTTCTGGAGTTCGACTGGATCGGGACGCACGACCCGGCCGCGGTGATGTCGTTGCCGGCCGCCTTGCAATACATGAGCGGCCTGCTGCCGGGGGGGCTGCCGGCGCTGCGCGAGCGGAACCACGAGCTGGCGGTGCGCGCCCGCGCGCTGCTGATGGACGCCCTGGCGATCCCGGCGCCCTGCCCTGCCGAGATGTTGGGCGCGATGGCCACCCTGCCCCTCCCCGTGACGACCTCCGCGCCGGCGCTCTACGAGGCGCTCTGGCGCAAGCATCGCATCGAGGCGCCGGTGTTCGACTGGCCTGCCCCGGGCCGGCCCATGCTGCGCGTGTGCGCGCAGATCTACAACGACCTGTCCCAGTACCAGAAGCTGGCCGAAGCCGTCCGGTCCGAGCTTCGTTAGTTGAAGACGTCCAGCGGGATGGCGCTGGCGATCGCGCTGTAGCCCGCCTGGTTCGGGTGGACGTGATCGCAGGTCAGGCCCGGCAGCAAGGCCCACGCGGGATCGCTCGGGTCCACCACCGCGGGCTCGAAGTCGATGACGGCGTCATAACTGGGCTCGGCGGCGCCCAACCGCTTGTCGTGCGCGCGGATCCAGTCGTTGACGTCGTGTGCAACCTGGACGTTGTCACCGACGTCCTTCACGGAGTGCCCGAAGGGAAGTATCGGGATGCCGGCGATCTTCTTGCCCGCCGCGTGTGCCTTTGTGATCGCCTGGGCGTAGGCGTCCTCCAGGAATTCGGCATCGACCTCTTCGTAAGAGATGTCGTTCACACCCATCAGGACCGTTACCCAACGAACGTTGGGAAGCGTCAGCAACTCATCGAGCCGGGTCAGCCCGCGGAGCCCGGCCCCGTCCGATGACGCGAATCGGCCGGACCCGATACCGGCGTTGAACACCGCGACGGCCGTTCCGTCGGCAAGCGCCGGCAACCTCGCCGCCAGCAGGTCCGGCCAGTCCCCGTTGGCGTCGACGTTCGAGCACGCGCCTTCGGTGATCGAATCGCCAAGCGCCACGATGGACGCGGCGGGCCCGGGCGAGAGGACCTGAACCTCGTAGACCACGAACACCTGACGCGTGCTGGAAGGGAACGAAAACGAGATCGAGGACACCTGGTTGCCAGCCTTGTAGTAGGACGTCTTGATCTGTCCGCGCCCGCCTTCCGTCGCCGGCGTGAAGCTGCCAGGCGTGTAGACGGAAATGGCGACGTCCTTCCCACCGGTCACCGCGAGGGCAACGGGATCGCTCCAGACGTCGGCGCCGGCGGACACCGTGACGGAGGGGGCGCCGCCAAACGTGAGCGCGCGGTCCGTTCCCCCGACGATTCCGCTGCCCGAGCCCCGGACCGCGACGTGGGCAGCGCCGACCGCCAGCGGCGCGTTTCCGAAGCGCTGGCTCAGACGCACGCGCACCTGTGAGCCCCCGGTCGTCAGGTGCGCCATCACGCGCAACGTACGGCCCGACAGGCTGGGCACCGGGTCGACGAACTTGTGATTGGTCGTGATGGTGGACGAGAGGGGCCCGCGCCCGCCCCAGGCCGAAACCCACGTCTGCCCCGCAGCAGGGGCCGCCCACGAGGCGAACAGCGCCACACCACCCACGACCCGCACGACTGACGAAAGAGAACGCCTCATGTTCGGCTCCTTGTTCGGCCCGAACACAACGTGGCGCGCGCCACTTCTTCCCGGCGTTCACGCGGCAGGTCGCCGCGACGCGCCCCGCGGGGTCACCCGCCGCGGTCGGGTGGCGCCGAGCCTGCTCGATGCGTGGCGCGGGCCGCTTCGGCGATGTCCGCCAGAATGGCGCGCGCGCGTGGCAGCAACGTCGCGCCCGATGGCAGGAGGCGCACGCCGCGGGACGTTCGCTCGAACAGCTTCACGCCGAGCTCGTCCTCGAGTGAGCGCATCTGGCGGCTGAGGGGCGGCTGGGACAGGTGCAGGCGAGCGGCCGCGCGACCGACGTTTCCCTCTTCCGCGACGGCGACGAAGTATTCCAGCTGCGAGAGGCTCACAGTCCGCCGAGCTTAGCACGCAGCCGCAGCCGGAATGTCCCGTCTGCCAGATCGAAAAGGTATTGGATCGACGCCGGTGCGGACCTGCAGAGTCGAGCGATGGCGATCGAGATCCTCGGGGCCGCCGAAGTCGCGGCGATGCGGCGGGCTGGGCGGGTGGCCGCCGCCACCCTTGCCATGGTCGGGGCGCGTCTCTCGGCAGGCATCTCGACGGCCGACATCGACGCCTGGGTCCGCGCGGACACGTCGCGGGTTGGCGGCCGGCCGAGCCAGCTCGGCTTCCATGGATTCCCGGCGGCCGTGTGCACGAGCCGCAACGCCGTCGTCTGCCACGGAATCCCGAGTCCGCGAGAACGTCTGGCGCCCGGCGACATCATCAACGTCGACGTCACCACCGACCTGGGCGGTTTTCACGGCGACACGTCGGCAACGTTCTTCGTGGGTGAGCCCAGCCCGGACGCGAGACACGTCGTGGAGACCGCGCGGCGCTGTCGGGATGCGGGAATCGCCGAAGTCCGCGACGGGGTACGCCTCGGCGACGTCGGCGCAGCCATCGAGGAGCTGGCCACGCGCGAGGGCTGCTCCGTCGTGCGCGACTTCGGCGGGCACGGAATCGGCCGTCGCATGCACGCGCCGCCGACCATCCTTCACGTCGGTCCGCGCGGCATGGGCCTGCGGCTGCGCGAGGGCATGGCCATCACGATCGAGCCCATGATCAACCTGGGCGCCGCCGACGTCCGGCAGCTCGACGACGGATGGACGATCGTGACCGCCGACGGTTCGCTGTCCGCGCAGTTCGAGCACACCGTCGTCGTCACCCGCCAAGGTTGCGAGATCATGACGCTGCCGCCGCCGGCCTGAGCGCGCGTCAACCGCCCCTGAGCACCTTCTGGAGCAGTCGCGCGAGGTTGGTCCGCTCTTGCGTGGTGAGCGCCCGGAACCCGCGCCGGTTCGTGGCTTCGACGATCGGGTAGGCCCGTCGCAGCAGCGCCCGGCCCGTTCTGGTCAGCCGCACTTCTGCCTTGAGGCCCGCGCCGCCCGATTTGCGCCCGACGAGCCCGGCCTTCAACAGCGCGGCCACGGACTCGCTCGCGCTCTGCGGCGTCATCAGGACGCGACGGGCAAGCTCGGCCTGACCGAGGCCCGGCTCGCGGGCCAGCCACGCCAGCATGCTGAACTGCCGAGGGTTGATGCCTTCTTCGCGCAGGGCGGCGCTCCAGTCTCGCCCGATCTGGTCGGCCACCCGGGCCAGCAGATAGCCGAGCTGTTCTTCGGGGTCGAGGGGACTGATTGGCTCCATCAGGTGCCTGATGCTATATCATCCATCAGGTACCTGATGGCTATTCGCGCGCACCAAAAGCTGCTGACGCTCACCGCGGTGGTCGGTTTCGCGTGGTGGCTGTTCGGAAATTTGTACGAGGCGATCGTCATCTCGCCGAACTGGGTGGTCGACAGCCCGACGCAGCTCGCGCGGTTGAATGCGTTCTTCGTCAACACGACGCCGACCGCGTATTTCATCCCCGTCGTGCCGATCGCGACACTGCTCGCCTGGACGGCCTGGGCGTTCAACCGGGACGCTCGCCTGGCGGCCGACTACCGGCGCGCTGGGGTGTTCGCCGCGGCGGCCATGGCGGTGAACACCCTGATCGTCGCGACGCTCATCTCGCGGCTCTTCGCGCGTGACTTCGCGGTCTGGGGCGCGCAGCTCCACATCTACGCGTGGAGATGGAATGCTCTCAACGTCGTGCGGATGGCGCTGGTGGCGACAACGGCGGTGTACCTCTTCCAGGCGTTCCGGAAGCTCGATCGCGCCGAGCACCAAGGCTGACGCGAGCCGCGAGGCGATCAGGCGTCGCCGTCGCGGGCACGGCGGCGGGTCAGGCCCAGCTCGGTCAGGCGGGCCACCAGCGTTCGGCGCGGGATGCCCAGTTGCCTTGCCGCCTCGCTCTGGTTGCCGGCGCAGCGGTCGATCGCCTCCAGAATCCGCGTGCGCTCCAGCGCCTTGAGCTCCGCCTGGAGGCTGTGCGGGTGATGCTGCTCTTCGGACGCGAACACCGCCGGCCCCGGCGTTTGCGGCTTTTCGACCCGAATTGCGGCCAGCAGGGACGGCGGCAGATGTTCGGGCAGGATCGTGCTGTCGGTGCACATCACGGCGGCGCGCTCGACGGCGTTGCGAAGCTCGCGGATGTTGCCTGGCCAGTCGTGGCGCCGAAGAACTTGCAGCGCGGCCGGCGAGATGGCGGGAGGTGGCTCCCGCTCCAGATCCCGACAAACCGCCGAAAGGAAGGTGCGCGCCAGCGCCTCGATCTCCTGGGGCCGCTCCCGTAGCGGCGGAATCACCAGCGCCACCCCGTTCAGGCGGAAGTAGAGATCGGGACGCAGGCGGCCCTGCCGGCTATCGGCCTCGACGTCCCGGTTGGTCGCCGAAACGACGCGCACGTCGATGGGACGCGCGCGCGTCGACCCGAGGCGCGTCACGACGCGCTCCTCGAGGACGCGCAGGAGCTTGGCCTGAGTTCCCAGCGGGAGCTCGCCGACTTCGTCCAGGAAGACCGTGCCGCCGGCGGCGGCCTCGAACAGGCCCGCCCGGGCCAGCGCGCCAGTGAATGCGCCCCTCTCGCTGCCAAAGAGCTCACTCTCGAGCAGCGAGTCGGCGAGCGCGGCGCAGTTGATGCCGATGAACGGCCCCTTCGCGCGCGGCGAGTGCGCGTGGATCGCCCGCGCCAGGACCTCCTTGCCGACCCCTGTCTCGCCCAGCAGCAAAACGTTGATGTTGGCGCGGGCGACTCGTGCCGCCTCGACGTAGAGCTTCCGCATCGCGGGGTCGTTCAAGACGACGCCCGGCGCGCTCGCGGAGCCCGGCGAGGCCGCCGACTCGAGATCCGGAAGCTCGACCCGCGGCGCGTGGCGCACGACGACGCACGCGGTTCCGAACAGCAGGCAGTCGCCGACGGCCAGATTGGCCTTTCGGCCCAGCAACTGCCGCACGTTCAGTTGCAACGTTTCGTTGCCCGCGCTCGCGTGCTCGGCCTGGCGCAGGAACGTTCCGTTCGCGCCGCCCAGGTCCTCGATCTCGAGGTGCTCACCGACGCGCAAGACGGCGTGCTGGCGCGACACGGACGGATCGTCGATGCGGACGGCGCTCGCCTCGTCGCGACCAATTGTCACGTCACCGCCGCGGGGCAAATCGAATGCGCGGACCTCCTCGCGCGAGAACACGACCAGCTGAAAACCCCGCTCCGGCTCCACCGCGGGGCAGTATACGCTGCGCCCGCGGGGCGGCGCGCGAGTGTTAGTCTGCGCCGAGCCGCCCGGATGACAACGACGCTACATCTCCCGCCCGTCATCGCGTCCCGGTACGTTCCGGTTCGCCTGATCGCGAAGGGCGGGATGGGCGCGGTCTACGAAGTCGAGCACGCGCGGACAGGCGAGCACCTCGCGCTCAAGGTGCTTCTGTCCCGGGTGGGCTCGTCGCCGGAAGCCGTCGAACGGTTCAAGCGCGAAGCGCGCGCGCCGGCGCGGATCAAGAGCGAACACGTGGTCCGCGTGACCGACGCCGACGTCGCCGCCGAGCTGGAGGGGGCGCCCTTCCTGGTCATGGAGCTCCTGGACGGGGCCGATCTGGAACAACAGGCCGCAACCTCCCCGCCCGCGCCAGCCGAGGTCGTCGATTGGCTGCGGCAAGTGGCGCGAACGCTGGACAAGGCGCACGGGCTGGGGATCGTCCACCGTGACCTCAAACCGGAGAACCTGTTCCTGGCCAAGGCCGAGAACCGCGCTTCCATCGTCAAGATTCTGGATTTCGGGATCGTCAAGATGACCGAAGAGGGGACCGCCGGTACCGGGTCCGGAGAGATCCTGGGGACCCCGAAGTACATGTCCCCCGAGCAAGCTTCGGCGAAGGGGCGAATCACTTCGGCGGCAGACCGGTTTTCGCTGGGGTTGGTCGCGTACCGGTTGCTGACCGGCCACAGCTATTACAGCGGCGGCGTGCTGAACATCCTGGCCGAGCTCCTGCACACACCGATCGAGCCGCCGTCCAGGCGCCATCCCGGTCGTGAGCTTGGCGCCGCGTTCGATGCCTGGTTCCTGAAGGCTTGTAACCGCGATCCGAAGGCCCGTTTCGCGTCCGCGTCGGAACAGATCGAATCGCTGTCGGCGGCGCTGGGGCTGCCGGGCGTCGCGATGCCGCCAGCGCCGGAGCCGACTCCGGAAGAAGCATCTCGCCCGGGTCGGCGCGCGATCGTCACCACGATTCTGGTGACCGCCGGATTGGCGGTCCTCTTGCTGGCTGCCGCGATGTTCACGAAGCGTCCCGGCGCCGTCGGATCCCGCGCGATTGCGCCAGCGGTCGTTCCAGCCGAAACGCCGAAGGTGCCGGCCATTCCGCCGGCGACGGCGCCACCACCCGCGGTCCCAGGCGCCAACACAGCGGATGTCCTGGCGCCGTCGGTGCCCGCCGCAAGGCCGCGCCCGCGCCGTCCTCGCCCGCCACCTGCGGACTCCCCTGCCCCCGGTCCGGGGACGCAGAAGCCGACCACGGCGGATCCGTATGCGGACCAGTACTAAGAGGAGTTTGCGCCGTTTCTGCGCGGCTCAATCGCCTGAGCCATCGGAAGCTGCGCAGGAACGGCGCAGATCCAAGCCTCGGCAACCGACAAGTCCTCGCCTTTGGGTTGGCGCCATCGTTGCTCTGGGGAGGGGACCAATGAAGGGCGTCACGATCGGGCTGCTGGCGATCGCTGCGTGGCTTGCCGGGGCTGTGGCCGCTGACAGGCAGGCGCGCGCGGAGCCGACCGCGGATGACAAGACGCTGGCGACCATGCTGTTTCAGCAGGGACGCGGGTTGATGGCCGACGGGCGAATCCCGGAGGCCTGCCCGAAGCTAGAGGAGAGCCAGCGGCTCGTCCCCGCCGGCGGGACGATCTTGAACCTGGCGCTCTGCCACGAACAAGACGGCCGCCTGGCGCGGGCCTGGAGCGAGTTCAACGAGGCGCTGGTCGTCGCCAAGCGCGACGGCAGGCACGATCGCGAGCTCGAGGCGGCGAGCCACGTCAGTGCGCTCGAGCCGCGCCTCTCTCGGCTCACCATCGTGGTCCCGCCCGCCACGCGCGTCGAGGGGCTGGTCGTCGAGCGCGATGGTCATGAGCTCGGCGGTGGGGCGTGGTCGACGCCCATCCCGGTCGACGGAGGCGAGCACGTGATCCGGGCGACTGCGCTGGGGCGCGAGCCGTTCACGACGACGGTCGTCATCGGCAAGGAGGCCGACGCACGAACGATCGAAATTCCCGTACTGGCGACGCCGGTCATCGTGGTGGTGAGCCCGACCAGGGCCCCCGCGCCCGATGGCACGCCGCCGATGACGGCGTCCACCGCCAGGTATCTCCGAGTGGGCGGAGTTGCTACCGCTGGCGCCGGCGTCCTGCTGCTGTCGGGCGCCGGATACGCGCTGGCCATGGCGCTCAGCGCGAAGGACGCCTCCAATCCGCATTGCTTCACGGACGGCTGCGACGCAAGCGGCATCCAGAGCCGCAAGGACGCGGTTTCGCGCGGAGACGCGGCCACCTTCCTGGGCATCGGCGGAGCCGTGCTGGTCGCCGCGGGTGCGACCGTCTATTACTTCGGTCGCCGATCGGGGTCGCCGCAGCCGGAGACACGAGTGTCCGCTCGCTTGGTTGTCGGTGCCGCGCCGGGCGCCGTCGTGACTGCAATCGCGGGAGGATTTTGATGCCGCGCCACCTGCGTCACCTGGTCTTCGCCACGGCAATGCTGGCGAGCGGGTGCAATTCCGTCTTCGGCATCAGCCCAGGAACGCCGCGCCCGCTTTGCACCAGCAATCCGCTGGAGCCGCTGATCGACGACCTGGAGGACGGCGACGTCTACATCTGCACCTTGGACGGCCGGAGCGGGGGCTGGTACACGGTTGCCGACCTCACCAGCTCGGATTTGACCCCGGGGTTTCCGTTCGCGACGACGAAGATCCCCGGCGGGCGGGGGACCAGCCAGTATGCGGCACGGTTCAGCGGCTCCGGTTTCACGGATTGGGGCGCGGTGATGGGCTTCGGCTTGAACCAGCCCGGGATCGGAAGGCTGCCCTATGACGCGAGCTCGGCCGGCGGGATCAAGTTCTGGATGAAGAGCAACGCGCCCGTACAAGTGCAATTGCTTCTCCCGGAGACGACCCTCCCAAGCGATGGCGGAACCTGCTCGGACAGCGCAGCCGGACGCAACTGCAACAACGCCTTCTCGTTTCAGATCACGGCGCCCAGCAGCGATTGGACGGAGTACCAGGTGCCGTTCTCAGCGCTCACTCAACCCGGCGGCTCCGCCACGTGGAATCCGCGGTTCCTGCTGGCGGTTCAGTTCGCGGTCGGTCCCGGCGCTGCGTTCGACGTGTGGGTCGACGACATTCGCTTCTATCACTGCTCCACTTCCGACTGCCATCCCACCTGCACGGATCCCGCGTTTCCCGTGAGTTGCCCCGCGACCACTCACAGCGCGGCGGGCTGCCGGCCACCGGGCACCGATTGCAGCAGCGTCGCCACCTGGTGCAGTGATCCGTCCGTCATTGACGACATGGAGGACGCCGACTCCGAGATCTGCGGGTCGGGCAAGCGCCGCGGATGGTGGTACGGGTTCGGAGACGGGACGCCGGGCGGGACCCTGGCCCCGACGGACGGAGGCGACTTTTTCCCGACCGCCATCCCCGGAGGGCGAGGCACGAGCCACTACGCGGCTCGCCTGACCGGCTCCGGCTTCACGGGCTTCGGGACCATCTTGGGCTTGACCCTCAACGCCCAGCCGGCCGGAAACATGGCCTACGACGCGAGCGCCGCCAGTGGGATCAAGTTCTGGATGAAGAACAGCCAGCCCGTCGATCTCTACATTCCGACGGTCGAGACGTCGCCACCGGCCCAAGGGGGCGCGTGCCCGGACGGCGCCGCTGGCTCGAATTGCGGCTGGTGGTTCGACTTCAAGATCACCGCGCCGAGCGATCACTGGGTCGAGTACCGGGTCCCCTTCGCGGCGCTGGCTCAGAACGATGGATCCGCGCCGTGGAACCCGGCCCACCTCTTGAACATCAACTTCAACCCGCAAAGGGATACCGCGTTCGACCTCTGGGTGGATGACATTCAATTTTACAGCTGCACGGGTTCGGACTGTCTCCCGACCTGCGCGGATCCGGCTTTTCCCGTGCAATGCCCGCCCAATGCACGCTACCCGGCCGGCTGCCGTCGCCCGGGAACGGATTGCGCCACCTTCGTTTTCGGCTGTGACTCGTCGAACACCATTCACGCACCGACGGACGGGCTCCTCGCCACGTTCGCGGGGACGACCGGCGGCAGCGACGTCGCAGGGGACATCCTCGCGTTCGGCGCTCCGGCGCCGACGTTCACCGCGGACGGCGGCTTGCACGTCACGCTGAACGCGCCCGCAACATCCACCGACCCCGCGCCGCTGGTCGTCTATCGTTTCCGCGACTGCGTCGACGCGTCTGCGTTCACCGGCGCGCAGTTCTCGATCAGCGGCTCGCTCTCGGGATGCACGCTGCGCTACTTCACCGAGGACAGCGCGAACCTCGCGTATGACGGAGACCCGACGTCGCACACCGACCATGGCACCGGCTCGCCGGGAGCCCTCCCGCCGTTTGCGACTTTGGCGGCCGGCCAGATCACGTCGCTGCCCCAAACGGTGAAGCTGCCATTCAGTGCCCATTTGAGCGTGACGTCCGCACTGCCGATCAATCCCGCCAAGATCACCGGCTTGGGGTGGGCCTTCTCCGCCGATGCATCCACCGGCGCCGGGACGACTTCCTGTGTCGCCGACCTGACCGTCTCCGACGTCCGGTTCTACTAGAGCGTGCCTGCTCAGTTGCGCCGAGTTGGCGCAACTGCGGACGCGGCCAGCTGCTGTTTCCGGGCACTTCGAGCTGGCCTCCTCCTTGCTGAAGGAACGCGGCGGAGGAAGAGCCATGACAACGAAAAGTTTCGTCACCTGGTTGGGTGTCGCCGTCGGACTCGGGCTGCAGCCGGCCTGCGGCGGAGGCGGACCGCAAGAGCAAACGACGCCGGTCTGCAGCGGGCTGCCGTCTGGTACGTGCGTGCTCACGGTCGAAGACGGATTCGTGGACGCAGCATTGGTGGTCACGGATGGTGTGTCGAACGGCAAGGTGCGCTACACCCCGGGACGGTTCTGCATGTCGGGCAAGGAGGATCCCGGCGCGACCAACATGAACTGGGGCTCGCTGCTGATCCTGTCGCTGGCGCCCGACGCGCCCGTCGGTATTGCGGCGCCGTTCACGGCCGCCGCCCGCGGCATCACCCAGGTCCAGTTCACCGTCGATCCGGCGCCCATCTCCGGCCTGAGGGTCGAGCTCTCGTCGGTTCAGCGTGCCGACTGCCTCACTCTCCCTGACTGCTTCACGACGGCGCCGTTCGTGCTCACGAATGACGGCAGCACGCCGACAGTCGTCGAGGACGCCGCGACCGTCACCGCTTCTCTGACTTCGTTCGTGCAACCCAACTGGGGGACTCCAGGTTTGGCTTTCGACAAGGATCTGATCGTGGGGTTGCAGTTCGGTCCACAGCAACTGCCCGGCGTCGTCGCCGACTACGACTTCTGCATCCGTGACCTGAAGTTCCTGAACGCTGCCGGGCAGCAGGTGTCGCCGTGATCGGGCGGCCATCGCTCGCGGCCCTGCTCGTCATCGCGACGACCGCGATGGGCGGCTGCGGATCGGGGGGCTCTCCCGCGCCGTCGCACGACAGCGGTCGCACCGGGTGCGCGGCGGCCCCGACCGTGCCGATCGCCCCGGGTGGCTACTACGTGAACGGCAACACGGTCTGCACTGCCGGCGGTCGCCCGCATCTGTTTCACGGGGTGGATCGTCCTTCGCTGGAGTGGTCGAGCGGCGGCCAAGGCCTGCGCGCGGCTGACTTTCAGCGGATGGCCGCCTGGAAGGCGAACGTGGTCCGCATCGCGCTGAACCAGGACTTCTGGCTGGCAGCCTCTCCTCTTTACGATCCCGGGTACGCGCCGCTAGTCGATCAGGCGGTGCGGTGGGCCGAGGCGGCGGGAATGGACGTGATCCTCGACCTGCACTGGTCGGACGCGGGGACGCTCGGCAAGTGCGCAGCGAAGAGCGGCTGCCAGCAGAAGATGGCTGACCGCAACTCGGTGACGTTCTGGGCGGACGTGGCGAGCCGCTACGCCGGCGACGGTCGGGTGTTGTTCGAGCTCTACAACGAACCTCACGACATCACCTGGGACGTGTGGTTGGCCGGCGGCAACACGGGGGATGGATATCAGGCCGCCGGGATGCAGCAGCTCTACGACACCGTGCGCGCCGCGGGCGCCGACAACCTCGTCAACGTCGGCGGTCTCGACAGGGCGTACGACCTGTCCGGCGTCCCCGATCACCGCGTCGCCGGCTACAACATCGCCTACGCGACGCACCCCTACGGCGGCTCCGGGGCCGAGCGCCGGTCGCGATTCTGGGACCTCTACTGGGGCGCGTTGACCGCCACCGATCCCGTGATCGTCACGGAGTTCGGTGACACGACGACCTGCTCCGACGACTACGCGCGCGAGGTCCTGGACTACGCCGACGCGCACGGCGCCGGATGGACCGCCTGGGCGTGGTTTCCGGGCGGGTGCGCCTTCCCGTCGCTCTTGACCGACTGGAACGCACGCCCGTCGGTGGTCGGTGACACGGTCAAAGCCGCTCTTTCGCACTACGACGATGCGGCCGCGGCGGCACCACCCGGTTGGCCGATAGCCGTCGAAGGGGGGAGCGACCTCCGGTTTTCGTTCGATGCCAGCGACGAAGGCTGGCACCTGGCCATGCCCGGGGCAGCGACGCTGACCTGTGTCGCCACCGACGGCGATCCCAGCGCCGGCGCCCTGCGGCTGACGGCCACCTTCACCGGCTACGGGCAATACGCCGACGCGCTATACGTCTTCGGAGCGCCTGGCATCGACCTGACCGCGAAGACTCTCCGCGCGCGTGTCCGGCTGCTCGCGGGATCGCTGTTCGATCGCGGCGTGCAGCTGGTCGCGTTCAGCGGCCCGACATCCGTCGAAGGCGACGGACCCTCGCTCGACGCTGGCGGGCTGTCAGACGGCCAATGGGCTTCGCTGGACTTCCCGCTCGAACAGGCCCGCTCTGCCACCTTCGACCCGTCGCACGTCGTGGGGTTTGCGGTTCGACTCCGCACCGGCAGCGCGTCTGCGGAGAGTACGTTCCCGTCAGACGGTGGGGCCACGATCATCGAGATCGACGATGTCGCCGACTGAACCAGGTCTCGGTCGGTCATGACGGCCGAACGGCCGGCGCGGTCTCGCCGCACCGGCCGTTCGGGGATTGTCTTCGCTCTTCTCTGTCACTGGATGGTGGATGGCACGCCCTTCCGAACGTCGTCGGTCTTGCCGTCCGGAGTCTCCGTCCGCGGCGTCGTTTCCACCTTGGCCGTGCGAATGACGGACGTCACCCCTTTGAGCCGCGCCAGGCTGGCGCTGGCGTGGTCGCTGTCCATGGCCACCGCCTTGTCGTAGGCGTCGCGGGCGTCGTCCAGGCGGTCCAGCTGCTCGTAGGCCATGCCGAGGTTGTTCCACATGTACGCCTCGACCGGCTCGAGCTCGACAGCCTGCTCCAGCGAATCGGCGGCCTCCTCGAACCGCTTCTCGTAGATCAACGCGAGCCCCAGGTTGTTGCGCGCGTAGGAGCTCTCCGGGTTCAGCTCGACGGCCTTCTCGAAGGATGCAATCGCGTCCTTCCGCTTGCCCAGCACCAGCTGAGCCCGGCCGAGCACGTTCCACGCGCCGGAGCGCTTGGGCGTGCGGAGGACGGCGATCTTCGCCATCCGAAGCGCCCCCTCGCCGTTGCCGGCCGTGAGCAGCTTGCGCGCGCGGGCGAGTGCCTCCGACTGATCGATCTGCTGATCGTCGTCGTCGTCATCGTCCTTCGCGGCGACCGGCTGCGGGTTGAGCTGGTCGTCGATCGTCGCGGCGGGCGGCGGCGTGGTCGGGACCACCGGCGGCGGCGGCACCTCGGATGGCGCCGGCGACTGCGCGGCGATCGGCGCCACCTTGTGGGGGGACGGCGCCAGGTCGTTGCAGCCGGCAAGGCCTGCAGCGAAGGTCAGGACCATCGAGATTCTCGTCATGCGGTAGGTGTTGGACATTGGGAACGGTCTCCTTTCGTCCAACCGAAATTGCAGCGCGCGTGCCAGCGCCGGTCGCCGCATGCGATCGGCCTTTCCGCGGCGCGATCGCGCCCCGATCGCGCGAAAGACGCAGAACGTAGAGGGGCGTTCTACGTATCCGGGCGTCGAGTGGCTCTCACGACCCGGCTTCGCGGATCGCCGCCAGGTAGCGACGGACCGCCTCGGACAGACCGAGCTCGAGCGCGTCGGCGATGAGCGCGTGACCGATCGACACTTCATCGACGCCGCCCACCGCCTGTAGAAACGTCGAGAGGTTCGCGAGGTTCAGATCGTGGCCCGCATTCACCCCCAGGCCGTGATCGTGCGCCGCCCGCGCCGCCTCCGCGTACGTGCGCAGGGAAGCGTCCGCCCGGCCTTCCAGCGCGGCGGTCGCGTAAGGCTCCGTGTAGAGCTCGACCCGGTCGGCGCCCAGCGCCCGCGCCGCCTGCATGACGCCAGCGTCGGGATCGACGAACAAGCTGACGCGACAACCGTACGTGCGCAGCTCCGCGATCACGCCGCCCAGAGCGCCCCGCTCCGCCGGTGTGAGCGCCGCCAGGTTCCAGCCGCGGTTGCTGGTGGATGCTTCGGGCGCGTCCGGCACCAGCGTCGCCTGCGCGGGGCGCACGCGGGCGCAGTGCTCCGCCAGGCCGTGGAAGGGATTGCCCTCGATGTTGTACTCGGCGCCCGGATATCGCGCGACGACAGCCGCCAGCTCACCCACGTCCGACGGACGGATGTGGCGAGCATCGGGCCGGGGGTGCACCGTAATGCCGTCCGCCCCCGCATCAAGCGCGAGCGTCGCCAGCCGAGCCAGGTCCGGTATGCCGTTGTTGCGGGTGTTGCGCAGGGTGGCGATCTTGTTGACGTTCACGGAGAGCTTGGTCATCACGCGTCCGCTACCAGCGTAGCGCCCGCGCCCGTCGCGCGCGAGCCTGCCCAGACCGTCACAGCGGCTGCCATGGCCAGAGGCACCCAGGCCACGATGCCCGACGGCGCCGCAAGGGCGGAGTCGCCGCCGACCAGCAGCACCGTGGCCAGCCCGGCGGTGCCGTTCATGCTCCCGTGCGCCAGCGTGGGCGCCGTCATCGTGCCGCCGAGTCGGGCCAGCCCGACCAGCAACACGTTGATGATGATTGAAAGGCCGACCATGAGCGGGACGGCGAGCCACGGGTGCCCGGGATAGTTGAACCCGGCGACCACCAGCGGCGCGTGCCACACACCGGAAAATTCGCGACGGGTGCCACGCAGGCAGCGCCGATGACCAGGACGGCCAGCGTGCGCCACGGCGGGTGCGCCGGGTTCAGCCGCGCGACGCCGAGCCACACGGACAGCGCGACCGCGGCGACGACGGTGGCCGGCGGGAGCAGGAAGGCGGCGACGATGGCCACGCGCGCATGCCCACCCGGCAATCCCGGCGGCCGGAACAGCCGGCGAACAGCGTCGCGCCACGGTCCCCCCGTCGCGGCCAGCGCGCCCAGCGCCGGAGCCCACATCGACACGCCGAGAACGACCTTCCGCTGCAGCGGCGAAAGCCACAAGGACAGGACCTGAAGCGGCCAGCTCCACCCGAAGGTGACCAGCAGGAAGCGACGCAGGCGACTCCCCTCAGACAGCGGACGCATCGGCGCCATTTTGCCAGGCGCGCCGCAAAGGGGCTCGTACGCCGTCGGCCTATCCGTTTGCCCGAATCCTGCAGCTTCGCCAGGCGTTGCGTAGGCGTGTCGTGATCGCGCCATTACGTCCGTCGGGTGGCGGACTCGGCAGCGGCACGGATCGACTTTCGGCCCGCCCTGCTGGTGGTCGCCGTGACGGTGGTGCTGCGCGCGCCCAGCTTCGTCTACCCGATCATGGACATCGACGAAGGGTCGTACGCCGCGATCGCCTGTCGAATGCTGAACGGCGGATTGCCCTACCGCGACGGTGTCGAGAACAAGTTTCCGGCGATCTTCTACCTCTACACGGCCGTGTTCCGGCTGTTCGGGCGTTACGACATGCGCGCGGTGCACGTCCTGGCGGCGGTGGCCGCGGTTTGCACGGCGCTCGCCATCGGGGCCATCGCGGCCACTCTGGTCCGGCGGCGCGATGACGACGACCATCGCGCGCGGCAGGCCCGCTGGCTGGCGGCGCTGCTCTACGCCGTGTTCTCGGCGAGCTACGAGCCCAAGGTGCTGGCGGCCAACACCGAGCTCTTCGCCGTGCTGCCGGCGTCGCTGGCGGTGCTGGTCTACCTGCGGGCGCGCGGGCGGCCAGGCGCGTTCCTGGCGACGGGCGCGCTGGGCGCGTGCGCGTTGCTCTTCAAACAGGTGGCCGGGCTGCTGCTCGTCGCGCTGGCGGCTGACCTGCTGATTCGCGGGTTGCGCCGCCAGGACCTCCGGCGCGCCGTGGCGGGCGTCGCCCTGCTGGGTGTGGGCGTCCTTGCCGTCGCCGGCAGCGTCGCGACTGCATTTTGGCTGGAAGGCATCCTGCGCGACGCTGTGTTCTGGTCGTGGACGTACGTCTTTCACCACTACATGCCAGCGGCGTCCGCGTCGGGCGGCTTCGTCCCGAGGCTGTTCAAGTGCTTCGTCCCCTTCGCGCTCGCCATGTCGCCCCTGCTGTTGCTCGGCCGCCACGTGCGACCGCGGGGCGAGGCGGTGGTCGTGTGGCTGTGGCTGGCGGCGATGGTCGGTGCGGCGCTCATCGGCGGACGGATGTACGGGCACTACTTTCTTCTGACGGTCCCCCCGCTCTCCGTTCTCGGCGGGGTCGGCGGCGTCGAGTGGCTGGCGAACGCGTCACCTCGACAACGGCGCCGGCTGGCGGCCGTCGTGGGCTTCATGGCCTGCAGTTTCGTGACCGTCGCCTGGCTGCGCCGGGGCGCGACGGACAGCTGGGTCACCGTCACACCCGACTACCGCCGCGCCGCCGCCTACGTTCGCGGGCGGACCCGACCGGACGACCAGCTGTTCGTGTGGGGGTGGTTCCCCGCGCTCTACGTCGACGCCGATCGCTGCCCGGCCTCACGCTTCGTCTACACGCACCTCTTGACCGGCGCGCGCTCGCAAAACGGCGCGACGACGCGCGGCCATCTGGTCCCCGAGGCCTGGCCGATGTTGATGGACGATCTGCAGCGCGCCCGCCCCGCCTACATCCTCGACACCTCGCCGGGCCGCTACGACTACCCCTATCCCCCCGAGCAGTACCCCGCGCTCGCCCGCTTGCTCGCGTCGGCGTACACGCTGGACGCCGAGCTCGAAGGCATCCGGATCTTCAAACGCAAATAGAGGTGCGGCGATTCGGCCGCCTAATCTCCGCACGAAGTGCGGTGATCAAGATTGCCCGCGCGGCGATTGCGAGACATAATCTCCGCAGAGTAAGCGGCGATTATGCGTTACATCCATCAGCTAGCGGGTTGGCCGGATTTTCGGTGGGACGACGGTCAGTTAGCGCGGCGACTTGGCCCCGTGCGTCACCGGCAGGGGCGGCTCGTCGGGCGGATGGAGGCGCTTGGATACGATTTTCGGGCACACGCAACGCTCCGCGCGCTCACGGAAGAGGTCGTCAAGTCGAGCGACATCGAAGGAGAAGTCCTGGACGACGCCCAGGTGCGATCCTCGGTGGCGCGGCAGCTCGGACTGGAGGTCGCAGGCCTGATCCCCAGCGATCGCGAGGTCGATGGTGTCGTCGAGATGCTGCTCGATGCCACGCAGAAGTTCGCGGAGCCGCTGACGGCCGACCGGCTCGCTTCGTGGCATGCGGCCCTGTTTCCGACCGGGCGCGCCCGGATGACGAAGATGACGGTCGGTGCCTGGCGGACGGATGCGTCGGGGCCCATGCAGGTCGTCTCTGGTCCCATCGGTCGCACGCGCGTGCACTTCGAGGTCCCAAGCGCGCAGCGGCTCGACGCCGAGATGCGCGGGTTCCTCGAGTGGTTCAACGACGAAGGGCAATCCTTCGACCCCATCATCAAGGCAGCCCTCGCGCACCTGTGGTTCGTGACGGTGCATCCGTTCGACGACGGAAACGGTCGAATCGCGCGCGCGATCACTGACCTCGCCCTTGCTCGTTCCGAGCAATCTCCGCAGCGGTTCTACAGCATGTCGTCCCAGATCCGCGCCGAGCGAAAGACCTACTACGAGACGCTGGAATCTGCTCAAAAGGGGACTCTGGACGTCACCGAATGGTTGTTGTGGTTCCTGGCCTGTCTCGATCGGGCGTTCGACCGCGCCGAGACGATTGTCGGTTCGGTGCTCCAGAAGGCGCGGTTCTGGGAAGCGCACGGGACGGCGCCGCTGAACGAACGGCAGCGCGCGATCCTGAACCGGCTCCTCGACGGATTCGAGGGCAAGCTGACCTCGTCGAAGTGGGCGAAGCTCGCGAAGTGCTCGCAAGACACCGCGCTGCGCGACATCGACGACCTCGTCGCGCGCGGCGTACTGGCCAAGAACCAAGCGGGCGGGCGCAGCACCAGCTACTCGCTGGTCCTTCCACCGCGTCAGTGAGCGAACACCAGCGATTGATGCGCTGAGATTCCGGCGCGTGCGCCGTCGGCGATCGCGTACGTGACGCTGTGCTGAGCGATCGCGGCGTCCCCGCAGGCGAACACGCCCGCGACGGTCGTCTCCTTCGTGCGGGGGTCCGTCTTGTAGATGGAACCGGTCGGCACGATCTCGGTCTCGCACCCCAGCTGTCGGGCGAAGTCGCCCGGCAATGAGGTCCGCGGCATCGCGAACAGCGCCGCTACGTGGTAGCGCCGCCCGCCATCGACCACCAGCTCCAGCCCGCCGGGCGCATCTCGCGCTTCGAGCAGGCGTTCGGTCTCGACGCGGATTCCCCGTTCAGCGAGGATCGCCGCCTCCGCTGGGTCGGGGGGCAGCGCCCCGGCGTCGACGAACAGCACCGTCTGCCCCGGCGCGCCCCATTCCGCGACGAGGGACGCGTAGTGCACGGCGTTCGCACCGGACCCGAGCACGCCCAGCTTCCCGCGATCGAGCTCGTACCCATCGCAGTACGGGCAGTGAAATACGGTCTTTGCCCAGCGCTCGCTCAGCCCCGGGACGGACGGCATGCCGTCGACGACCCCGTGCGCGAGGATGAGTCGCCTGGCCGTTCGCGTCTCGCCGCCCGCGCCGACGGCAAAGCCGCCAGCGACAGCCCGGGCGCCGCCGGCCGGCGCGTCCAGCCAGCGCACGGTCGGGTACCGGAGCACCTCGGCTTTCGCCTTGGTCCAGATGGCGGCCGGCGCCGCGCCGTCGTGCCCCAAGATGCCGTGCGCGTGGGACACGTCGCGGTTGCGCCGCTGGCCGGCGTCGACGATCAGCACCTCGCGTCGCGCACGCCCCAGCTGCAGCGCCGCGGCCAACCCGGCGTAACTGCCACCCACGATGACGACGTCAATCATGGCGGGCGGTGTCGCAGCTGCAGTCGAGGCAGCCGTGTTCGGCGCACGTCCCGCACGAACGCGCGAGCTGCTTCCGCAGCGCCTCACGGGCGCGAAAGATCCGAACGCCCGCGTTGCTGGGCGAGATCCCGTTCGCCTCGGCGTAGTCTTTCACGGCGACCTGCTCGATCTCGATCCGCCGCAGGGCATCCGCGTACTCCGGCTTGAGCGTATCGGCCAGCCTGAGGATGCAGCCGCACGCGACGGCGGCGACCTCCTGCTCGGCCTCGCCGCCGCCCGCGTCCAGCTCGGCGGCGAACTGGTCGAGCCGCCGATCCGCCACCGTTTGCCGGCGCTGATGGTCGATGACGGCGTTGCGCAGGACCCGATAGAACCACCCGACGACCGACTCCCGTATTTCGTCGCCGCGCTCGAGGCTGCGTATGAACGCCTCCTGCACGATCTCCTCGGCCAGCGCGCGGTTGCCGACCCGCCGCTCGACGAAGCCGAGAAACTCCCGGTGATTGGCGACCAGGACCTCGACCACCTGTGGCGTGACGGCGTCGGCGCCCGATGTCTCATCCTGCATGCGGTTTGAAGTGTAATGCGACGACTCGCGCTGCGTCTTCCTCATTGAGAGCAGGCAATGGAGCCGGCCTCGAAACGGAGAACGCCATGGAAAAGCCGAACCAGAACTCGAATCCGAATCAGAACGACTGCCGCTGCCAGAACGCCTCGTGCGGGTGCGCCGGTGCCCAGCCGCAGCCGTGCACCTGCGGCGAGCGCTGCGACTGCACGCCCACCTGCCAGTGTGGCGGTGGCTGCAACTGCCAGAGCGCGAAGTGATGACCCAGGGAGGCGTGCCCGCCAGGGGCGCGCCTCCCTGCCTGCGGGCTCGGGATGCTCCCGGTGTCCACTGCCGGAACCACGGGATTGCGCCAGGTTGCACGTTCTGGACGGGCGGCCGCACTGGCCGGCGAAAAAAGGCAACAAAGTTACCGAACCATGCACCAGCAGCGTGAGCCGTCGCCCTACTGGTAAGCGAGATGTACACCGCCCCCCTCACGCATCGACTCACTGGACTGGCGCTGGCTTCGGCGCTGCTGATTGGCTGCGGCTACGGTTCCACCGGAACCGTCACGCCCGGCACCGGCGGCTCCACCGGAACCGGCGGTCGCGCGACGACAGGTTCGGGCGGCACGCCCGGGACCAGCACCGGCGGCGAGCCGGGAACGGGCGCGGGCGGCACGACCGGGACGGGCGGAGGCGCGGGGGGGATCAGCGGAACGGGGACTGGCGGCGCACCCTCGACGGGCGGCGCGGGCGGACGGGCGAGCACCGGCACAGGCGGCGCGCCGTCGACGGGCGGCGCGGGCGGACGCGCCACCACCGGCACAGGCGGCGCGGGCACGGGTGGCACCACCACCTCTTCGGACTGGGGCACGCCGGTCGCGGGCGGCCCCTCCGGCACCGGCGTGACCGCGACGGTCACCGTGAACAGCGCCACGACCGTCGGAACCGTCACGCCGGGGTTCGCCGGCTTCAGCTACGAAAAGACGCACCTCACGAACGCGTCGCTCATCAGCACGAACGCCAAGCTGATCGCGCTCTACAAGCTGCTCGGTGCGCCGCAGGTGCGCATCGGCGCCAACGACGTCGACGTCTGCACCTGGGGCGGCACGGGGACCGCGTCATCCACGCCGTCGGGGCAGCCGTTCACGCACTCCATCAACACGGCGATGGTCGACCAGCTCTGCGGGTTTCTGCAGGCCACCGGGTCGCAGGTCATGTACGGCGTCAACTTCAAGGCCGGAAACGTCACGCCGTCGGCCGCCGAGGCGACGTACGTGATGAACAAGTGCGGCTCCAGCGTGTACGCGTTCGAGCTGGGCAACGAGATCAACAAGTACGACACCTGGGTCAACCTTCAACAGCAGTGGGAGGCGATGGCGACGGCCGTCACGGCCATACCCGGCGCGGTTCTGGCCGGCCCCGGTTCGACCGGCGGCGGCTACTCCAGCTTCACCGTTCCGTTCACCCAGTCGGAGGCCGCGAAGTTCGGGAACAAGCTGCGGCTGGTCACGCAGCACTACTACTCGTCGGGGGCGGGCTCCAGCAGCGCGACGGCCGCGACGCTGCAGACGCTCAAGTCCGACATCGTGACGATGGCCGACACGGTCGACAGCGCCGCGACCAAGGGGAAGGTGCCGGACGGCTGGCGGTGGGGTGAGTGCAACACGTTCTCCGGCCACGGCCAGATGGGCGTCAGCGACACGATCATCTCCGCCCTGTGGTCGCTGGACTTCATGTACCTCACCGCCGAGCACGGCGGAAGCGGCGTCAACTTCCACGGCGGCGAGACGGGCATGGACGGAACGCGCCCCTTCTATTACGAGCCCATCGCCGAGGCGAACGGCGTGGTCACCGCAGTTCAGCCGCTCTATTACGGCATGCTGTTGTTCGACCTGGCGGGAACCGGGCCGGTCGTTTCGACCAGCGTCACGTCGTCGAACGCGAACTTCACGGCCTACGCGGTCAAGGGCAGCGGCTACACCAGCGTCGTTCTCGTCAACCGCCACGCGAGCAGCGGCGTCAACGCGACCGTCAACGTCGGGGCGGCGGTCACCAGCGCCAGCGCCATCTACCTGCAGGGCACGCCGGCCGGATCGCTTTCGGCGGGCACGGGGTCGGTGACGCTGGCAGGCGCGACGGTCAGCACCGACGCCGTCTGGAATCGGGGCGCGCCGTTCACCCAGACCACGTCGGGAAACACGGCCACCGTTTACGTCCCGCCCGTCAGCGCGGCGCTCGTCCGCGTCGTCCCCTGACCAAGGTGCCGACCTCACCCATGCCGTACCAAAAGCTGGCGCTGCTGCTCGCCTTCAGCGCCGTTCTTTTGACCCGCGGGGCCCGCGCCGCCGACAGCGAAGGCGATTCCGCCACCGACCCCGGGACCGAGCCGGCGAACGAGACGGCTCCCCAACGTTCGAAGCAGCTGGCGCCGCCGGTGCTGCTGCCTGCGCGTGAACAATCACCGGCCGAACCCGTCAACCCGTGGTTCGTGCGGCCACCCTTCACGATCACGGCCGGCCCAGCGTCCGACTGGCGATTGACGATCTACGGGTTCGCCGAGGCGGACGCGATGCACGACTCGACGCGCAGCTTCAACGACGGCCTGAACAACAACGTCGTGGCTCACGTGCTGACGCAGGCCAACCAGAACTCACGCACGCAGTACACCATCCGCAACAGCCGGCTCGGCTTCCGGGCCGAGGCGCCCAGCTACGGCGGCATCAAGACGTCGGGCGTGCTGGAGTTCGATCTCTTCGGCAATCAGCCCACCATCAACCCCGGCGGCGGCGCGCCCCAGCAGGCGCCCGGCAACGCGACGACGACGGAAGCCGCTTACTTCAACAACGCCGCCTTCCGCGTGCGCCACGCGTACGTGATCGTGCAGGACCCGATCGTCGACGTGCTGGCGGGCCAGACCTACTACCTGCTCGGCTGGCAAAATTACTTCTTCGGCGCGACCTGCGGCTTCCTGGGCGTCCCCAACGAGCTGTTCAACCGGACGGCGCAGGTGCGCCTCAGCCACACGTTCCAGACCGAAGCGGTGAACGTCGACGTGGCGGCCGGCGCGTTCCGGCCCGCCCAGCGCGACTCCGAGATCCCCGACGGGCAGGTCGGGCTGCGGGTGGTGTTCAACCACTGGAAGGGGATCTCGACGCCGGGAAGCGGCGGGACCACGGCGCTGCCGGCGGCGCTGGCCGTGTCGGCCATGCAGCGCGCCTTCAAGGTCGACCCGTACGCGCCGTTGCCGGCGACGCCGATTCGCCTCCTTGGCTGGGCGGTCGCGTTCAACGCGCTCATCCCCATCATCCCGGCCAGGGACCCCACCGATCGTGGCAACGCGCTGACGGTGACTGCCGAATTCGTGACCGGCACGGGCGACGCCGACCAGTACACCGGGATGACGGCCGGCGCGACGGTGCCGAACGTCTACCCGCTGCCGGCGGACACGCCCGTCAACTCGATGGGGGTCTCGGTCCCGCAGACCACGGGGTCGGCGCCGCTGGTGGGCGTTCCGTACCCGCCGAACGTGGACCCCGGGCTGGTGGCGTTCGATTCGCACAACTTCCTGCACACCATCAACTGGGAGACGTTCCTGGTCGGCGTGCAGTACTACCTGCCGCCGACGGGCCGCCTGTTCGTCAGCGGCAATTACAGCCGCGGCTACTCCAACAACATCGCCAGCCTGTTTCACCCGAACGCGATCACGCAGCCGTGGACGAACTCCTGGAACGTGTTCCAGTGGTCGCACTACTTCGACGCGAACGTCTTCTTCGACGTGACGCCGGCCATGCGCGTCGGCGCGTCGTACCAGCGGGTCACGCAGGAGCTGGCGGATGACACGACGGCACACAACGACCGTTTCGAGATGACGTTCCTCTACTTCCTCTAGCCATGCGATCACACCTGACATCACGCGTACTGTTCCTGGCGCTCTGGGTTGCGATCTTCGCCGGCAGCGCGTCGTGCGTGAACGACCCCAACGCCTTCCAGCCCATCGCGACGGGCGCACGCCCCTGGTCGCCGCCTGCCGGCTGGGATCCCGAACCGGCCTGCTCGCCGGGCTACTTCGTGGCGATCGACAGCTGCGCAGGGTGCAGCGGCCTCTCGTACGCGCTGTGCGTCGGGAACTCCTTCGAGCAGTGCGCCTGCGGCGGCCCCTTCTCGCCCGGCGCGATGTGCCCGCAAGGGTTGCCGTGCGGCGAGAACGATTTTCCGCCCAGGAACTGGATCGAGTTCACCGACTACGTCGGCCCGGGCTGGGCCGGCCTTTCCATGAAGGGGGGCGACCAATGAAGCGCGGTGTCGCCGGCGCTTGCCTGGCGCTGAGCTTGGTCGGGGGGTGCGGCTCGGGGTTGGGCGACGTCTTCGTCACGCCCACCAAGACCGTGACGCAGAATTCGTTCACGCAGGTCTACACGACCGTCCTGCACCCGAGCTGCAGCAACGACTACTGCCACTACAACGGCGTCAGCGTCCGCTACAGCGCGCTCGACATGAGCTCGCAGGTGTACGCGTACTGGAGCCTGGTCGACCAGCCGTGCGCGGGGCCCAGCTGCTCGGCGATGGGGACGCGCGTCGTCCCGGGCGATCCCGACCGCAGCATCCTTTACCTGAAGGTCGCCGACACGATGGCCCCCTGCGGCGCGCGCATGCCCGCGAACCAGACGATTCTGCTGACGAAGGGGACGTCGGAGTTCTCCGGCGTCGCCCTGCCCGACGACCAGCAGCAGCTGATCCACGACTGGATCGCGGCCGGCGCCCCCAACAACTGAGAGGCACGACGCCATGTCCAGCACGCCCTTCGCCATCCCTGCCGCCCGGGAGCAGGTCGGCCGCTACCGCGGGGTCGGCTGCGCGCTGCTGTTTCTGGCCACGACGATCAGGCGTTCGGCGCGTTCATCGATCGCTTCGGCTCACGCATCGGTTACGCCGTCTGGAGCGCCGCCTGGAGCGCCGCGGCCATCTGTCACGCCGCCGTCGGCAGCATCGGCGGGTTCACGCTGACGCGGGTCGCGCTGGGCCTGGATCAAGTCCGTCGCGCTCTGGTTTCCCAAGCGCGAACGCGCGCTGGCCACGACGCTGTTCAACGCTGGCGCCATCATCGCGGCCAGCGGCTGAGCGTGAGCGAGTTCGTGTTCGAGGGAGGCAAGCGTGCGCGTTGCGCGTGACGCGTGCAGAGGAGCACTCGCTTGCTTAGGAGCGCTCTCCGCCCACGCGAGCCGGAATGCCGCTAGACGCTAGCCACCCTCGAACACGAACTCGCTCACGCGAGCCCTCGGGCTCACAGATACGGGGCTAGTAGCGGCCGGGGCGCGCTTCGGCGCGGTTGACCTTCAGGGGATGGCCGTCCAGCTCGACGCCGTTCGCTCCCTTGATGGCCTCGTCGGCGGCCGCCGAGCTCGGGTAGCTGACGAAACCGAAGCCGCGCGACTGGCCGGTCGATCGGTTCGGGACGACGATCGCTTCGACGACCTCGCCGAACTTTGCGAAGAAGGCGCGCAGGTCGGCCGCGGTGGTCTGCGGACCCAGGCCCCCCACGAACAGCTTCGTCGGACCAAAGTTCGCGCGTCGCGATTCCGACGCCACGGAAATGACGATGTCCTCCAGCTTGACCTCGGGGAGCGGCGGGGCGCCCTCCGTGGCCTCGGGATTCATCATGTCGGGATCGATGCCGCGCGCCCGCAGGTCGCGGTTACGGCGAAGGCGCTCTTCCTTTTGCCGCTTCTTGAGGTCGCGGCTCGCCTCGCGGTTCCGCTTACCTCCGGAAAATGCGCGGCTCATTTGCCGGTCGGACCCGTCGTCGGGCGTCCGCGGCGCGGCCGGAGGGGCGCTGTCGCTGCCCAGTTCATCCGCCGCTTTGGCGCAGGCGGGCCATTGGGCTGTTCGGCATGTTGCCGTTCGGCCTGCTTGGCGATGATTGCTGCCCTCTTGTCTTCTGCCTTACCCAAGGATGCTTCCGGTCGATGTCATCGTGCCTCCGCCATGAACCCGCCACATTGTATCAGGTCAGCAGCCCGAGCTCGCGTCTTTCAGTCGCGGCCAGACAGGCCTGACAGTTGGCAGCCAGGCGCCACGATTCAGGATCGAGCGCCACGGCCACCTCGAATTCGAACATTCCCCCCTGCCCCGTCTCCCCGACGCGCGTCCCGCACAGCGACCGCCACTTGGGCCCGGTATCTGACGGGCACCATCCTGGCACCCGCTCGGCCCGGTGGACGATGCTCTCGCTGACAACGGCGGCGTCGATCGCGCGAAAACTCACGTGATCTGTATATTCACTGTCGCCGCCCTTGGCGCAAGCTCGACCGCGCTTTGGGTGGAAGGTTTAGGGGTGGCCCCCCATGAAGGGGGCCACTATTCGGCGCGACCTTTAGCCGGCGACGCGAACGTTCGTCGCCTGGAGGCCCTTCGGGCCCTCGGCGATGTCGAACTCGACCTGCTGGCCTTCGGCCAGCGACCGGAAGCCGTCCGCCACGATCGCGGTGTGATGCACGAAAAGATCGGGGCCCTCTTCACGGACGATGAAGCCGAAACCCTTGGCGTCGTTGAACCACTTGACCTTACCAGTTGCCATTCTTGTTCCTCCTGCGGACCCTTGTTTTCACTCCCACGACCAAACGCCGCAGAAGAAGGCCGCAAGAATAGAGTTCCGCGCGCCTGAGTCAAGCCTCATGCTCGGGCGGCCCAAATCCCCATGCCAGCACACGTCATCGATCAAACGGTCACCGGCGACGGTGGCGAGCTGACTCTTCACGTCACGGAGGGCCGTTACGCGATGCGCGTCGACGGCCAAGAGCTGATGAACAGCGGCAGCCACGGCTCGGAGGAAAGGCTCGCCGTGCACGGCTGCGCGGGCCTGGCGACGAAGCCCGGCGCCCGGGTCCTCATCGGGGGGTTGGGGATGGGATTCACGGCGCGCGCGGCCCTGGATGTCCTGGCGACCGACGCCGCGGTGGTGGTCGTCGAGGCCGTCCCGGCCGTCGTCCGCTGGAACCGCGAGGTCCTGGGCCATCTGGCTGGTGACCCGCTGGCGGATCGGCGCCTGTCGGTCGTAGAGGCCGACGTCGTCGATTTCATCGCCCAGGCGGCAACGGCGTATGACGCCATCCTGCTCGACATCGACAACGGCCCCACGGCGCTGACGACGTTCACGAACCGGCGGCTCTATTCGGTCGACGGTCTCCAGAGCGCCTGGAAAGCGCTGCGCCCGGGCGGCGTGCTGGCCGTGTGGTCCACCTTCCAGGATGCGGCGTTCACCGCCCGCCTGCGGACGGCCGGCTTCGACGCGACCGCCAAACGGGTGCTGGCGGGCGACGGCACGCCACGCCGTCACGTCATCTGGCTGGCTCGGCAGATCCCGGTCGCTGGCCGCGGCTGACCGGTGTCCCCTGCCGGGGCAACAGGCGAAGCTTGCGTTTGAGGACGTCGGACTCGAGGCGATCCAGCTGCTCGACGAGCGCGCTGCCCAGCACGACGCCGACCACGTCGCGCATGAGCCGATAGACGCTGGGGCCGTCGTCGTTGGCGCACGAGTAGCGATCGAAGTCGGGGCTGAGACCAAGCTGGCCGTCGATGTACGACAGCGGGTAAAGCTGGCACACGCTGGGTTTGATCTCGGCCGGATCGAACCCGTGCACGAGAGCGGCGTAGTGAAGCCCGCAGCCGCGCGGGCCGGAGTGCTGCAAGAAGATGCAACCGGACGACTCATCGTCCGGATCGACGGTTCCCGTCCGCAACACGATCCCTTCGGGCGCGGCCGGATCCAGCTCCGGTGCGCGCTCGTCGAACCAGGTCCCGTGCCGGCGCCAGCCGCGCTTCATCACTGAAGAGACCTCGCCCGCGCGCCGCAGGATGGCGGACTTTTCCGGGATCAGCACGTCGGCGCCGTGCTGGCAGCAGGCGTCGTTGCGCTGAAGATCGCCTTCGTCGCGACACTGGCAGCTGTGGGCCATGCAGTCGGGAGCGAAGGTGACCCTGAAGATCTCGATGTCGACCTGCGCGATCAGCGGGTGGTCGATGTCGCGGTTGACGGGCGCACGGCCGGTGGGTGGGGCGGAGACCCGGGCTTGTTCGCTGGCATCCATGGTCGGTGTCAGCATGTTCGTCGCTCAGCGCGCTGAGGACAAGTTCAAGATCACATTGGCGAGCTATGCGAGTCCCGCCGCACGGACCAGCAGCAGCACGCCGGCGGTCACGACGACCGCGCCGATCGCGCGAGCGATCCGTTCGCCGGCGGGGGCGAGCCGCTCCAGTGTGACCGCGGCGGCGACGGCGACCATCGCGCGAAGATCCATCACGCCCGCCACCAGAAGGACGACGGTCAGCGCCAGGCAGCAGCGGGCGCACTGCACGCCCAGGCGCACGCCGTGCATCCACGCCGCGGCGCCGCCCGCGACCAGCGTGCCGCGAAATTCCGCGCGGCAGCAGGCGAGCTGACGCGCCTTCCACGGCGTCAATTGAAGCGCGCCCGCCACCAGCAGCACCAGCCCGACGGCCGCGGGAACCGCCCGCGCGACCGGCGGCAGCGACATTTCCACTGCAGCCAGCGCCGCGCCCAGCGGAAACACCAGCGCCCCGAACGCCGTCCAGACGAAGAAGTAGCCGGCGGCGACCAGCGCCGTCAGCACGGCGAGCCGCCGGGTTGGCCCCACCGCCCGCCGGTAGCGCGCCAGCATCGGGATGAGCGACGGCAACATCATCGGCACCATCATGACGGCCCACATCCACAGGAACGAGGCGGCGGCGCCGGCCCAGGTCTGACCGGGCATCCGCATCCACGCCATCGACATCTCCCAGCCGCCGGGCATCGCCATGCCGGGCATGTCAGCGGTTCCCGTATTCGTCGTGCCGCCGCCACCAGACGCCCGTCTCGTTCCGGCCAAGCGGCGCGCGGTCGAGCCACTGGTACATGCCCCACAGCCCGTCGAGGCCGCGCGCGTACGCGGAGTACGTGTGGTACACGGCGCCGTCCTCCAGCACGAACGCGCTCACGCCGGGCCGCTCGCGCACGTAGGTTGCCGGGTCCGTCCCGGTCATGGCGGCCATCTCCGCGACAGGGCCTTCACTGCCGCGCAGCAGCCAGGCAGACTCACGCCGGTAGTTGTATTCGGCGCCACCCTTGCGCTGCTGCTCTTCGGTGACGCGCACGTTGAAGTCGTCGTTGAAGTCGGTGCCGAACGACGACGCCCACGGAAAGCTCCAACCCATGCGTTTCTTGTAGCCCTGCAGCTTCGGCAGCGGGGCGCGCGACACCGCGCTCAGCGTCACGTCGTGGTTGGCCAGGTGGACGCCCAGCGGGTTGAACCCGTCCGCGATCGCCGAGCAGGACGGGCACCCGGCCGTGTAGTCGGGGCCGAACATGAAGTGATAGACGAGCAGCTGCGACCGCCCGCGGAACAGGTCGGACAGCGAAGCCGGGCCATCGTCCGTGTCGAACTGGTACGTCTTGTCGACGCGCACCCAGGGCAGCTTCTGCCGCCGCTCGGCCAGCTCGTCGCCACGGCGGGTATGCTCCTTTTCAGCCTTCAGCAGCTCCATCCGGGCCGCCAGCCACTGTTCGCGCGTGCCAGTCTCGTGCTTGGTCATCGTTGCCTCCTGCGCACAACGATGGACTCGACGTGGTCGGGGGTGGGAGTAACAAAGGCGACGCGTTTCGCGCGCGCGCCGGTGACGTGGGACGCGCTCAGCGCGTCGATTGCCGGCGCCGGCGCCGCGTTGGAACAACAAGGCCGGCCAGGATGCTGAGCAGCGGCCAAAGTACCGGACCCGAACCGGCGTGACCCAAACGGCAGCTGCAACCACCATCGGAGCTCTCGCCCGGGGTGGTGCTGCCCGCGGCACCCGTCGCGCCGCCGGTCCCGACGGGAATCCCGCCCGTCCCCGCGCCGCCGGTCCCCAGCACGCCGCCCGACCCGACCGCGCCCCCTGAGCCCGTCACACCGCCTGAGCCTGGGCTTGCGCCGCCGGTCCCCGGCGCTCCGCCGGACGCAGTCACGCCACCAGAGCCCGTCCTACCGCCGACGGCCGCGCCGCCGGCACCGATCGCCCCCGCCGAACCACTCGCTCCGGCTGAACCGGACGCCGTCGACCCGCCGGCCCCCGTCGTGCTCGCCCCGGTGGCGTGCAGGGTCGTCACGCTCTGGGCGTCGAGGGACAGCATCACCGTGCCGTTCGTGGCGGTCACTTTCCCTTCGCTGGCGAAGTTCTTACTGCTCGACGTCGTGAATCGGTCGTACGCCGAGGCAGTCGAGCCGTTGACCGACACGGTCAGCGAGCTTGCCGACGTGTTCGTGTTCACGACGACCAGCACGATGTCCGTGTTGCTCTTGTACGCAGACAGATACACGCCGGACGCCGGCGTGGCCGTGGCGTCCACCCGATAAAACCCGGGACGAATGAACTTCGAGAACTGCGCCATGCACCACCCGCGCTTCGTGACAGCGCCGTTCGTGCCGATCGGGCCGTAGCTGCGCACGATGTACCACCAGGTGTAGAGGCTGAACTGACCGTCCACCATCGCGTGGTGCATCTCGGTCGCGACGCCCAGGGCGTTGGGCCACGAGTTCGCATCCGTCGTGCTGTCCGTGTAGTGCTCGGTCATCCAGCGCTCTTTGCCGCCGCTCTTCTGGTCGGCCAGCGGGTACGCGTAGCCGCTCACCGGGGTGCCGTAAAGGTGCGTGCCCAGCGCCACGACGTTGGCCAGCGCGGCGGAGTCGTTCAGAATCGGGTCGTAGTAACTCTTCGCGTAGTTGAACGACTCGCAGCTGATCAGCTTGGTCGTGATCATCGCGCCGTAGTTCAGAACGAAGTCGTGGCAAAGCGCCGCGGTCCACGCCATCCACCCCGCCTGCGCGCCGTAGTCGGGCTCGTTTTGCACGCCGATGGCATAGAGATTCACACCCTGGTTCTTCATGTACGACACGAAGTTGTTGAGGTGTGTCGCGTACGACGAGAACTGTCCGGACGTCATCGTCCCTGCCGCGTTCCACGGCGTGGCGAACACGATCGCTCCTGCTGCGGCGGCTGCCTTGGCCGTCGCCACGTTGGCGGAGTCGGGCGAACCGTCCGTCACAGGAATACGCAGCGCTGAAAACCCGAGCTGCCCGTCGGCGTTACCGAAGGCCAGCGTCCGCTCGGCCGCGGTGAGGTCCCCCGCCCAGGCCGCGTGGCTCATGCCGCCAATGCCCCGGATGTACTGCTTTTGACTGCTGAGCGTCACCGTCGCGGTCTGCGCGAGCGCTTGCCCACCGCCCGCCACCGCGAGCAGGAGGGCCGCCGGGCCAACGGCCCGCGCACCGAATCGTGACGTGATCCTCATCGTAAACGATTTGTGTCGGGGAGGGCCGCCTTGTCTCAAACAAATGGCGCCTCCGACGGAAGGCGCCTGATTACGATGCGGCGACGATCCGGCGGAAGGCACTGGGCGATAGGCCGGTGCGCTTGCGAAAGAAGGCGGAGAACTGGCTGGGATTCGCGTAGCCGATCTCGTACGCGATCTGGATGATGGGGATGCGCCCCTCGGCGAGCAGGCGCTTGGCGCGTTCCAGGCGAATGTCGGAGAGATATTGATGCGGGGCGAGGCCCGTCGACCGTTTGAACATCCGCGAGAAGTGGTCGACGCTCATCCCGACCGCGGTCGACAGCTCCGTGATGCCGGGGTTGCGGTTCATCCGGTCGTGAAGGAACTCCTTGGCGCGGCGCAGGACGGCCGGGGGCAGCCCCGGTCGGGGCCGCGGGGTCACGCGCCCGACCCCGTGCAACACCAACCGTTGGGCGACCACGACGGCGGCGGACTCGATATAGAGTCGGGCGGCGGACCCGTGCGCCTCGGCCTCGGCCGCCATCGACAGCGACAGCTCGCGACAGAGCGGGTCGTCGAACGTGAAGATGCTCGGCATTTCAACCTCGCGGCCCGACAGGCCGGCCGCCTGGCGCACCAGCTCGGGTCCCAGGTTGATGGCCATGTAGTGGGCCGGGGCCTCCGTCCACATCGTGGTCCGGCATCCGGCGGGGAGCAGCGTCAGATCCCCGCGCGTGAACGTCCAGGCGCGCGACGCGTCCTCGCGACGCTGCCGGACGGGTACCGGCCGCCCCAGGTGCAGGGCCAGGCCGTGTGAATCCAGCGCGAAGGACGTGCCGTCGGCAGGTGGCATCGGCTCGACGATGGACACGGTGACGCCCGTCTGATCCCCCACCCGAGGCGGGTAGACGAACAATCGCATCTGCCCGAACGCCGCGATGGTCTCCACGCGTTCAGGTACGATCTCCGACAAGCGGTCCCCCTTCCGTGCGTCCGAGATTCGTCCGGTTCACGGGCGGCGCTGCCCCGGGCCAGACAGACCAGAGCGTCGTCGAGGACGGTGCCTCCGTCAACCACCCCAGATTCGCTGCGGTGCGCCACCTCGGCAGGGGCGTCGTCGACGGAATTTCTCAACTCAGGTCGTGAATTCGGTAGAGACTCACCGACGACCGCTGCTATCGAAGTGGTCCCCATGCCGGACAAGATCAACTTCGTCAAGGTGTTCTCGGCAACGAAGGCTCGAGATCGCGACACGCTGGGCGAACGTGTGACCGCCTGGATCCACGCGAACCCCGGCATCGCGATCCTGAGGACCGTCGTGTCGCAAACTTCTGATAGCGAATTTCACTGTCTGTCGTTCGTGCTTCTCTGCGCGGCGGCAGGCTGATCGCGCGGTCGATCAGCGTACGGGGATGTCGAAGTGGTGGACGTCCTCGCGGATCCCCAGCGAGGTGTAGAGGCGAATCGCCGGATCATCGCCGGGGTCGGCCTGGACGAAGATGACCCAAGCCCCGCGCTGCTTGGCAATCCCCTGCAGCGTGCTGATCAGCCCGCGCGCGATGCCCCGGCGCCGGTGCGGTTCGGCAACGGCGAGGTCGTAGATGTAGATCTCGCTGCGCGCCTGTTCGAACTTCTCGAGCTCGTACGCCGCCAGCCCGCCCACGACCACGTCGCCGTCCAGCGCCGCGAGCGCGATGAAGTGGGATTTGCCTAGGAGTCGGCGCAGATAGTCGTGACTCGGGACGGCGCCTTGATACGCGTCCGGATCGTTGAACGCGACGCCGAAGACGGTGAGCAGCTGCCGCATGACGGGCAGATCTTCCGGAGAGAGATGCCGGTACGCGTAGGGCATGGCGGAACGTTAGGACATACCGGGATGAGCGTAAATGGAGCCCCTTACGCGAGTTGTGTAGTCTGTTGGGCATGCTGACCACGATGCTGTTGCTGGCGTTGACGGGCCCCCCTGTCGTCGCATGGAACGATCCCCCACCCCCACCGCCGATGGAGCGCGTGCGCGGCCGCCCCGGATGGGTGTGGGTCGAAGGCGGCTTCGAATGGCGTCACGGCCGGTACCGCCGCCTCCCCGGCCACTGGGAGCACGAGCGCCCCGGGCGCCAGTGGCACAGCGGCCGCTGGGACTGGCGCGGCGACCACTACGAGTGGATCCCCGGCTCGTGGGTCGAAGGGCAGCCGTACGTCCCGCCGCCACAGATGGTGCGCAACGATCCGCCCCCGCCGCCGCCCGCGCCGCCACCGCAGGCGGCTCCCGCGCCGCCGCCGCGCCCGGGCTTCGTCTGGATTCCCGGGACGCACGAGTGGCGTGACAACCAGTACGTCTGGGTCGAGGGACACTGGGAGCGCGAGCGGCCGGGCGACACCTGGAACGCCGGCCACTGGGACCACGACGGCGATCGCCACGCCTGGCACCCCGGTGGTTGGCAGCACGGCGAACATTGGGACCACGACCACGACCACGACCACGACCACGACCGTGGCGGCCGCGGGTACCCGCCGCCGGCGCCGCCGCCCCCGCCGCCGGTGACGATCTCCGGCCAGATCATCGAGCAGCGGGGACGGCCGCTTCCCGGCATCATCGTCGTGCTGGCGGGCAGCTCGGAGGCGCGCGTCGCGACCGACGGCAACGGGCGCTACGTGTTCACGGGCCTGCCGCCCGGGTCGTACGCCGTACGCCCGACGGATCCGCACTGCGCGTTCGGGCCGGACGTGATGAACCTGAACAACCTCGGTTCCAGCACGGTCCAGAACTTCACGGCCAACTGCCACCGCTGAGCGGGCCTTAGCCGCGTCGCGCCCGCTTCCGCGAAACCGGGCGGCGCGTCGACGCGGCGGCCGCTTCCTTCCAGTCCTCGGGCGTCAGCCGCTGGTCCAGCAGGGCCAGCGGCTGGCGCAGCGACTGTCGCGCATCGACCATGGCCGACCAGAGGTCGCCTGCGGCGGCAAGACGCGCCGCCATCGTCTTCAAGGTGAACGTGCGCGGGGAGACCAACCCGCCCGCGATCTCGTCCCAGGTGCAGGGGGCAGACACCGGCGCGCCCGGCTTGGCCCGCACGGCGTAGACCGCCGCGAACGTCGCGCCCGGCGCGTTCCGCCCCGTGTCGACGAAGATGCGTCCCCCCCGGTCGGACTTGATGAACTCCTGCGTGAACAGGTCCGGGCGGCGTTTGACGAGCACGGCGCCCGCCCCGCGCGAGAACCGAAACACGTCGTTGAAGTCGGTCTCCGGTTCCACCGCGACGACGATGTGAAATCCCTTCGCGCCCGACGTCTTCACGAACGCCGGCAGCGCCAGCTCGCCCAAGAGGTCGCGGACGCACAGGGCAGCCTCCGCCAGATGGTCGGACCCCTCTTCGGGTGGATCGAGATCGAACACGCAGAGGTCGGCATGATCGAGCTGCGGCGCGCGCGCCGTCCAGACGTGCGGCGTGACCGAGTTCTGGTTCGCGAGCCAGACCAGCGCGCGCGCATCGTTCGCCAGCGGGTAGTGGACGACGCCGCCCGTCTTTTCGTCCCGGCGCGCGACCTCGACCCGCTCGAGCCAGGCGGGGAAACCCTTCACGACGTCCTTCTGGATGAAGCCCTTCTTCTCGATGCCGGCCGGGTAACGCTCCATCGTGACCGGCCGCTGGCGGACGTGCGGCAGCATCACAGGCGCGACGTCGGCGTAGTACCCGCAGACGTCCCCCTTGGTGATTCCGCTGTCGGGGAACAGCACCTTTTCGGGATGAGTGACCGCGACGGACTCTGGCGGCTCGTGCATCCCCGGATCCTAGCGGACCGCGCCGCCATCCGGTGGGCCGCGCAAACGCGGGGTTGTCAGGGCGGTGATTCGCCACTACTTGGACGGGGATGCGGGTGAACGGGCGCTGGTCGACGCGATTCGCCGCCCTGGCGCTCGCAGTCGTGGCGTCGAGCAGCGCGCCAGCCCAGAGCCCCGCGCCGGGAGCGCTGCCGTGCGCGGCCCCCGTCGCGTGCGCGGGAACGATGTCGGGTGGCTGGTGCATCGACACGTTCCTGGCCGGCGACCGGACGTTCCCGCAGTTCAGCGGCGTCTGGTCCGACGCGCCGAACGACGTATGGGCCGTGGGGGCCCATACCGGCGCGCGCGGCGCCGGACGCGGCTTCGCGTTTCACTGGGACGGCTGCGCCTGGTCGCCGGCGTCCCTGCCCGGCGGCCCTCAGTCGACGGTCGGGCTGGGGGACGTGTGGGGTACCCGCGGGGACGACCTGTGGATCGTCGGCGCCCAGGGGTCTGCGTTCCACTGGAACGGCAAGGCGTGGTCCGCGGTCAACACCGGCGCCGCCGGCGCGCTGGAGCATGTCTCGGGCAGCAGCGGCGCCGACGTGTGGGCGTTCGGAACCGGCGGCCTCTTCCACTGGAACGGCCGCGCCTGGTCGGCCGACGCGCGCCTGCCGCCGAAGCAATCGAGCGAGCCCGTGGGCGACATCTGGGCGGTCGCGCCCGACGACGTTTGGGTCGCGCAAGGCTTGAACGCGCGCGGCAGCCTCGCGCACTACGACGGCGCGCGCTGGACGGTGGTGCGGCCGTCGCCCGACCTCGCGTTCGGGCTGTTCGGGATCTGGTCGAACGGCGCGACCACCTGGGCGGTCGGCGAAGGGAACCAGGTCGTGCGCTCGACGAACGGCAGGACCTGGGCCCAGCTTGCGCCGCCCGGGGGCAGCTCGCGCGGGTGGGTGAACGTGATGGGGAGTGCAAGCGAGCTGTGGGCCGCAGGCCAGACGGTGGGTCGCTCGACGAGCGGCGGCGCGCTCCGCAGCGTCGCCGGTGTTCCGCCGGGCTTTTACCCAGGCTTATGGCTCAACGAATCGCAGGTCTGGATCGCGGGCATCACGAACGCCGGCGCGGCCGTCGTGGCCCACCGCGCACGTTAGCGCCTCAACGCTCGAGCCGAAACCGGCAGAACGTAACGCCGAAGATCGTCCCCCGCCCCTGGACCGGCTGATCCGATGCGGACGGCTCGAGCACGTCGACGATGGGCCAGAAGAGATAGACGAAGCGCGGGCCGTCGATCCGAAACGCGCCAAAGTGGAGGCCGAACAGCAGCGTCCGCCCGCGGTCGCCCTGGATCTGCTTCGTCACGCCCGGCGGCAGCAGGCCCGAGACGCGGCGGACCTTCGAGGAGCCCTGCAGCACATCGGGCAATGCCGCTTCGTTCATGGCCAGGAACGTAAGGCCGCGTCACCTCGACGGGAACGTCCGTTACCGCTTCCGACCCCGGCCCGCGGCTTCCGGCACATTTCCCGCGGGGTTGGGGCTGGCACGCCCCTCGCAATATCTTCGGGCAGACGCGGGGGCAGCGAGCTCGCAGCGGGGTTGGGGCAGGCGGAAGGCGAGAGCTCGGCGGCGGGAGGGGGAACGGACCCGTCACTCTGAAAAGGGTGGCGGGTCCGTCGCGTTTTATCGCCGCACCTTCTGCATGGTGTCGGCCAGGCACGTCGGGCAGTAGCCGCCCTCTTCCGCGCGGTGGCCGCAGACGCGGCAGACGAACTCTTGCGGCGGATCGGAGGCCTGCGCCCGCTGGGGCTGCTCCCGATCCTTGCGGCGCTCCTCTTCGCGGCGCTGTGCCTCGACGGGGTCGACCAGCTTCACCAGCGACTCGATGATCGACATGTCTTCAGGCTAGCACGCGAGCCGCTCATAGCCCGCGGCTATCAGGGTCATCCAAACCTTGTCTTGGCCGGGATCGGCTCCTCTGCCGCATCGTGGGCAGCAGGAGACAAAAGATGACCCACAGACCCACGCTCACGACGGAGGCCGGCGCGCCGGTGGCCGACAATCAGCACGCGCAGACGGCCGGCCCGGGCGGCCCGACGCTGCTGCAGGACCACCACTTGATCGAGAAGCTCGCCCGATTCAACCGCGAGCGGATCCCCGAGCGCGTCGTCCACGCGGTCGGCTCCGGCGCGTACGGCTACCTGGAAGTGACCAGCGGTGCGCTCTCACGCTGGACGAAGATGAAGGTGTTCGCGCGCGACGGCCAGCGCACGCCGCTCTACGCCCGCTTCTCGACCGTCGCCGGCTCGCGCGGCGCACCGGACACAGCCCGCGATCCGCGCGGGTTTGCCGTGAAGGTCTACACCGAGGAGGGGAACTGGGACTTGGTCGGCAACAACACGCCGGTGTTCTTCATCCGCGACGGCATCAAGTTCCCGGACTTCATCCATTCGCAGAAACCCGACCCGCACACGAACCGGCAAGAACCCGACAATATCTGGGACTTCTTCTCGCACTCGCCCGAGGCGACGCATCAGTTCACGTGGCTGTTCGGCGACCGCGGCATTCCGAGGTCGTACCGGCACATGGACGGCTTCGGCTCGCACACCTTTCAGTGGGTCAACGCCAAGGGCGACCGTTTTTGGGTCAAGTTCCACTTCAAGACGGAGCAGGGGATCGAGTGCCTGGCCACCGACGAGGCCCAGCGCATCGGGGGGCGCGACCCGCTGCACATCCACAAGGACCTCCACGATGCGATCCAGGCGCAGGCGTTCCCGGCCTGGACCGTCAAGGTGCAGGTGATGCCCGAACGCGAGGCGGCCAGCTACCGCTTCAACCCGTTCGACCTCACGAAGGTGTGGCCATACCGGGATTACCCGCTGATCCCGATCGCCCGGATGGTGCTGGATCGTGTCCCCGACAACTACTTCGGCGAGGTCGAGCAGGCGGCGTTCGACCCGTCGAACTTCGTCCCGGGGATCGGGCCGTCGCCCGATCCGATGCTGCAGGCGCGCCTCTTCGGGTACGGAGACGCGCATCGCTACCGGCTGGGCATCAACCACACGCGGTTGCCCGTCAACGCGGCGCAGGGCGTCCCCGGTGGGGCGCGCAACTACGGCCGCGACGGGGCGATGCGCTTCGACGACAACGGCGGGCGCAGCAAGAACTACGAGCCCAACAGCCACGACGGGCCGGCGCAGACGGGCGAGCCGTTCGACCTCGGGTATGACGTATCCGGATCGGTCGGGCCGCGCGGGCTGGTCAAGCACCGCGAGGACGACGACTTCGTGCAGGCCGGCATGCTGTACCGGGTGATGGACGAGGGGGCCAAGGGCCGCCTGATCGACAACCTGTCCTCCAGCCTGGCGCTGGTCAGCCGCCCCGACGTCATCGAACGCGCGGTCGAACACTTTTGGCGCGCGGACGCCGACTACGGCAAGCGGCTGGTGGAGGCGATCGCCGCCAAGCGCATCTGTGCCCGGCCGGTCAGCGTCGCAACGCCTTGACGTAGTCGACCAGCGCGGCCAGCTCGCCGTCCGAGAGCAGGCCGCCGTAGCTGGGCATCGTGGGACCAAACCCGTCCACGACGTCCGCGACGGGCGCGGTGATCGACTGGCGTAGATAGCGATCGTCGGCCGCGACGGTCCGACCGCCGGCCAGCCGCACGGGGCGGCCTGCCACGCCGGCCAGCGAGGGCGCCAGCGCCGCGTTGTCGTGGCACCCCCGGCAGCCCAGCGTGGCGAACAGACGCGCGCCGTCGCCGTCCCTGGGAAAGGCGGCCGTCGTGGTCAGCACGGACGCCAGCGACGCGACATCCCCGCTGGCGACACGGGTGCGCACGACGCCGGATCGATCGATCAACGTGAAGTGATCGCTGTGTAGGATCGGACCGCCTTCGGTCTGGACCACCGATTCCCCCAGCCCGCGCGCGACGGCGCGGACGGTGTGCGCGTCGGCCGCCAGCAGGCGCCAGCGCGGATCGGGCGCGCCCCACCGGGCGGCGTAGGTGCGCAGCACGTCCGGCGTGTCGTTGGCCGGATCGACGGAGAACGAGACGAACCGAACATCGGCCGCCGTCACCATCCGGCGCAGCGCCGCGAGCCGCGCCGTCAGCATCGGGCAGGCGCCCATGCAGCGCGTGAAGATGAAATCGACGACGACAGGGTGAGCGGCCAGGTCCGCGGCCGTGACGGGCCGGCCGTCCTGATCGACGGCCCGAAAATCCGGCAGGCGCGCCTCCACCGTCGGCGACGCGGGACCGCCCGTTTGCGGAGAGGCCAACGGAGCCTGGGCGGCGGCTACCAGACCGTCTTGCAAGGCGGCCCAGCCGTCGTCGGCTCCCCATTGCTCGGTCACGTCGGCGTCACCGCGCACCCAACCGGCGGCGTCGACGGCGAAAATCCAGTGGCGCGCATCCAGCAGACCGTCCGCAGCCGCGCGCGCGTTTTCGGCGAGTCCCAGCTGGGCCGCCACGTCCGCCAGCCGCCCGGGGTCCAGCGGCGCGACGTGTCGCGCCGGCGAGCTCGAAGCTCCGCCGGGAAGGCCCCCCACCAGCAACGTCACCCAGCCGGGCTCGCGCCCCGTGCGCGCGCGAACCGACGCGGCCAGCGCGGCGACCCGTGCCGCGACGTCGCTGTCGTCGGCGCCGCAGCCCGGAAACCGCAGCTCCAGGAGCCAGGGGCGCCCGGCGACGTCGCGTGACCAGCTCGCGCCCGCCTCCAGCGGCGGCAACGGAAACGGCACCGCCCGTCGCAGCGGCGCGCGGCGCTGCGACCAGGTGGGATCCAGTCGATGCCCGACCCACACGCCCGCCGCGACGACGCCCACGACCGCCAACATCCCGGCACCCAGATAGCGGAGGACCGCCCCCGGATTCGGGCGTGCGGCCGTCTGGCTGAGCGAGGCCACGTTCGATGACGTAAGTCGCTGCGCCCCCCGGCGCCAGAGCGCGTCGGCATCCTCGGCTTACCCGACTTGCGGCCATCAGCCGGGTGACTACTTCGAATCGGAGCTGGACCTTTCCCCCGTGCGCCCCATCGAGCCCCCCTTCCCCATCGTCGAACCCGCCGACCCGTCGCGGTCGGCCGGCGACGCCGTGCTGGCCGCGAAGCTGGAACAAATCTGGAAGTCACCGCCCGGAGTCTGGGGGTGGCTGACCACCGTCGACCACAAGCAGATCGGGCGCCGATACCTGGTGACGTCGCTGTTGTTCCTGATCGTCGGCGGCGTGGAAGCGCTGCTGATGCGAATGCAGCTGATTGGCCCCGACCGGCGGCTGATGTCGCCCGAGGCCTACAACCAGCTGTTCACGATGCACGGGCTGACGATGATCATGTGGTACGCGGCGCCCGTGCTATCGGGGTTCAGCAACTTTCTGGTCCCGCTCTTCATCGGCGCGCGCGACATGGCGTTCCCGCGGCTGAACGCCTTCAGCTACTGGATGTTCCTGACGTCGGGCCTGCTGCTGTACGGCAGCGTGCTGTTCGCGCAGGCCCCCGACGCCGGCTGGTTCTCTTACGTTCCGCTGGCCGGCAAGCGCTGGAACGCCGGGACGAACATGGATTTCTACACGACGTCGATGACGGCGCTGACGATCTCGACTACGGCCGGCGCCATCAACTTCATCGTCACGATCTTCAAGCACCGCGCCCCCGGCATGACGCCGGCCCGGATGCC
>JBJMQQ010000053.1:0-24594 GCA_045802645.1 Polyangia bacterium
AAATCTAACCCAGAAACACGCTCTTCCTATATCTGAATCTGATGATCGCCTTCATCGTCCTCTTCGTGAACCCGACCTGGCACGACACCGCGCTCAGTGATGCCGAGGGGATCGGCGTTTCCTACTACATCCTGGGACTGGGCTGCTTCCTCTGGGAAGGTCGCCACGCCAAGGTCACGACCGTACTCGGTGGCATGTTCCTGAGCTGCTGCGTGCTGTCGAAGGAGCCGTTCCTTCTGGTCGTCCTCTTCACGTGGTTCGGGCTCTTCTGGATGCGTGGGCAGCCCCGGCCGACCCGCGAGTCCGCCATGTTCTACGCGCGCTACAGCCTGGCGGGCGTCGGGCTGTTCGTCGTCCTGCTGTGCCTCTACATGGTGCCGACCGGCGCGATGAAGGCCTACCTGGCCATGGCGCGCGGCTATACGACCATCTACTCGGACCCGAACCGGTCCTACTGCGTCGCGCTGGGGATTCCGCACGCTTCGACCCGCCTCGGCGCCTTGAAGCTGGCCTGGCCGCGGGAGCGCGGGGCGTTCGTCAACGAGACGGTGCTCGGACACTTCGGGCCGCTGCTCGCGGCCTCGGTCCTGTTCGCGTTTCGGCGCTCGAAGATGCTGCTGCTGGCGATGGTCTTCGTGTCGCTCGGCGCGCTGTGGGCCCCGACGGCGACCATCTGCCAATGGGTGCACTACTACAACATGACGATCGCCGGCCTGATGTTCGTGCTGGTCGCAGGGCTCGACTCGATGCGCGAGCCGCTGCAGCAGACGGACCGCAGTTTCCGGGCAGCCGTGGGGATCGTGTGGCTGTCGATCGTCCTCATGCACGGCGCCAACGAGATCGAGGCGCAGTGGCACGCCAAGTACGTCCGCCCACCGTGGGCCGAGCCGGTCCCGGGGGTCCTGTCGATCATCCAGAAGCACACGAAGCCGACCGACCGCATCTTCACGACGGGGCCGCCCATCCTGTACCCGGAGGCGAATCGAGTCAGCGCCGTGCGCGAGAGCAACATCATCGACGAGATCCTCGGTTCTTACGAGGGCAAGACCGATGAGGAACGCCTGCGCCCGATCTACGATCAGCTGGTCAGGAACAAGCCCGCTGTGGTGGTGCTGGATCCCGAAAACATCCAGCGCAAGACGCGCCACTATAGCGCGTTGCTGATGCCGTTCTTGACGGCCTTCAAGTACCAGAAGGTCGCCGAGAACGTCTACGTGCGGCCGGGTAGCTGAACGGCGCGATCGCTCGGAGGCCAGATGACCTCGGGCTCCGCCGACTTTCGCCCGCTTGCCTCGGACGAGGAGATGGCTTGGGTGGCATCGGCGATCTTCTCGCAGACGAAGAGCTGGATGTCGCCGAAGTGGAACCGCAGCTTGGCCTTCGACAGGGGCGTCTTCGCAACCACCGCCCGGATGGCGTCGGTGCCGGGGATCCCGAGGGCCGCCAGCTTCCGCAGGAAGTACTCGAAGGTGATGATGTGGCTATAGGGCTGGTGGTGCACCAGGCGGAAACCCGTACGTTCGAGCATCAGGCGGATCACCTTCTGATCGAAGTAGTAAAGGTGCATGTCCATCATCCATGGCCAGCGCTCGCCGAGAAGCTGGGGGTACCAGTTCCGGTAGTCGAGCGTCGAGAACGCCAGGATGCCTCCCTTGTTCAGGCGACGATTGATGCGGGCGAGCTCGGCGGTCGGATCGGCGAGGTGCTCGAGGACGTCCCACGCGCAGACGACGTCAAACGGCGCCTGATCGGGCGAAAGGTCGTCGATGCTGCCGGTCACCGTCGGAATCTTCAGCGTGTCGCGTGCGTAAGTGGAGGCCCACACGGACGGCTCCACGCCCAGCACCTCGAACCCGCGCTCAGCCGCGAGCTTCAGGAATACCCCGCAGTACGACCCGAGCTCGAGCAACCGCCCCTTCTTGGGTAGCAGGTCGGCAATGGCGTTCAGGTTATGCGTGAACGTCTCGACGCGCGCGTCCATGTTGTCGAGATAGGTCTTGTCCTCGACCTGCGAATAGAACGACAGAACGTCCTTCGGCGTCAGCTGCGGGTTCGTGTACACCATCCCGCAGCTGAGGCATGAAACGATGCGTCCGTGAGACTCGTGCCCGGTGCTCGTGCAGCTGTAGCTGGCCGCGACGTGGCCGCGGTTGGAGGCCGGGTACTCCTCGACGTTGAAGTTCGAGCCGCAGGCGTTGCAGGCGATCAGGTGCTCTTCGTCGAACGGCGCCCGCCTTTCGGGCGGCCGCCGGAACCGGGCGAATGCGCGATTCGCGCCCAGGCGAGCGAGCGTCGAGAACCCCTTCCAGATCTCCTTCTTCGAAATCTTGGTCTGTCCGGCGCGGCGGTCGACGAATCGGATCGGGAACTCGGCCATGGACGGCGAGCCTGCGTCGGTCCGCAGAATCTGGCTGACTTGCGAAATCGACTCGACGAAGTAGGAGTACCCGTCGGCGCGAATCGCATCGATATCCATCCGCTCGAGCAAGGAACGCCGGAACCCGCGATAGGACGTGGTCGTCTCGTGAACCGGCAGCGCCAGAATGGCGCGCGCGAGATTGTTGGCGACTCGGCTCAGGATGACGCGCGACAGCGGGTATTCGCAGCTTCCGCCGGGCACATACCGGGAGCCGATCACGAACTCGGCGTTCTCGAGCTGGCGGACCATCTCGGGCAGATAGGCCGGATCATGGGAGAAGTCGGCGTCCATCGTGATGAGCGCTTCATAACCCTCGGCCAGCGCGTATTTGACGGCCAGCTTGTGGGCGGTCCCAAGCCCGTTCTTGCCGGGGCGGTGAACGACGTGTAGCCGCGCGTCCTTGGCGCGAAGTCGCTCCAGGATTTCTCCGGTCTTGTCCGGGGAGTTGTCGTCGACGACCAACAGGTCGCAGCTGGGAAGGGCGCTGAACACCGCTTCGACCAGGGACTCGATGTTATCGGCTTCATTGTATGTCGCAGTGAATACGAGGATTCGGTTCATGTTAGGTTCCTGCCATTCTCGGACAGTCAAAGTCGGTCTTGGCTGACCCGGAGAATAGATGAGAATCGGGGGCCATACCACTGGCCTGGCAGCCCGCGGGGGTGCTCGCCTGGGATTTCGATCTCGCGCATTTTGGCTTGGTCTATAGTCCCGCGCGAAATGTCGGTCAGGAAAGTGGTCGATGCGGCGGGTGACCGCTTGAGAGCGGCGATCGCCGCAGTCCCCAACCTTTTCGGCGAGACGTGGCCTCGCATCTTGGCGCCGGGCGTCGTCTTCGTAGCGCTGTTCCCTTTCGCCGTGCCGCTGGTCCAGATGGAGCTGAACGAGCCTCTGTTCGGCGATACCGCGATGATGCAGTACACGGCCTGGTGCGTCCGGCACGGAATGCGCCTCTACCGGGACATGGGCTCGACAGACGGCCCGTACATCCATTTCTTGCAGGCCCTGATCCAGATCTTCCTGGGCGAGAGCGACCGCGCGCTGCGGATCGGCGACATGTTGCTGCAGATCACGGGCGGCGCGCTGATCGGGGCGATGCTCGCGCCGCGAGACGGCCTCAACCGGGCCGCCCGCCGTCTGAGCATCGTCGTCTGGGCGACGGTGGGCGTCACCGTCTGGTTGTCCTATTACCTCGTCCTCGCCTGGGGCGTGACGACGAGCCGAGAAGCGTTCTATTCGGTCGTCGGCTGCGCCGGTATGGTGGCGCTTTACGTCAGCGCGACCCTGCCGCGGCGAGCGGCGGCTGTCGCCGCGTTCGCGGGCGGATTCCTTGCGCTGAGCATGTGCTTCGGCAAGCCGACCGGCGTGATCTTCCCCTGCACGGGGGCGCTGGCGCTGCTGGTGGCGGACCCCGCGGCCACTGAGAGTCGCCGGTTCCGAATTCGGATGGCGCTGTACGGCGCGGGGGCGTGCGTCGTGGTGTTCTGCCTGGGTCTCCTGCTGTTCGGCAGCATCCCGGGCTACTTCTTCTGGTCGATCGAGCTGCCGTTCATCGGCAACAAGTTCGTCTGGCGGATCGACGGCCTCCGGCTGGTGCTCCTGGACTACAGCGATGGTCGCGTCGTCGCGCTTTTTTCGGCGATCGTCGGCGCCGTGGCGATCGGCTGGGGCCTCTTACCCAGACGCGCGATCGGGTTCGTCATCGCCCCGGTGCTGCACTGGCTGTCGTTCTGCGCCCAGGCGCGCGGCTTTCCCCATCAGATCGTGCCCGTCTATGCGACTGCGCACACGCTCGCGTTGATCCTAGCGGCTCGCCTGTGGGACCTCGGCAGCGCGGATCGGAACCTCCGGGTCTTCGCGCCCGTCATGCTGCTGCTCGTCGGTTACCACGCGATGAGCAACTTCGAGGCGAGTCCGTACCGGTGGAGCGGCGACCGGAGTCGATGGGCGAAGCCGGCCGACACGTTCTGCGATCCGGAGAAGCAGGCCGGCGCTTACCTGAAGGCCCACACGAAGCCGGACGACACCGTGTTCGCCTACGTACCCGGGCCGCGCGGCGACAACGCCTTCATCATTCTCTATTACGCGCAACGACGGACGGCCAGCCCGTTCTACTACTCGCCGTGGCTGGATCCCGTCGAGATCCTGCCGCAATCGGAGATCCAGCCGAACGCCAAGGAGCTGGCCAGGCTGCAGGCGCTGGAACAGCGAACGCGGGGCGAAGCTTGTGCGGCCGTGATGAAGAACCACCCGGCGGCCATTGCGTATGTCAGCCTCGATCGGATGGCGGCCGTGTGCCCGTCCGTTCGCGAGATGCTGAAGAACGACTTTTACGAGGCGCCGCCGATCGCGGACATCCACATTCACCTGCGGAAGCCAGGAACGTAGACGGGATCGACGACGCGGGAATTCGGGGGCAAAATCCGAGGTGCGCGGCGGATTCAGCGCCGGTACGTTTTGGGAATGACGAAGCCCGCAGCGAAGTTGGTGCCCCCGCCGTCGCGGACCCTCCAGTCGGTGATCGACGACCCCCGGTGGGCGGCGGTCGCCGGGCGTGACCGGCGGGCCGATGGGCAGTTCGTGTACGCGGTGCGGACGACCGGGGTGTACTGCCGGCCGTCCTGCGGCGCGCGGCTTCCTCGTCCCGAGAACGTCGTGTTCCACCGCGATCCGCGGGCGGCCGAGCGGGCTGGCTTCCGGGCCTGCCACCGCTGCCGCCCCGACGGAGCTGCCGCTTGCGATGCGGAGGCGGCGTTGATCGCGGCGCTGTGCCGCCGGATCGACGGCGCGGACGAGCCGCCTTCCCTGCAAGAGCTCGCCGACGGTGCCGGCATGAGTCGATTTCATCTGCAGCGGCGGTTCAAAGCGGTGACCGGCGTGACTCCCAAGGCGTACGCCGCGGGGCGCCGCGCCCAGCGGCTGCAGGGCGCGTTGCGGTCCAGTCGGTCCGTGACGGAAGCCGTGTACGACGCCGGCTACGGTTCGGCTGCCAGCGCCTCTCAGCAGGCGGATCGGTGGTTGGGGATGACGCCGACCGCAGTGCGCGCGGGCGGGGCAGGGGTCGCCATTCGATTCGTCGTCGAGCGGTCGAGCTTGGGGATGGTGCTGGTCGCGGCGACGGAGCGAGGGATCTGCGCCGTCACGCTGGGCGACGAGCCAGAGGCGCTGACGCAGGATCTGGCCCACCGGTTTCCGCGGGCGTTGCGCACGCCGGGTGGACCCGAAATGCAGGCCTTGGTTGCAGCGGTCCTGGCGCTGGTCGAGAACCCTGCCGCGGGCGCGGGCGACCTGCCGCTGGACATCCGGGGGACGGCCTTTCAGTTACGCGTCTGGGCGGCCCTCACGAAGATTCCAGCGGGGCGGACGATCTCGTATGCGGAGCTGGCGGCGGCCGTCGGAGCGCCGCGGGGCGCGCGGGCCGTCGCGGCGGCTTGTGCCAGCAACCACCTGGCTGTCGCGATTCCCTGCCACCGCGTGATCCGTGGTGACGGCGACCTGTCCGGGTATCGATGGGGGCTCGAACGGAAGCGCGCGTTGCTCGCGCGCGAGCGCGCGGCCAGCGTGTCGGACCCTAGCCCCTGAGCTCAGCGCCGACCTGCTGCACCAACCCGCGGAACCACGCGTGGGCCGGCGAGGCGGTCGTTCGCTCGTGCCAGATCATCCGCACCGTGCCGGTTCCCACCTCGAGCGGCATCTTCAAGACCTGCAGCGGCAGCGTGCGCGCAAAGGGGCGCGCGACCGCTTCGCTGAGCGCCGCAACGTAGTCCGTCCCGGCGATCACGGCCGGCACCAGCAGGAAGTGCGACAGGCGCAGGACGACGTTGCGGCTGAGCCCGCGCTGCGCCAGGGCGTCGTCGACGATTCCGCGCGCGTTCGGCTCGTGCGAGACCAGCACGTGCGCGAGCTTGGTGTACGTCGCCAGCGTGACGCGGCCGCGCACGCGCGGGTGCCCCTGGCGGGCCACGAACACGAAATGGTCGGCGAAGAGATCGGTCGCGTCATGGCCGGGCGGCAGCGCGCGGCTGAAGCCCAGCACCAGGTCGGCGTCCCCGCGCGCCAGATCGGGCGGCACCACGTGCTCTTGAAACGCGCGGACCTGCAGCCGAACGGCGGGCGCTTCACGCTGCAGGCGGGCCAGCAGCCGCGGCAGCATCGCGAACGCCACGAAGTCGTTGGTGACGATCACGAAGTCACGGGCGGCGGTGGCCGCGTCGAAGGGGGTCGGCGGCGCCAGGCTCTGCTCGATGGCCGCCATCGCCGCGCGGACCGGCTGCGCCAGCGCCAGCGCCCGCTCGGTGGGGATCATGCCGTTCGCGCGCCTCACCAGCAGCGGATCGCCGACCAGCGCGCGCAGCTGCCCCAGCGCGTTGCTGACGGCCGGCTGCGACAGCCCCAGACGGGCGCCGGCCCGGCTGACGCTGCGCTCGGTCAGCAGCGCGTCCAGCACGGGCAGCAGGTTCAGGTTCACGCCGCCGATATTCATAAAACCAATATAGACCATACGAACCATCCATTTGTCGAATGGCCGCGCGGGGCGCATGTTCAGGGGTGAAAGGACCCTCCAAATGACCACTGCCAACACGTTCGATTCCTCGTCCGCCTCGCAGGCCCTCCCGATCCCCGCGGCTGCTCCCGCCCGGACCTGGGACATCGATACCGCTCACGCGACCGCCGGGTTCCGCGTGCGCCACCTGATGGTGTCGCATGTCCGCGGGCAGCTCGGCCCCGTCAGCGGGACCGTCATCATCGACGAACAGGACGTCTCCCGCTCGCGCATCGACGTCAGCATCGACGTTCGCGGCATCGACAGCCGCGACGCCAAGCGCGACGAGCACCTGCGCAGCGCGGACTTCTTCGACGTCGAGAACCACCCGACCGTGACGTTCCGATCGACGCGGGTCGACGCACCGCGCGGCCTGGCCGGCGACCTGCGCGTGACCGGAGAGCTGACGATTCGCGGGGTGTCTCGCCCGGTCACGCTGGACGTCGAGGGGCTGCAGCCGGCGATTCAGGACCCCTGGGGCAACGCCCGCCGCGGCGTCAGCGCCCGCGCCCGCGTCAACCGCAAGGACTGGGGCCTGAAGTGGAACCTGGCCATCGAGGCGGGCGGCGTGGCCGTCGGTGACGAGGTCACCATCGAAATCGACGCCGAGCTGGTCGGCAGAAAAGCCTGAACCGGGTGTAAGAATGGCTCCAGGCGAGGGAGCCTCTTCACATGAGGGAGCCTGTTGACGCGGATGATCGACCTGACCTGAACGACGCGCTGGCCGAAATGGTCCGGCTGGCGTCCGCCCTCGATGAGTCGCCTGCGCTCGATGCACTCCGCCGCCAGCTGAACGTCGTCGCAGAGCTGGCGCGCGGCGGTGGGGCGCTGGCGCGGTCTGAGCGCGGGCGCGAGCGGGCCGAGGCGCGCGAGCGCGCGATCCTGGAGGTGAACAACGCCATCATCTCGAACCTGACGCAGGACTCGCTGTTGCGGTCGATTTCGACGGCTCTGTCGCGGGTCGTTCCGTTCGACCGCGCCGCCCTGACGCTGCCAGAGCCCGGCAGCCAGGTGCTGCGCGTGCTGGCCCTGGCGGGACGCTTGCCGCCCCGAAGTTATCCCGTGGGCATCGCCCTGGATCGCAAGGACAGCCATGTCGGCTGGGCCTTCGAGAACCAGCGCACGCTGCTGCGGCGCGACCTTGGTCGGGAGATGGAGTTCACACCCGAGCGGCGTCTGTACGAAGAAGGCATCCGGTCGCTCTGCACGGCGCCGCTGATCCTGGACGGCAAGAGCATCGGGACGGTCACGCTGGGCAGCACCACGCCGAACCAGTTCACCGAGGACGACGCGTCTTTCTTGGCGGCGGTCGGAAACCAGATCGCGCTGGCGGTCGCCAACATGCGCGCATACGAGGAGATCGAGTCGCTGAAGGCGCGGCTGCAGGCCGAGAACCTGTACCTGCAGGAGGAAATTCGCGGCGAGCACGATCACTCGGAGATCGTCGGGAACAGCGCGGCAGTGCGTGAGCTGCTGCGGCAGGTCGAGCAGATCGCGCCCGCCGATTCGACGGTGCTCATCGCTGGCGAGACGGGGACGGGCAAGGAGCTGATTGCCCGCGCGCTGCACGATCGCAGCGGGCGCAAGGACCGCCCGCTGGTCAAGGTGAACTGCGGGGCCATCAGCGCGGGGCTGGTCGAGAGCGAGCTCTTCGGGCACGTGAAGGGGGCGTTCACCGGGGCGCTGGGCCAGCGCGACGGCCGCTTTGCGCTGGCCGACCGCGGGACGATCTTCCTGGACGAGGTGAGCGAGCTGCCACAGGACGCGCAGGTCAAGCTGCTGCGCGTGCTGCAAGAGCAGGAGTTCGAGCCCGTCGGCAGCAGCCGCACCATCAAAGTCGATGTGCGCGTCATCGCGGCGACGAACCGCGAGCTGGGCGCGGCCGTGGAGGCCGGCAGTTTTCGCCGCGATCTCTACTATCGGCTCAACGTGGTGCCGATTCGCGTGCCGCCGCTGCGCGAGCGTGACGGGGACGTCGAGCTGCTGGCGCGGTTCTTCGTCGGCAGGTTCGCGAAGAAGCTGGGGCGGCCTGTCGCGGCGCTCTCGGCGGAGGCGCTGCACCGCCTGCGGGCCTACGCCTGGCCAGGCAACGTGCGCGAGCTCCAGAATGTCATCGAGCGGGCCGTCGTGCTGTCGCAGGGCGGCGTCCTGGCGCTGCCCACCGAGCTGGGGACGCCAGATGCAGCGCCGGCGGCCATTCCGGCGACGGCGCCTGCTGGCATCGCGCTGGAGGACGTCGAGCGCCGGCACATCCACACCGTGCTGGTCCAGCGAAACTGGCTGATCGAAGGCGATCGCGGGGCGGCCAAGGCTTTGAACCTGCACCCCAACACGCTGCGCGGGCGGATGCGCAAGCTGGGCCTCAAGAGACCCGCGCCGGGGAGCTGACGCTCAGGCGGACCCGCGCGGCCGGCCCAGGCGGACCAGCAGCGGCAACCACAGCGACCCCAGCAGGGCGCCGATGACGACGCCGCCGCCGTGAGCGAGCCCGACGTGCGGCGCCCCCCCGTACGGGCAAAGCCCGTGCAGCGTGAGCCCGGACAGCGCGCCCGCGGCCGCGCCGATGGCGGCGCCGACCCGCCCCAGGTTTGCGACCGCCAGCTTCCGGAACACCAGCGCGCCGGCCAGGACCGCGGGCACGGACACCTTCAGGCTGAACGAGACGCAGTGCCACCACAGGTGCAGGAACCCGTCCCAGGTGGTCCGCGGCAGGATCGTCACGCCCGGCGCGTCGACGGTGAACAGCAGTCCGACCAGCATCAGCGTGAGCGCCGCGAGCAGGGCCGCCCCGCCGGCGCGCCGCCCGTCCGGCAGCACCTGACCCGGCCGGGGCAGGATCGCGGCCGCCAGCGGGAACACGAACCCGGCCGCCCACACCAGCGCGATGGCGGCGACCCACATGGGGGGAAGGGCGTGCAGGTCCTTGCGGAACGGATAAACCGCCACGGCGGCGACCGGGAATACCGCGGCGGCCGCCGCCACCACCAGCAGTGTCCGGATCGGCACCCGCGTTCGCACCGGGCGCGCGTGTGCAACGGCAGCCAGCAGCGCCGCCGACGGACCAGGCGGCGCCGTCGGAGCCTGCAGCAGGCGAATCCCGGGCAGATCGTCGGCGCCGGCGTCACTCACGGGGCCTCCGCCAGCGCCGGCGCGCTCGCGGCGCGCCCCAGCAGCTTGCGGCGCAGCGCCTGGTAGCCACGGTGGGCCCGCACCTTGATCGCTCCGGCGGTCGTTCCGGCGATGGCCGCCGCTTCGGCGCTGGAGTGGCCGTGGATCTTGGTGAGGAGGACCGCCTGCTTGAGCGGCTCCGGCAGGCTGGCCAGCGCCGCCATGCCGCGCGCGACCGTCGCGTCGTCGGCAGCGGGGCGCTCCACGTCCGCGGAGCCAGAGATGTCGACCGCTGGCTCGTGGGGCAGGTTGCCGTCGGCGCTGATCCGCACCCGGGCGCGCTTGCGCCGCCGCAGCTCGTCGAGGCAGGTCCGATGCGCGATCGTGTACAGCCAGGGGACCGGGTTGGCACCTCTCACATACGCCGACCGGCACTGGTGAAGTTTCATGAAAGTTTGCTGGAGCAGATCTTCGGCCGTCGCCTTGTCGCCAGCCAGGCCGGTGAGATAGCCCAGGATGCGTGGCGCGAGCGCGACGTAGAGCTCGTGGAACGCGCGCGCCTCCCCGTCACAGTAGCGCGCCATCACCGCCGCCATGCCGGCTTCGGCCGGATCGCGAGGCCCGGGCGCGGCTTCCTCTCTAGCCGCTATGTCCATCCCCGCCATCGTCCCCTCCGATCAGCGCCGCCACGAACCCGGACGCGTCCAGCAGCTCGACACCCGTCTTCCGCAACTCCCGAAGCAGCGCCGCCCCTTCCGTGTCCGCGAACTCCAGCCCGCCCAGCTGCACCTGCACGGGGCGGGCGGGCGTCGCGCCCACGACGCGCCGGAGCTCGGCGATCCACGGGCCGACCAGCCGCCCCTCGATCGTCAGGACCAGGGCGCCGCCGGCGGTGGCTTGGGGCGTGATTCTCAACATGACCGCCTTCCAGCACAGCAACTTGCGGGCCATGGTCGAGCTGCCGGATCGGCGGGTTCGCCCAGCGCCGCCGCCACGGCGGCCGGTGGGGCGCGTGGTGGGCCACCGTGGGAAACCACCGCATGCGGTGGCTTTCAAACGGGCAGGTCGGCCGCGGTGCTCCCGCGCGGAACGCCCATTCGCTGCAGCAGGTGATCGCCCACCCGCAACGCGTTCGCCATGATCGTCAGGGCCGGGTTCACCGCGGCGCTGGACGGAAAGAAGCTGCCGTCGACCACGTACAGGTTGTCCACCTCGTGCGCGCGGCAATCCGGGTCCAGCGCGGAGGTGCGCGGATCGCGGCCGAAGCGGATGGTGCCGTTCTGGTGCGCGACGCCGGCCAGCGGGATGCGGTCCCCCACGAACAGGCTGCGCGAGAGCACGCCGTCGTGGCAGGCGTCGCCGTGAATGCGGCAGCGTTGCTTGCGGACGATCTGCTTGAGCACGCCTTGCAGTCGCTCGTGCCCTTCGAGGTTGTTCGGGGTGTAGGCGAGGACGATCTTCCCGTCGCGGTCCAGCGTGACGCGGTTCTCCGGGTCAGGCAGGTCCTCGGAGGTGAGCCAGAAGTCCAGCGAGTGCTTGGCCATCAGCTCCAGCGTCCAGCCGGGAGCGACCGCCGGCGCGCCGGCGCGCAGCGCGTGCAGGTCCAGCTTGCCGACGAACGAGATGTGCCCCATCGGGTGCGGCCAGTCCTGGGTGCCGAAGTAGAAGTCGTTGATGGCCAGCGTCTTCTGGAACACCGTGGGGTTCGGGCAGCGGGAGAGCGCCATCATCACCGAGTTGGTGTGCCCCATGTAGTGGCGGCCCACGACGTCCGACCCGTTCGCGAGGCCGCGCGGGTGGCGGTCGTTCGCCGACCGGAGCAGCAGCGCCGCCGAGTTGATGGCGCCCGCCGACACGACGACCAGGTCCCCCGTGTAGCGCTCGGTCTGGCCGGCGCGCTCGACGACGACGCCGGTCACCTCCCGGCCCGACGCGCTGGTCTCGAGACGCGACACGGTGGCGCCGGTGAGCAGCTCGACGTTGCGGTGCTTCAACGCGGGGGTCACGGCGCACGTCTCGGCGTCGGACTTGGCGTGCACCAGGCAGGCGAAGCCGTCGCACGTGTCGCAGCGAATGCAGGCGCTCTTGCGCGGGTCGCGCTCGTCCAGCTTCACCCCCAGCGGAACGTGGAACGGGTGGTAGCCCCAGCTGGACAGGTCGTCGTGCAGCTGCTGAATGCGTGGCTCGTGACTGATGGCTGGATGCGGGTAGGGCGCGCTGGCGGGCGGCTCCGTCGGGTCGACGCCGCGCTCGCCGTGGACGGCGTAGAGGCGCTCTGCGCGCGTGTAGTACGGCTCGAGCTCGTCGTAGGCGATCGGCCAGGCGGGGGAGAGCCCGCCCGAGTGGCGCAGCTCGCCGAAGTCTTCCTGACGCAGCCGGAACAGGGCCGCGCCGTAGAACTTCGTGTTGCCGCCCACGTAGTAGTTGGTGTGCGGGTGCAGCGGCTTGCCTTCCTTGTCGTGCCAGAGCTCCTTGGTGTTGTAGCGGCCCCGCAGGTTCACCGCTTCCGAGCTCCAGTTCTCCTTCTCGCGGCGCACGTAGTCGCCGCGCTCCAGGAGCAGGATTCGCTTGCCCGAAGGGGCCAGCGCGTAGGCCAGCGTCCCGCCGCCCGCGCCCGAGCCGATGATGATCACGTCGTAGTGCGTCCCGTTCTCCGCTCTCGCCATGGTGTCTCTCCTCGGCGGGTGCTACGTCGCTGCACGGGCGTCGGTTACAGCGGCTGCGCGAACAACAGCCCGTGGCCGTCGGGATCGCGCAGCAGGCGCGCGCGGTGGACTTTCAGCGCCCGGTCGTCGCGCGTGACGGCGTCGGGCGAAACCGCCACCGCGCCCGCCTGCAACGCCTGCACGCTGGACGCGTCGGGATCGGCCGTGCGCAGCACCGTTTGCCAGTGGGCGAGGTCGTTCGCGCGCAGGTCGGGCGACGGCGGACGACCGTCGCGCGGCGCCAGGTACTCGAGGAGCTCGATGCCGGGCCCGGCGCCCGCCCGCAGCGCCGTGATGCGCAGGTGCGCACCCGCGACGTTGTTGAGGTGCTCTTGCTCGGGGCCCGAATTGTCGCTGGCGCCCGCCACCCGAAAACCCAGGCCGTCACGATAAAACCGCAGGCTGCGGTCGGTGTCGGCGACGGCAATCGCCGTGTGGTCGATGCCCCGGAAGATGCGCGCGGTCGGTCGTTGCCAGCGCGGGTCTCCCTTGCCGCGCGGAAACCAGATCAGCTCCAGGGTGTGGTCGTCGGGGTCGGCGAAGTAGAACGCGCGGATGCCGCCCGCCGCCGGATTCCAGGCCGGCAGCGTCTGCGGTTCGGTCGACACGTAGCGGACGCGGCGGGCGCGCAACAGCGCGTACGCGCGATCCATGTCCGAGACGACGATCGCGACGTGCTGGAAGCCGCGGTCGTTGCTGCGCATGTCGACCGGGATCGGCCGGCCGCGGGGCGCCAGATACTGCGTCAGCACCAGGCTCTCGTTGCCCAGTTGCAGCCGCGCGCTGCGGGTGTGTGCGCCGAAGACACCCTCCAGCTTTTCCAGCGGCGCGCCCGTCGCCTCGTCCTGGCTGACGACCTTGAACGACAGGACGTCGCGATAAAACGCGATCGAGCGATCGAGATCGGACACGGTGACGCCGATGGCGCCCACGCCCTGCACCGGTTCCCCGACGGCTTGCGCGGAGGCGGCGAGCAGCAGCAGGGCGATTGCCGGCGCCGCCGCCCAGCGTCGCGGCTTCATGACCGCGCCTCGAGGCGGCGCGCGGTGACCTGCTCGAAGCTGGCGCGCAGCCCGGGCACGTTGGCCGCCAGGAGGCCGAACTCCCGTTTGGGGATGCTGAGGACCGTCATCGGCTGCACGCAGCGCACCGTCGCGTTGCGCGGCGCCATCTCCAGCAAGGCCATCTCGCCGAAGCATTCGCCGGCCGATAGCGTGGCCAGGCGCTGTTCACCGCCGAGCCCGTTCGGACGTCGCCGCACCACCTCGGCTTGCCCCGACAACAGGATGTAGACGCGGTCGCCCAGCTCGCCTTCGTTGAACACCGTCTGACCCGACTCGAAGTGCTCGTGAATCGCACCGCCGGTGCCGCCGAGGCGCAGCTCGACGAGCTCCGGTTGCAGGAACAGGTCCAGGGTCCACGAGGTGGCGACCTTCAGCCGCCGCCCCCAGCCGGGCATCTTCAGCAGGTAGATCGTCCGCCAGACGAACCAGGCGACGAAGCCGGACAGGCTGATCCCGAAGATCTCCGCGACCGCGTTCCGGCGCCCCAGCGACCCCATCTTGCCGAGCCCCTTGAAGTCGAACGTCTGCAGGGCGCCGCCCTTCAGTGTGGCGGCGATGTTGCGGGCCACCAGCTGGGCCTGCCGGGTCGCGTGTTGCGCCGTCGGCGGGCAGGGCATCCCGTCGCGCGTCGGCACGCTGGCGCAGTCCCCCAGCGCCCAGATGTCGTCGTGGTCTTTCACGCGCAACGTGCCGTCGACGGTCAGGCGCCCGTTCTTCGTCTTCGGCAACGGCAGGCTGTCGATCAGCGGGTGGGGCGACGACGGGATGGTGGAGACGAGCGTCTTCGTCGGGATGCTGACCGAACCGGCCGGGCCCGCCAGCACCGCCGATTCGCCGGTCGCCGCCTGCAGGCGGTAGCCGAGCATCAGCTCGACGCCGCGCTTGCGCAGAATCTTCTGGGCGAAGAGCCCCAGCTTCGGTTTCATCTCGGGGAGGATCCGGTCCTGCGCGTGCACCAGGATCACGCGGATGTCGCGCGGGTCGATGCGCCGATAGAGCTTCGCGACGTGCCGGACGAAGTCGTTCAGCTCGGCGGCCACCTCCACGCCCGAGAAGCCGCCGCCCGCGACGACGAACGTCAGCAGCTGGCGGCGGAGGTCGGGGTCGTCGCTCTCGACGTCGGCCTCTTCCAGCGCCCGGATGACGCGGCTGCGCAGCTCCAGCGCGTCGGCCAGGTTCTTGAAGGGGAGCGCGTGCTCGGGCAGGCCGGGCAGGCCACGGAAGTCCGTCACGGTGCCCGGCGCCAGGACCAGATGGTCGTACCGCTCGACGTGCGCGTGCGGCCGGAAGCCGGCGGCGATGCTGACGGTGCGGTTGGCGACGTCGATCGATTCGACCTCGCGCACGTGCACGTGCGTCCGCTTCAGCATCCGCCGCAGCGGGCTGACCACGTCCGTGAGGCCGATGGTCCCCGAGATGACCTCGGGCAGCATCGGCTGGAACACGGTGTAGTTCTCCCGGCAGAACAGCAGGATCTCGACGTCCCGGCGGCCCCGCAGCGTCTTTTCCAGCGCCCTGGCCGCGTAGGCCCCGGCGAAGCCGCCCCCCACGACGACGATTCTCTTCACGGCCTTGCTGTCAATCTCGGTGTGATTCATGGCGAAACTCCTGCGCCGGCCACGTTGAGGCGAACGCGGTAGAGGCCCGTTCGGGCGGTCACGTACAACGTCTGCCGATCCGCATCGCCCCAGGCCAGGTTGGCGGGCTGTTCGCTGAAGCGAATCGTCCCCAGCTGCTTGCCTTCCGGCGACACGATCAGCAGGCCCCCCGGGCCGGCCGCGTACACGTTGCCGCGCCGGTCGACCTTCAGGCCGTCGAACGCCTGCTCGCCAGGGACCGCGGTGAGGTCCAGGAACGTGATCGGATCGTGCAGGCCACCGTCCGCGGCGACCGCGTAGCGGAGGATCACCTTGCGGTGGACGTCCCAGTTGTCGACGTAGAGGTACTTCTCGTCGGGCGAGAACGCCAGGCCGTTGGGCCCCGTCAGGTCCCGGGCCACCAGCCGGACGTCGCCGTTGACGACGCAGTAGACGCCGCTGAACGGGAGCTCCTTGCGCGGGTCGTCGAAGAACTTCGGCAGCCCGAACGGCGGGTCGGTGAAGTAGAGCGCGCCGTCGGACCGGTACACCAGATCGTTGGGGCTGTTGAGCCGCTTGCCGTCGTAGCGATCGGCCAGCACCGTCACCACGCCGTTCTTCTCGAGCCGGGTGACGCGGCGGTTGCCGTGCTCGTTGATCGTCAGGCGCCCGGCCGGATCCAGCGCCAGGCCGTTCGAGCCGGGCTGGTTGTAGGCGGCGATGTCCAGGCCGCGGTAACCGCTCTTCGCGCGGTAGACGGAGACGCCACCGTCCGGCGTCCACCGATAGATGTTGTTGGCGTTGGGGTCCGAAAACAGCAAGTACCCGTCGGGGTGCCAGACCGGACCCTCCGTGAACTGGAACCCGTCGGCCAGCTTTTCGACGCGCGCGTCGCGGGGGACGATCTGGTCCAGCGCCGGCGACAGGCGCACGATCGCGCCGCCCTCGTCGCGCGCCGCCACGGTCGGGCGGCTGCGATAGACGTCGAGCGTTGCCGACTTAACCCAGATGAAGTTCTGCGGGCTGCCCGAGACGGGGCCGTTCATCGCGAAGATCGCGATCTGGAACTTCTGCCCGGGCCGGACGTCGTGCCCCAGGATGACCCGGTTGGGCGCGCCGAACCCCTTCACGACGTTGCCGCCCGGCTGGCCCAGGGCCACCGGCAGTTTGCCGTCGACCCAGACTTCGGCGTAGTCGTCCAGCACCGTCTCGAACGCCAGCGTCGTCCCGCGCGCGTCGAGGTCCCCGAAGCTCGCGGGCACGGTCACGGTCAGGCGATACCAGACGAAGGAGACCCGGCCCGTGCCGCGCCGCTGCTCCAGGCCCGGAAGCCCCGATGTGGCCAGCTCGACGGCCGGCCAGCGGCTGTCGTCGAAGCCCGCGACCTCCGCGTGGGGCGCGATGTCGCGCGTCCGCAGCTTCATGCCGCTGGGCTTCAAGTCGGCGCCGGGCGCGCGGCCGTCGATGGCCACCAGGTCGGCGTCGTGGACGCGCCAGGTGGCGCCGACCAGCGACGCGCCGGCCGGCGTGGCCAGGTCGACCACGGCGTCGGGGCGGCCCAGCGGCGGATCGGCGGGCGCGTGTGCGGGCGCCAGCCCCGCCGCGAACAAGGCAGTGGCAAAGACGGTCGTGATCATGGCGACCTCAGCGGACCTTGACGGCGTAGTAGTCGATGGGACCGGGGACGTTCTGGAACCAGTGCGGCGTCCCCTTCGGCACGACGACGACGTCACCGGCGGCGAGCTGCCGCCGGTCGCCACCCTTGATGCCGGCGCCACGGATCTCCCCGGGTTCGACGGTGACGGGATCGATCATCGCGCCGCCGGTGACCAGCGTCGCCGAACCGGAGAGCACGTAGAGGATGTCGGTCTCGTCGGTGTGGACCTCGGACTTCCCGGCGCCGCTGCGGTGGCTGGCGTGCACCTTGTAGTCGGCGGTCTCGATCAGCGGCTCGCCCTTTTGAAAGGCCGCCGTGACGCGCCCCTTGTCGATGAGACGCACCGACGCGTTGCCGCTGACGGCGGGCAGCGCGGCGGCGGCGATCGCGGCCAGCTCTTCGTCCTCCTTGGCGCTGGCGGCGCCGCTGACGCCGACCGCACCGACCACCTGGCCGTCAACCGTCAGCGGCAGGCCGCCTCCGAGGGGCGTGAAGTCGGGCAGGGCCGTCATGGCGGTGCGCCCCTTGGCGATGACGTCCTCGAAGAAGCGCGTCGGTTTCTTGAACTGGACGGCCGTGCGGGCCTTGCCGATGGCGATGTTCGACGCGGCGGCGAACGTGCCGTCTAGCCGGTCGATGGTGATCAGGTTGCCGCCCTCGTCGACGACGGCGACGGCGCCGGTCGTGTGGCGCGTGCGGGCCACCTTCTGCGCGGCGGCCACCAGCTCGCGCGCGCCGTCCAGGGTCAGCGCCTTGTGGCTGGTCACCGCGGGCTCGGCGTGCGCGAAGTGGGCCCAGGCCAGCCCGATCCCGACGGCGCCCAGCGTTCTTTTCTTCAGATTGAGTCTCATGGTCGCTCTCCTCGTTGATGTGGAACTCGTGCGACCTCTACGTCGCCGGGCGACCCGGGTTACACGCGCGGAAAATTCGGCAGCTCGTGTAACCGCCGCCGATCCGCGACGTAGGAGCGGGTGAAGACGACAACGGGCCGCGAGACGGCCCTCAACGACAACGACCAAGGAGACACGACATGAGCATCAAGGGAGCAATGATTGCCGCTTCGGTGGCGGGGCTGTTCGCGATGGGCGCTTCGGGCGTCGCTTCTGCCAAGAGCACCGAGCAGGTCACCTGCGCGGGCATCAACAGCTGCAAGGGGACGGGCTCCTGCCACGGCCCCGGCCACGCCTGCGCCGGCCAGAACGGCTGCAAGGGCCAGGGCAACACCGTCACGACGAAGGACAACTGCGCCGCCAAGGGAGGGAAGATCGTCCAGCCCGCGAAGTGAGCCACGGGAAAAACAAGAAGGGCGGCGCCGATCGGGTTCGGCGCCGCCCTTTTTTGCGTCAGCTACTTCCGTGCCGCCGCGGCATCGCCGCCGAACGGATCGTCGATCAAGAAGCGCCAGGAACCGTCGGGTTGACGGCGCATCACCTCGAGGCCGAAGTGCTCGATGTCGACCGAGCTGCCGTCCGACGGATTCGTCCCGTGAAACCCCCAGTGCGAACGGGTGAGCGCGAGGTCCCCCGCGGTCTCGACACCCAGCGTGGCGACGAAGGTCTGCTTCGGCGAGAGGGAAAGGAACCCGGCCAGCGCTGCGCGAAGGTCCTTCGCGCCCGAGACGGGGACGCCCGGTTCTCGCACCAGGGTCGCTTCGTGTTCGTAGAGAGCCAGCAAGCCCTCGAGATCGCCCGCGTTGAAGCGCTGGGCCAGGGTGCGATGGAGGTCGGCGGGGTCGACTGCGGTGGGTCGTGAGGTCGTGTTCATGCTGGAGAACGTAGGCTCCGACCGCTCATGCGCGCCATGCGAAGACAGGTATAGTCGGTATGCGTGGAACGTATGACAGACGCGCGGCGATTCCTGGCCCTGATCCCCCACCTCGCCGTGCTGCTCGCGGAGCGTCACGTGTCGCGCGCCGCTGAGCGCGCCGGCATCACGCAGCCGAGCATGAGCCGGGTTCTCGCCGCCGCGCGCGAGATATTCGCCGACCAGCTCCTGGTCACGACGAGGGGCGGCGCGCGCCTGACGGTGCGTGGCGAGCAGCTCCGCGAACAGGTGGCGGCCGTCCTGCGGCAGGTCGATGCGGCATCGTCGGCCGCCGTATTCGCGCCCGAGCGGGCCCGAGGTGTCCTCAAGCTGGCGGTCACGGACTACGCCGCGCAGGTCTACCTCCCGCCATTGGTGGGACGACTCCGAACCCTGGCGCCGCGTGTGACTCTGGAGGTGTCTTCATGGAGCGCGGATGCTCTCACGCGCATCGAGCGCAATGAGGTCCATCTCGGCCTGAACCCGCTCGAGGCCGACGCCCCACGCGGGTTCTACCGGCGTTCTGTCGGTCGCGACCGCTACGTCGTGGCGATGTCCGAAACGCACCGCTTGGCCACGAAGAAGGGTCTCGACCTCCGGGAATTCCTCGGCGTTTCCCACGTCCTCACGGCGCCCGAAGGCGGGCGGGTGGGCGTGGTCGATCGGGCCCTGCGCGGCAAGCGGAAGGAACGCACGGTCGGGGCACGGGTGCAGGACTTTGCGACGGCCCTGGCCCTCGCCAGCGCCTCCGACATGCTGGTGACCGTGCCCGAACGAATGGCGCTCCGCCTGCGCGAGCCCCTCCGCCTCGTGCTCCGCGACGCCCCTGTCGCGCTACCGGCGATCGAGATCGACTTGATCTGGCACGAGGGCACGCACCGCGATCCCTTCCTGACATGGGTTCGCAGCGTCATCCCTGCGGGCGGAGAAGCGGCTTCGGCAGCTCGGCGGGGGCGAATGCGCCCGCCCGCCAGCGCGTGATCAGCCGGTCGAGCGACAGCGGGCCGGCGCCGGCGACGGCCAGCCACAGGAAGAAGACGATGTAGCTCCACTCTTCGAACCCGACCAGCGCGGTGAGGCCGGTCAGGTCGCCGCGCTTGGCGGTCGCGATCGCGACGACCATCGTGAAAGCCAGCGGCAGGCTGGCGAGGCGCGTGCCGAGGCCCAGCAGCACCAGCAGTCCGCCGACGAACTCGGTCGTCGCGGCGAGTCGCGCGTTGAACCCGGGTGCCGGAATGTGGAGGCTAGCGAAAAAGTCGGTGACGTCGCCGAGCGAGTGCAGCTTCCCCCAGCCGGTCCCGATGAAGACCAGCCCGACGGTCAGGCGGGCGAGGGTGGGGCTAAGGAACGAGAGCTTGTCGGCGCCGGCGCGCAGCCGGGTCAGGGTGGTGTCGATGAAGGTCAGCATGGTCGGTCTCCTTTTTGATGATGGAATCAAAACTGACTGACCTACGTCTGCCCCCGGTGCCGGTTACACCGGGATCGCTGTAACCACACCGGTGACGCGGCGTAGGACCGACATGACCACGACGCCCAAGAAACCGTTGCAAAAGACGCCCAAGTTCCTGGCCGATATCGAGCTGGATCGCCTGGATGAAGATCGCCGCCGCGAGCGCAACTGGAAGCGCTTCGGGCCCTACCTGGCGGAACGCCAGTGGGGGACGGTGCGCGAGGACTACTCGGGCGACGGGACCTGCTGGGACTACTTTCCGCACGATCACGCCCGCAGCCGCGCGTATCGCTGGGGCGAGGACGGCCTCCTTGGCCTCTGCGACAGACAGGGGCGACTTTGCTTCGGCCTGGCGTTGTGGAATGGCGCCGATCCGATCCTGAAAGAGCGCCTCTTCGGCCTGACCGGTCCAGAGGGGAACCACGGCGAGGACGTCAAGGAGCAGTACTTCTACCTGGACTCGACGCCGACTCACTCGTACATGCGGGCGCTCTACAAGTATCCGCAGCGGGAGTTCCCCTACGCGTCGCTGGTCGACGAGAACCGCCGGCGTGGCAAGGACGACGCCGAGTTCGAGCTGGCCGACACAGGCGTCTTCGACGAGGGGCGCTACTTCGACGTGTTCGCCGAGTACGCCAAGGCCTCGCCTGACGACGTTCTCATCGCAATCACCGTCGCGAATCGCGGGCCGGTCGCGGCGCCCATCGCCGTGCTGCCGACGCTGTGGTTCCGGAACGTCTGGTCGTGGGGCCGCACGGGCGAGGGTTACGACGAGCGTCCCACGCTCGCCGCGGTCAGTCCGCGCGAGATCGCGGTGACGCACCCGTCGCTCGGGCAGTACCGCCTGGCGATGGAGGACGACCCCACCACCGTTCGGGCTCCCGAGCTGATCTTCACGGAGAACGAGACCAACGCCGAACGGCTGTTCGGCGCGCCCAACCCGACGCCCTACGTGAAGGACGCGTTTCACGAATACGTCGTCGGTGGGCAGACGGACCGCGTGAACCCGGAGCAGCGCGGGACCAAGGCGGCGGCTGTCTTTCGCCTGACGGTGCCGGCCGGCGGCCAGGTGCGGTTGCGGCTGCGGCTGACCGCGCAAAGTGAAGTCGTCGACGGCGACTGGCCGTTCGCGCGCTTCGAGGAGATCTTCGCGGCGCGCCGCGCCGAGTGCGAGGCGTTCTACACCGCCAAGACGGGGCCGCTGTCCGCCGACGAGCGAAACGCGGTGCGCCAGGCCTACGCCGGCCTTCTCTGGTCGAAGCAGTTTTATCACTACGACGTGCGCGCCTGGCTGGAGGGCGACCCCGCGCACCCCGCGCCTCCGGACGGCCGTCGCGGTGGCCGCAACGCCGACTGGGGGCACCTCTACAACCGCGACGTGCTGTCGATGCCCGACAAGTGGGAGTACCCCTGGTTCGCGGCCTGGGATCTGGCGTTCCACATGATCCCGTTCGCGCGGGTCGACGCGGACTTCGCGAAGGAGCAGCTGCTGCTCATGACGCGCGAGTGGTACATGCACCCGAACGGGCAGCTGCCGGCGTACGAGTTCGCGTTCGGCGACGTCAACCCGCCCGTGCACGCCTGGGCCGCCTGGCGCGTCTACAAGATCGCCGTCGACCGCGAGGGGCGCCGGGATCACGTCTTCCTGGCGCGCATGTTCAAGAAGCTGCTGCTGAACTTCACCTGGTGGGTGAATCGCAAGGACGCCGAGGGGCGCAACCTGTTCTCGGGCGGGTTCCTGGGGCTCGACAACATCGGGGTCTTCGATCGCTCGCGGCCGCTGCCGACGGGCGGTCACCTGGAGCAGGCCGACGGCACCGCCTGGATGGCGTTCTTCTGCGCGACGATGCTCTCGATCTCGCTGGAGCTGGCCAAGACGGACCCCTCTTACGAGGACATGGCTTCGAAGTTCTTCGAGCACTTCGTCCGCATCACCGACGCGATGAACGCGCTCGGCGGCATGGGGCTGTGGGACCAGCAGGACGGCTTCTACTACGACTCGCTGCACGTCGACGACCGCGAGGTCCCGCTGCGCGTCCGTTCACTGGTGGGCCTGCTGCCGCTCATCGCCGTCGAGGTCCTGGAGGACGACGCCATCGACCGGCTGCCCGCCTTCCGGCGGCGCATGCGCTGGTTCCTCGAGAACCGGCGCGACCTGGCCGGCCGCGTGAGCCTGGGCGTGGGCGCCCAAGGTCACAACGGTGAACAGACCGGCGGTCACGTGTTGCTGGCGATTCCCTCGAAGGAGCGCCTCGTGAAAGTCCTTCGCTACATGCTGGACGAGACCGAGTTTCTGTCGCCGTACGGCATCCGGTCGGTCTCGAAGGTGCACGCGCGGGAGCCGTACCGGTTCTTCCACGGGAACGAGGAGTTCCGGGTGGACTACGTGCCGGGCGAATCCAACACCGGCCTCTTCGGCGGAAACTCGAACTGGCGCGGGCCCATCTGGATGCCCGTCAACTACCTGCTGGTCGAGGCGCTCGAGCGGTACCACCACTTCTACGGCGACGACCTGCGCGTCGAGTGTCCGGTCGGCTCGGGGCGCTGGCTCAATCTGGCCCAGGTGGCGCGCGAGCTGGCGGGGCGCCTCGGGCGCATCTTCCTGGCCGACGGCCGCGGGCGGCGTCCCTGCCACGGCGCTGATGCGCGCTTCGCGGAGGACCCGCACTGGCGCGACCTGGTTCTGTTCCACGAATACTTCCACGGAGAGACGGGGCGCGGCGTCGGCGCCAGCCACCAGACGGGCTGGACCGCGCTGGCCATCCGCTTCATCGAGGAGATCGCGCGCAACCGCGTCGCGGCCGCGCCGTCCAACCACGCCGAAATCCGTCCCGCCGTCCACGCCGAGGTCACGCCATGATCAACGCCACGATGAACAACCGCGAGCGGGAGTGGCTGGAGACGGACGGTCTGGGCGGCTTCGCCTCCGGCACGGTGGCCGGCGTGCGCACGCGCCGCTACCACGGTCTCCTCGTGACCCCCATGACGCCGCCCACCGGCCGCATGCTGCTGGTCGGCGGTCTGGACGTGACCGTCGAGACGCCGGGGGGCAGCTGGATGCTCTCGACGCAGCGGTATGCGCCCGACGTGACCGGGGGCGACGGCGAGCAGCACATCGAGTCGTTCGCGCTGCAGCCCTGGCCGACCTGGGTCTTCCGTTTACCCGACGGCACGCGGATCCAGCACGAGCTCTTGATGCGCGCCGGTGCACCCCAGGTGTTCCTGTCGTGGCGGCTGCTGTCGGCGTCGCGCGCGCCGCGGCCGGCGCCCGATCTGGCCTGGACGAAGCTGACGGTGCGGCCGTTTCTGGCCGGCCGTGACTTCCACGCGCTGATGCACGAAAACCCGGCGTTCTCGTTCGACCACGAGCTCCAGGGCGGTCGCTTCCGATTCCGCCCCTATGGCGAGGGTCCGACGATCGTCGTCTCCTCGAGCGGCGGTTACCGGCACCAGCCGCAGTGGTACCGCGGCTTTCTGTACGACGAAGAACGCCGGCGCGGCCTGGACCACGTTGAAGACCTCGGCGCGCCGGGGGCGTGGACGTTCGAGCTCGGGGAGGGCGAGGGCAACCTGGTGTTCGGCTGCGCCCGCACGGTGCGAGATCCGGACGTGGTTCCCGCGCACGAAGCCGTCGAGGCCGCCCGCCGGTTCGAACGCGAGCGCCGCGCCAAGCTGGGCGGCCCGCTGGAGCGGGCGGCGGATCAATACCTGGTCGGCCGGCGCGGCGGACGCACCGTCATCGCCGGCTATCCCTGGTTCGGAGACTGGGGGCGCGACACGTTCATTGCGTTGCGCGGGCTGCTGCTGGCCACGGGACGCGTCACCGAGGCTGTCGAGGTGCTGTCGGCGTGGGCGGGCGTGGTCTCCGAAGGCATGTTGCCGAACTTGTTCCCTGACGCGGGGGGCGCGCCCGAATACAACGCGGTCGATGCGTCGCTGTGGTACGTCGTCGCGATCGGTGAGGCGCTGCAAGCTGTCAACCTTCGCGGTGAAGAGCGGCGCAAGCTGGTCGACGCGGTCGAGGCCATCCTGTCGGGCTACGCGGCGGGCACGCGGTTTGGCATCCACGCCACCGACGACGGCCTTCTGGCCGCAGGCGAGCCTGGCCAGCAGCTGACCTGGATGGACGCGCGCGTCGGCGGTCGCGAGATCACGCCGCGCATCGGCAAGCCTGTCGAGGTCCAGGCGCTGTGGCTGAACGCGCTGGCGGCCGCGGTGGCGGTGGGCGCGCCGTCGGCGCCGCGCTGGTCGGCGCTGCTGGCGCGCGG
>JBJMQQ010000054.1:0-13667 GCA_045802645.1 Polyangia bacterium
CCGACACCGTCGAGGCAAATCTGGCGCTGGGGTTCGAAGCCGACGCGCGTCGCTACGACCTCGCAGCGGCGATCCTGAAGGACCTGGACGTCCGGTCGATTCGCCTGATGACCAACAACCCGCTGAAGATTGCGGGACTGCGGGCCTCGGGGGTGAACGTCGCCTCACGGCTCTCCCACTGGGTCGGCGAGAACCAGCACAACGCGGCGTACCTGGCCGTGAAGCGCCGCAAGATGGGGCACCACCCCGACCAGCCTGGTCATCTGTCCGCGCTGACCGCCGCGCGCGCCAGAAAGAGCTAGCCGAATCAGCCCGCTTTGGGCAGGCTTCGCGCATTCCTACCGTAGACGACATTCAAGCCGCGCTGGCGCGGGTTCTCGATCCGGCGTTGCAGGTGGACCTCGTTTCGGCCGGCATGGTCGCCGGCGTCGAGCTGACCACCCCCGCCTGCCCGTCGAAGGACGCCATCGCGGCGGCCGTGGTCGGCGCGGTCGGCAAGGTCGCCGGGATCACCGCCGTCGACGTCCAGTTCTCCGCGCGCGTGCGGGGCCGGCCCAACCGCCCGGACAACCCGCGGCTGCCCGGCGTGAAGAACATCATCGCCGTCGCCGCCGGCAAGGGCGGCGTCGGCAAGTCCACCGTCAGCACCAATCTGGCGGCGGCACTGGCGCAGCAGGGTGCGACGGTCGGCATTCTGGACGCCGACGTCTACGGGCCGTCGATCCCGCAGATGATGGGTCCGCCCGAACGTCCGTCGTCGGTCGAGACCGGCAACAAGATTGTGCCGGCCATCCATCACGGGCTGCGCGTGGTGTCGATCGGCTTCTTCGTCGAACGCGGCGGCGCCGTGATCTGGCGCGGCCCCATGGTCGGCAAGCTGCTGCAGCAGTTCATCGAGGACGTGGTGTGGGGCGAGCTGGATTACCTGGTGATGGATCTGCCCCCAGGCACGGGCGACGCGCAACTCTCCCTGTCGCAGCTGCTGCCGATCACGGGTGCCGTGATGGTCACGACCCCACAAGAGGTGTCCGTCATCGACGTCGAGAAGGCGCTGTCGATGTGGCAGCGGGTCGAGGTGCCGGTCCTGGGGCTGGTCGAAAACATGAGCGGCTTCGTCTGCCCGAGCTGCGGCCACCACGAAGAGATCTTCCTGCGCGGCGGCGGCCGTAAGCTGGCGGAGCGCGCCGGCATCAAGTTCCTGGGCGAAGTTCCGCTTCAGGGAAGCATCAGCGCGGCCGGCGACGTCGGCACCCCCGTCGTGATTCGTGACCCGCAATCGAAGGTCGCCGAGATCTTCCACGACCTGGCGCGCCAGGTCGCTTGCGCGCTGTCTGTCCGGAACAGCGCCCCGAGGAAGCTGCCCGTCATTCGCTAGCGCGAGCGCGAGTCAGCGCCAGCCGCCGGGGACCCAGACCTGGCGGCCGCCTTGCCACTCCCATTGGCCCTGGCGCCAGGCGTGGCCGCGGCGTTCGTGCTCCCAGTGGCCGTGCATCCAGACGTAGCGGCCGTTGCGCCATTCGTGGGCGCCGGGAACCCAGTACCAACCGGGACGCGGCGGTGGCGCCGCTTCGACCTGCGGCGGCGGGGGTGGCGGCGGGGCGGCCGCCACCCACTGGCCGGGGACCCAGACGTAGCGCCTGCCGCGCATCTCCCAGCCGCCCGTTTGCCACCGCCAGCCGGGACGTTCCCGCTCCCAGTGGCCGCCCACCCAGAAGTAGCGGCCGTCCCGCATCGTCTCGTAGTTGCCCTGCACCCAGACCCAGCCGCGTCGCGGTTCGACGTGTTCGTCGCGCGGCGGTGGCGGCGGCGCGACCGGCTCCGCGCGGAACGACTGCGCGAGCTGCAGGGGCGCGCCCGCCGCGTGGGCCGGATGCGCAGGTGAAACCACGTGCGAAGCCAGGACGAACGTGAGGCCGATGCCAATCATGCGGTCATCCGCGCGCTATGGATTCGACAGGAAGCGGGCCAGGATGGTCTTCACACCGACGGTCGGGAACTTGATGGTGACCTTGAGCTCGGCGCCCTGTCCTTGCCACGCGCGCACCTCGCCGACACCGAACGACGGGTGGCGCAGCTTGCTACCGACCTGCAGCCCAGGACCGCCCGCCGAATCGGCGTCGTATTCGACGACCAGCTCGCCCGATTTGTGCCGGGCGCCTGGGGCCGCCCCCCCGGACGCGCGCGGGATGGGTCGGTTCAACGGGTACTCGGGCTCGTCGCGCGACCAGCGGCCGCCCCAGGGACCGCGCCCGGCGCTGGAATAGTCGGAGTACTCCGCTGGGCGGGCGGTGACGATCTGCTCGATGCCTTCCGACGGCAGGTCGCGCAAGAACCGGCTGGGTATCCCGGGGAGCTCTTGCCCCGACAGGCGGCGGCGCCGCACGCGCGACAAGAAGAGCTGCTGGCGGGCCCGCGTCACCGCCACGTAGCAGAGGCGCCGCTCTTCCTCGACCGCCGAGTCGTCGTCGACGCTGCGCGCATGCGGGAAGATTCGCTCTTCGAGGCCCGTGATGAACACCACCGGGAACTCCAGCCCCTTCGCGGTGTGCACGGTCATCAGCGAGACGGCGCCCTTTTCCGGATCATAGCCGTCGACGTCCGACGCCAGCGCGACCCGCTCGAGGAACCCGTGCAGCGTCGGCTCCTCCGCCTCGCGCTCGTACTCGCGCATCTGCGCGACGAGCTCCAGCAGGTTTTCGATGCGGCCCTCGGCCTCCATCGTCGCCTCGCTGGCCAGAGCGTCGCGGTAGCCGGTCAGCTCCAGAACCTTCTCGGCCAGCGCGGCTGGACCCAGCCCCGCGCCCTCGGTGCGCAGCTTGCGCATCAGCTCGACGAAAGCGCCCACCTTCTTGCGCGGCCCTGTCGACAGGAGCTGGTCATCGGTCGACACGACCTCCAGCGCCTGCCACGCCGAGATCTTTCGTTCGTAGATGAGGTCGCCAATCCGGTCGGCCGTCGCCGCGCCGATGCCGCGCGCCGGGACGTTGACGATCCGCTGCAGCGACAGCCCGTCGTCGGGGTTCGCGATCGCGCGCATGTACGCGATCAGGTCCTTGATCTCCGCGCGATCGAAGAACCGCGTGCCGCCGACCACCGAATACGGCAGGTTGCGCGCCCGCAGCGCGTCTTCCAGCACGCGGGACTGCGCGTTCGTCCGGTAGAACACCGCGAAGTCGCGCGGCGCCCGCGCCGCCGAGAGGCCGCTCTCGATCCGCGACGCGACGAACTCGGCCTCGTCGCGCTCGGTCTCTCCCTCGAACAAGATGATCGGGTCGCCCTCGCCCGCCTCGGTGAACAGCCGCTTCGGGCGCCGCTCGCTGTTCTTCTCGATGATCGAGTTGGCGGCGCGCAGGATGTTCCCCGTCGACCGGTAGTTCTGCTCCAGCTTGACGACCTTCGCGCCGGGGTGGTCCCGCTCGAAGTCGAGGATGTTGCGGATGTCCGCGCCCCGCCACCGGTAGATCGACTGGTCCTCGTCGCCGACGACGGTGATGCTGCCGGTGCGCCGCGCGAGCAGACTGACCAGCCGGTACTGCACGCTGTTGGTGTCCTGGAACTCGTCGACCAGCACGTGGTCGAAGCGCTCCGCGATCTCGGCGGCGGCCGGCGTGCCGCTGGCGCACAGCTTCAACGTCGACAGCAGCAGCCCACCGAAGTCGGTGGCATTCGCCGCCGCCAGCCGTTCTTCGTAGAGGCGGTAGGCTTTGCCGACCACGTCGTCGAAGTAGTCGTTCGACTGGAACGCCGATGCGTCGGTCCCCTGGTTCTTCGCGCGGTCGATGACCGACAGAACCTGCCGCACCGGGAACATGCGGTCCGGCACCTTGAGGTCCGTCAGCACGCGGCTCAAGAGGCGCTTCTGGTCGTCGTCGTCGTAGATGACGAAGTCCTTGCGCAGGCCGACGGCCTCGCCCCATTGGCGCAAGAGGCGCGCCGAGATCGCGTGGAACGTCCCCACCCACAGGCCGCGGCTGCCGACCCGCATCCGCTCCCAGAGCAGCTTGTCGACCCGCTCGCGCAGCTCGCCGGCCGCCTTGTTCGTGAACGTGACCGCCACGATGCGCCGGGGATCGGCGCCGTCGGCGACGAGGCGTGCGAGCCGGTACGTGATGACCCGCGTCTTGCCGGACCCGGCGCCCGCCACGACCAGCAGCGGCCCCGGTGGGTGCACGACCGCCTCGGCCTGGGCCGGGTTGAGCTCGCGCGCCAGCGCCTCCGCCGAGAACGGCCGAGGCTGAGACGCGGCGTCCTGCTTCGTGTCGCTCTGCCCCGCGACGTGCGCCTGCGCCTCCATGCGCGCTACTTTGTCACATCCGCTCTCCCTGCGGCGAGCGGAACGACACCCTCAGGTCGCCGTGATGTGGCGGCGGTCGAGGAGCTCGGCGATGCGCGCGATGACCTCGGCCTCGGGCTCGTCCCCACGGATGCGCAGGTCGCACGGGTGCGTGCTGGCGTCGTCGGGATCGATGTCGACCAGCACCATCGGCGTGTCGGGGATCAGCGCCTGCACGGACGTCGCGTCAGCCAGGCCGATCGCGTTCGTCGTCGAGACCACCAGCAGCCCCGCGTTCAGCAGGATGTGGACGACCTCGCCGAACCGGCGCACCAGCTCGGACTGCGCGGCGTCGACCCAAAGGTCGTGGTCCACGCCCAGAAGCACGTTCTGGCCGTCGAGCATGTACGCGAAGCGCCCCGCGTCGAACAGCGCCCGCTCGACGGCGCGCGCGTACTTGTGCTTCCCGGAGCCGGCCTTGCCGACGAACATGATCAACGCGGCGCGATGCCCGCTGCGCTGTGCGCGGTCGACGGCGGTGACGCCGCCCGGCACCCAGTTGAAGTCGCGCACCCGGGCCTCGGCGCGCAGATCGCGCAGGTCGTCGGCCATCGCGGCCGTGATGATGCCGCCGCCCGCCACGTCGTACCCGTCGACGATGACGAACCGCCCGGTCGCCTCGCAGTCCGCCGACAGGTCGAACGCGATCGGCTGCTGCGTCTCCAGCACCACGTCCGCGACGTCGTGCCGGCCGACGTCCGTCTTCTCCAGCGTGTGGTTCAACTCGCTGGCGTCGATGATCTTGTTGATGTGGTGCAGCTTCACGCCGATGGCCGCGGTGCCCAGCTTCAGCTTGTAGTCGCGGTTCGCCGTGAACGGCGCCTTGCCCAGCCAGATCATGTTGGCGCGCACGCGCGTCGATACGGTCGGCGCCGTCTCGGCGTGGCTCATCACCTCGCCGCGGGTGACGTAGATCTCCTCGCTGAGCGTGAACCCTGTCGACCACCCCGCCTCGATGCTTTTCCGCGGCGCGGTGTTGAAACCTTCGATCGTCTTGATCGTCGACACCTTGTTGGAAGGCGAGAACACGATCCGGTCGCCGACCGAAACTTTGCCGGCCTCGATGCGCCCCGCGAAGATCCTGCGGTCGTCACCGTGCTTGGTGAACTTGTAGACGGCCTGCAGCGGCATCCGCAGCGGCTGGTCGACCTTGGACGGCGCCTTCGGCAGCGCGTCCAGCAGCTCCAGCAGCGTCGGGCCGTCGTACCACGCCGTTTCCTTGGCGCCCCGCTGGGCCAGGTTGACGCCGTTCATCGCCGAGATCGGCACGAAGGCACGCGGGTTGACCGCGCCGATGCCCTCGAGGAACCCCCGGTACTCCTTCTCGACGGCGCGGAAGTGCGCCTGGTCGTAGCCGACCAGGTCCATCTTGTTGACGCAGACGATCACCTGCCGGATGCCGAGCATCGACAGGATGTAGCCATGGCGGCGGCTGTTCTCGCGCACGCCCTCTTTCGCGTCGATGACCAGCACGGCGGCCTCGGCGCGGGCGGCGCCCGAGATCATGTTCTTCAGGAACTCGATGTGGCCGGGGGCGTCGATGATGATGTAATCGCGCCGCGCGCTCTTGAAGAAGCAGCGAGCAGTGTCGATCGTGATGCCCTGGTCCTGCTCGTCCGACAGCGCATCCAGCAGGAACGCGTATTCGAACGGCTTGCCCGTGCGCTCGCATTCGCGGCGAACCGCGTCCAGCTTGCCCAGGGGCAGAGCGTCGGTGTCGGCCAGCAGCCGCCCGACGACCGTGCTCTTGCCGTGATCGACGTGTCCGACGATGACGACGTTGAAGGTTTCGCGCTCTGGTTTTGCCGCCGTCTGTGCTGTCACATGTACCCCTTGCGCCGGAGCTCTTCGAGGCCGTGCTTGCCGTCCTGCAGGCGCCCCGATCGCTCGGCGACGTTGCGCAGGGCGCCGCTCTTCAGCTCGTGAATGATGTCGTCCACGTTCTTCGACGTGCTCTTGATGGGAGACTGGCAGGGACCACAGCCGAGGCTGCGGTACCGAGTGCCGTTCCCCTGGTCGTAGTACAGCGAGACCGTGGGGATGTTCTCGCGCTTGATGTACTCCCAGATGTTCAGCTCGGTCCAGTCGAGCAGCGGGTGGATGCGGACGTGCGTCCCGGGCGCGAAGTCGGTCTTGAACTGGTTCCAGAACTCCGGCGGCTGATCCCCCACGTCCCAGTCGCTGTTCTTGTCGCGCGGCGAGAAGTAGCGCTCTTTCGAGCGGCTCCCCTCCTCGTCGGCGCGCGCCCCGACGATGACGCCGGTGTACGGCTGCCGGTCCTCGAAGACCTCGTACTTGCCAGTGTCGAGGTTCAACTTCTTGCGCACGCCGGTGCCGTGCAAGGTCGCCCTCAGCGCGTCGGACTTGAGGCGGCCGCAACAGGCGGTGCGCGCGACGGCCTGCTCTTCGGCGGACATCTTGGGGTTCGCCGCGAACTTGTCGGGGAACGTGTCCTTCTCGGCCAACGCCTCGACGTTCTGGCCAACGATCATCTGCAGCCGGTACTCCATCGCCAGCCGATCGCGGTACTGGATCATCTCGGGCAGCTTGTAGCTGGTGTCGATGTGGACCAGCGGGAACGGGATGTGCCCGAAGAAGGCCTTGCGGGCCAGCCACAGCAGGACGGTCGAGTCCTTGCCGATCGACCAGAGCATGCAGAGCCGCTCGAAATGGCGAAACGCTTCCCGAAAGATATAGACGCTTTGCTGTTCCAGTTGCTCGAGGTGGTCCATGGAGGAGGGGTTATCCTGACACAGGTGTCTAGGGCGCGTTCAGGGGCCGGGAAAGGCGCCAGATTTTAGATAGGGGTCAGTTGGGCGCTGCCAGCAGCTCGCGTTCGGCCTCCCGGAGGGTTTGCTTCCAGTCGGGATCCCCGGGGACCGCCGCCACGGCACGCCGGTAGAGCTTCACCGCGTCACCGATGCGGCCAAGCCGCCGGAGGTGGTCGCCGTAGTCGACCAGCGTCTGATGGCAGCCGTCGCGGTCGTGGACCAGCGCGGCCTGGAACAGCTCGGACGCACGGTTCGTGTTGCCGGCGAATCCGTGCTCGAGGGCGGCCTGGTGCAACGCCCAGTGGTCGTCGGGTTCGAAGGCCAGCGCCAGGTCGTAGGCCTCGGCCGCGTCGGTGTGCCGTTCCATCTCGGCGTAGATGTCGCCCCGGATCGCCGCGATGAAGAAGGGGTCGCCGCCACGGGCGCCCGCCTCACCGATCGCCTCCAGCGCTTCCAGGGTCCGCCCCTCCTCGAGGAGCACCTGGGCCAGCTTCGCGTACCCCAGGCCGTACGTCGCGTCCATGGCGATGACCCGACGGAACGCCGCCTCGGCCTCCTTCAGGTGACTCGCCTCGAGCTCGGCGTCGCCCAGCTCGCGCCAGCCGTCGACGAGGACCGGGTTCAGCTCGATCGCACGACGCGCGGCAGCCGCGGCGTCGGCGGCGTGAATCGCGTTCAGCGCCTCAGCCAGGAAGGCGTGGGCGGCCCCCAGGCCGGTGACGGCGGGCAGCGCAACCGCGGCGCGGGCCGAGCGGGCCGCCGCCTCGGACGCGCCGTGCTCCAGCTCGTCCCGGGCCGCCTGCAGCCGGGCCAGGCCCTGCCGCATCGCCGGCGTCGCGCCGCGCAGCTTCGGCAGATCGCGATCGTCGGGCTCCAACGCAGCCACCACGTCCAGCGCCAGCGCGCCCACCCGCGAGATGGGGCCGTCGAACGCGGCAGGCTCGGGCACGACGCCCGGCCCGTCGGGCTCGGTCTCGCCGGCGTCGTGCGTTGGCTCCGCGAGAGCGGCCAGCGCCTCGCCGCGCCAGAACGCGGCCGTCGCGACCCGCGACTCGCCCAGCAGCGCGCGGGCCGAAGCCGCCGCCGCAGTATCGCCCCGCTCGCCGGCGAGCACGGAGACCAGCGCCGCCGCATCCAGGCGCGCGTCGTCGTCGCGCGCACCGATTGGATCCAGCGCGATCGCGTCGCTGAAAGCCCGCAGCGCCCCGTCGGGGTCGCCGTTGCGGACCGCGCGCATGCCGATCGCCAACATCAGGGCGGGCGTGGGCGGCATGGCGGCGCGCAACGCAGCGGCCAGCGTCGCGTCGATCTCGGCGGCGCGCCCTTCCGGGTCCAGCAGCTCGGCGAAGTCCAGCCAGTGGTCGGCCAGGCCCGGGTCGCGCTGGCAGCGGGCCTCGGCCAGGGCGATGGGGGACTCGCCGGGAACCCCGGCGGCCGCCAGCTCGGCGCAAAGGACGTTCAGGAAGCGCAGAAACGAGGTCCCAACGCGGTCGACGCCCTGTTCCGTGACCTCGACAACCGGCCATTCGCCGTCGCCGCTGGCCTCTTCGGCATCCAAGGCGAAACGCCGGCCCGCCCGATCCACGACCGGCCAAAGCCCGGCCGGCCAGGTCGAGAGCCCAGCGGCGCGCCGCTTGCCGGTCACGCGCGCGGCGGCCTCGTCGACCGTCAGAACGCGTGTGTCCGGGCCTAGCAGGCCGCCGTCATGAGCCGCGAGGAAGGCCGCCAGCCCCGGAGGCGGCGCCATTCCCATGAGGGACTGGAAGCGTGCCACGGCGTCCGCGCCGGCGCCCAGAAACAGGACGGCGTCGGGAAGTGCGGACACCACCCGCTCAATTTCGCCGATCAAGGTCCGTGCCGGCTCCCTCATGCGGACGGTTTAGACCGGCGCATCTCCACAATCAAGCGCGGCGGGACGGTGCACGCCCACCCGCACGGCACGTACTTCGCCCCACAACCACGGCGCCTGCTCCCGAGTGGCCTACGGCACTGCATCAATTCGCGCGTCCCGCTTTGTACGGTAACACGCCAAAAAAAAGCTCGCGCAAATCGGACGAGCCATGCGAAACTTGAGACGCTTTCTGCCGCGACCACCATGGGCAAAATCCTTCTGTGCGACGACGAAGAGTCCTTGTGCCGCAGTCTGGGGCGCGTCCTGCGAGCCGCCGGTCACGAGGTCGTCGCCCACAACGGTGAGCAGGGGCTGACGCGCCTGCGCGAGGAGCGCTTCGACCTCATCCTGACCGACATCCGGATGCCGGAGGTCAGCGGGTTCGAGATCCTGGCGGCCGCGCGCTTGCACGCACCCGGCACGCCCGTCATCGCGATGAGCGGCAGCGCCGAGATCCCCGACGCGGTGCGCGCGATGCACGCGGGGGCGCGCGACTTCCTGATCAAGCCGTTCGAGACGCGAACGCTGGAAGAGGCCGTCAGCGCCGTGCTGCGGCCACAGCCGCCCGAGCCGGAGCCGGACGCGATGGCGTGGCGCGACCAGCACGCGCCGTGGCTGCTGGGCAATGATCCCGCGCTGCTGCCGGCGTTGAGCATGATCGCCAAGGTCGCCGACACCGCATGCACGGTGTTGATCACGGGCGAATCCGGGACGGGCAAGGAGCTGGTCGCCCGCTCGCTGCACACCGGGTCGGCGCGGCAGAACAAGCCGTTCGTGCCCGTGAACAGCGCGGCCATTCCCGCGAACCTCGTCGAGTCCGAGCTATTCGGTCACGCCAAGGGCGCGTTCACCGGCGCGACCAGCACGCGGCTCGGAAAGTTCGCGCAGGCCAACGGCGGGACCATCTTTCTCGACGAGATCGGCGAGATGGAGATCGCCATTCAGGCCAAGCTGCTGCGGCTGATTCAGGACGGCGAGCTCTATCCCGTCGGCGAAGAGACCCCGACCCGCGTGGACGTGCGAATCCTGGCAGCGACCAACCGCAACCTGGAGCAGGAGGTCGCCGCCGGGAAGTTCCGGGCGGATTTGTTCTGGCGGCTCAACGTCATTCCGATCGAGCTGCCACCGTTGCGCGAGCGGCTCTCGGACATCCCGCTGCTCGTCGAGCACTTCGTCCGAAAGAGCTGCAACCGCCACAAGCGCGACGTGACCGGCTTCGAGCCTGCCGCGATGGCGAAGCTCGAGACCTATCAGTGGCCCGGCAACATCCGCGAGCTCGAGAACGTCATCGAGCGCGCCGTGCTGATGCGCGGCAAGGGGATCATCCGCGCCGCCGATCTGCCGAAAGAGATCTTGTCGCCGCGGAGCATCACCCCCAAGAACACGCCGATCCCAAGCCTGCCCGAAGACGGCACTGACCTGCGCGCGATGCTGGAAGCGGTCGAGGAGCGAATGATCGGGGAGGCGCTGGAACGCACGGGCGGGAACAAGAACCGCGCCGCCGAGCTGCTGGGGATGAACCGGACCACCCTGGTCGAGAAGCTGCGCCGCAAGCGCGTCGCCTGATCACCCGCGCGTCAGCGGCTCCACAGATTCGTGAGGTCGAGCTCGACCGCGTCGAAGGGTTCGGGGCGGACCTTGGCGTCGCCGCCATACGCGTCGACCAGGCGCCAGCCGTCGCCGTCCAGGCGAAAGACCTCCAGAGTTGTCGCGAGCGGATCGACGAGCCAGATGTGCTGCACGCGCGCGCGAGCGTAATGGCGCATCTTGCGGGTGCGATCGATGCGGGCGGTCGGGGGAGAGACCACCTCGCAAAGCCAGTCGGGCGGCAGCTCGAAGAAAGGGACACTGGGGACCTGAGGCATCCGTTCGCGGCGCCAGCCGGCCAGGTCCGGCACGATGACGTTGAGGCCGAAGTGAAGCTCTGGCTCGTCGAGGATGACCCATCCGCCAGGGCCGCCTTTCTGCCGCCCGAACGGTCCGGCTAGGTCGACGCCCAGCTGACTAGCGGCAACCGCGTGGGGCGACGCTGGTCGCGGGCTGACGATCAGCTCACCGTCCAGAATCTCGCCAACCACGTGCTCGGGCAGCGCCTCGATATCGGCGTAGGTCGCGGGCCCTTTCTTCGCGCTCACCAGCATAGTATTGCCCAATTGTCGGCGCGCCGGGGGACGCGGTTGCGCGCTAAGCTGGCGGCGTGAACGTCCAGCTGTTCGGGACCAAGAAGTGCGCCGACACGCGCAAGGCCGAGCGGTATTTCAAAGAGCGCGGCGTCAAGCTGCACGTCGTCGACCTCGCGCAAAAGGGGATGGCGGCCGGCGAGCTACGCAACGTCGCCGCGCGGGTCGGCGGCATGGAGGCGCTGCTCGATCGCGACGGCAAGCGCTACCTGGACCGCGGCCTCAAGTACGCCGCCCCGACCGGCCCGCGAATCGAGCAGATGCTGGTGGACGACCCCTTGCTGTTACGAACCCCCATCGTGCGTTCCGAAGGTCGAGCCACCGTCGGCTACGCGCCCGACATCTGGAAGACCTGGTTCCCCACGTGACAGAGAGCAACCGACCCGTGACGAAGAGTTAACCTGCGCCTGACCGCCCCTCCGCTAGTCTGCCCTCAGAAGCACGGCACCCGGTGGGGCCGACGGGGACTCAGGGCGGCGCGGAAGGCGAGGCCCCACCCGGTGCACGTGGTTCGCCCCTGACTTAAAGGCCTCTTCGAGAGTCGCCGATTAGCCTGGGGTGAGAGGATTTTCACCGGTTCGATGGCTCTCCCGCGTCGCGGGAGCCTCGTTCTTCGGTGCGGTCGCGTTGGCGGGGCCGACGGCCTGGATCGGACATAGGGTCCGGAATCAGACCTACACGGCGATCGCGGAGCTGCCGGCTCAGCCGGTTGCCATTGTGCTGGGTGCAGCCGTTCATCGAGACGAACCTCTCGGCAGCCTCACAGATCGCCTGCGCGCGGCGCTCACGCTTTATCAGAGTGGGCGGGTCGAAACGGTACTCATCTCGGGACAGAATACGACGGCACAGCCGGAGGTCGCGGTGATGCGCCGCTGGTTGCTCCTGCGCGGCGTCCCTGAAAGCCACCTTCTGGTGGACGAGCACGGTACACGGACCTGGAACACGATGCGGAACGCCCGGGCTCTATTTCACGTCGACCACGCGATCGTGTGCACGCAGGCGTTGTACCTGCCAAGAGCGCTGTACATCGCACGAACGATGGGGATCGACGCGGTTGGCGCGGGCCTCGACACGCCGATCACGCTGACACCACGCAACGTTGGCAGGGAAGCGGCGAAGACTACAGTCGCGTTCATCGAAGCGAGTGTTTGGGGTCCGGAGACCGGCTCCCTGCCAACCCGTCCGCTCGCGTCTCGTTAATCACCCCGGATTCCCGCCAACCCGGCGAACCAAGCCGCGTCGGATGAGCCGCGATAGCCCCCGAGCGCGCAGGCGGAAATCGTCGGGCGTCTGTGTCGCAAGCGCCAGTCCCAAAAGTCCGGTCGCACTCTTCAGACGATCCGGCCGCCGCCGATCCCGGTGGCGATACCAACGAACGACCGCCGGTAGAACCCGTCGCGATTGCGGCAGGATTCCGGCGAATTCAGCGAATACGACTGATTGTCGCTCGTCCGCCATCCATTCCGAGACAGCGCGTACGGCCGTCACAAATCGCGCAGCTTGGGCTCTTGCTATCAGCTCGCCCCACCGCGGCCGCAAGCGTCCAAGCAGTCGATTGAGGTCGGCGGGCTGGTGCGCATTCGCGTAGGTGAATGACTTCTTGATCACGTTTGCCACCAGTAGGAACAAGTGATCGATGTCGTCGATCCGGTTGACCCGAAAAGGGAACGACGTATCGTCGAAGACAGCGCGAGAGAGAACGTCGGATGCCGTCATGCGCGATAGATCGCGTCGGCCCAACTCCCCATGCATTTCGACGGTCAAGCGGTCGACGGTGAACTCCAGCTCGCCCATCTCGACTGAGTAAACCTTGATCGGCCAGTCATTGGCGACTACGGCCGCCCTCATTTGCACCAGGTCAGCACGCGCAATCAGAATGTCGACATCGCGATACGGTCGCTCGGCAACTTCGCCATACAGCCACCGCGACAGAACGACGCCTTTGATGGGAGCCACGCAAGCGCTGGCTTCGGCCGCCGCAGCGACGACTTTCCGAAGGACACTCACCGCGACGGCATCGAAGATCAACCGCCTGACCGTCGCTAACTCGGGGGCCGTCATGCAAGCGCCTGGCGGTACACGTCACGGTAGCCGCCGATCATCTGGGTCAGAGAGAAATGGGTCTCGAGGCGTTCACTCGCTGCTGCGCCCATCGTCGCTCGGACGTCCGCATTTCCGAGCAGTTGATTGAGTGCGTCCGCGAGCGCGCGAGCATCTCCGGGAGGGACCTGGATCCCAGTGGAGCCATGCTCATTAACCAGCCGAACGCCCGATGGCAGGCGTGTGGTGATCGACGGCTTGCCGAACAACATCGCCTCCAGTTGGGTCATCCCAAATCCCTCGGAACGGCTGACTGACGGAAGGACCAAGAGAGCACATGCCTCGAGATGCGCGTTTAGGTCCGACTGTGACAAGAAGCCAGTCACACTGACGCGTCCGCTGAGGTGGAGCGAACGAATGTTCTTCTCTACCTCGCCTCGCAGTGGCCCATC
>JBJMQQ010000055.1:0-9882 GCA_045802645.1 Polyangia bacterium
CGCGCGATGGGATACCGGGCGCTCGCCGCCAGGGCCAGTCGCCCCGCGATCGAACCGGCGCTGAACGCGATGCCCGTATCGAAAACGACGAGCCGCCCCGCATCGTCCAGAGCCCGCGCCGCCAGCTCCGCGAACGACGCGACGTGAGGATGGCTGATGAGGACGCCCGGCACGGATCGGAAAGCCTACTTGGCGGCGACGATGACCACGTGCAACGCGAACCACTTCAACGGGTCGCGGTCCAGCCAGTGCACGCGCTTTGGATTCTGGCCCGGCCAGAAGACGTAGTGCCCCTTCCCCCGGATGGTCTCCACCCGCAGGCCCGCTCGCTTGACCCACCCCAAGGTCCGCGGAAGAAGCGTGAGCTGGTTGATCGGCTGGCCGACCTCGGTGAATTTTCGACCGCGCAGCCGGAGATACGCGCGGTACAGCCCATAGACGCCGAAGTAGTTCGGGACGGTCAGAAACAGGCGACCACCCGGCTTCAGGACGCGCGCCAGCTCTTGCACGCCGCGAAACGGATCGGGTACGTGCTCGATGGTTTCGCAGGAGACGACCGTATCGAAGCTGCCGTCGGCGAAATCCATCGCCTGGATATCGCCCGTTCGCCAGGTGACGCGACTGATGCCCCGCTGGGCCGCGTAGGTCCGGCCCTTCTCTACGGCCGCGCTGGAATAGTCGACGGCGACCACTTCGGCGGGGGGCGCCGGCCGCCCTGCCAACCAGCACGCGAACCCGCCGCGGCCACACCCGATCTCCAGGATGCGTTGTCCCGCGATGTCGCGCGACAGGTCGAGCTGCTCGTGCACCAGCAGGTACCACGGATCGTCCGCACCCGCGTTGACGTCCAGCGTCTCGTGCCAGCGGTCGTAAACGCGACGTTCACTGGGTTCGCCACTGGGCTGCGACTGGTCGGTCACGGCTGGCGACCGTAGCACAGCGAGGATGCGACTGACAGCAGCAGCCGCCATTCCAGCGCCGTCCGACATCTGTGCGATATATGATGCCGCCGTGAAGATCAGCGTGGTCATTCCCACCTACAAGCGGGACGCGAGCTTGGCGGTGTGTCTCGAGGCGCTGCGCGGTCAGGTCGATGAACGGATCGCCGAAGTGGTCGTCACCGATGACGCGGGGCCCTCGTCCCCGACGGCGGCCATGGTCGCGCAGCGTTTCCCTTTCGCGCGCTGGGTGGCGGGACCCCACCGTGGGCCAGCCGCTAACCGGAATCACGGGGCCACGCTGACCACCGGCGAGTTCGTCCTGTTCCTGGACGACGATGTCGAACCCGGGCCGACCCTCATCAATGGATACGCGCGCGCGATTGACCCGCAGTTCAGCGTGTACGAAGGGAGAACGACCTGCCGTGCCGGCTTGAGGTCGCCCTTCGATGTGTCCCCGGTCAACGAGACCGGTGGCTGGTTGTGGTCGTGCAACCTGATGGTTCGCCGCTCACTGCTGCTGGAAGCCGGGGGATTCGACGAGCAATTCCCGCAGGCTCACATGGAAGATGTCGCTTTTCGCGATCGATTGAAAGCCACGGGCGCGCGGATGCGCTTCGTGCCGGAAGCGACCGTCGACCACCCGCCGCGTCGCTTGCCTGGCGGCAGGGTCCTCGCCCGCCAGCACGAGTCCTACATTCTTTATCAGTACAAGTACGCAAAGCAGGCACCGTCGCTGCCGGAATTCGTTCTGATACTGTTGCGGTTCCGTACGACGGCGATACTCACCCGCTCGCTCAGCGCCGATTCGTTCCGCGCGTTGGCGTCGATGGCCGTCGAGACGGCGCATGTCCTGAAGAACTGGCGCCGCTGGGATGCCAAGTGGAAAGGCCAGTTCACCGCCGGGCAGGCGGTTGGGCCATGAGCGTTTTGCTCGGCAGGATCAAAAAGAGCCTGCGCGCGCGGGCGGGAATCGCGCGGATGTCGGTGTGTGGGACCCGCAGCTCGGATTCTGGGCCACGGCGTGATCGACGCAGGAGAAGGCCTGCTGATGCGGCAGGGCGTCCACCTCGTCGTCTACGGGCGGTTTGTTCCTGGGGCGCAACGTCATCCTGTCCGACCACTGCGCGCTGGAAGTCGGGCCGTCGGGTGAGCTCACGTTGCAAGAAGGGACCTTTCGTCGGCCGAGGCACCGTGATCCGGGCGGACGAGAGCGTCCCGGTCGGTCGCCCGTGCAGCATCGCGGAACACTGTTCGACTCGCGATCAAGACCACATCGTCGATCCGGTAGCCGTCGCGGCAGCGAACGCCGTGGTCCGGTCGCAGTTTCCCGCGCGGGTCGTCGCGGCCGGCGTGCCCGCGCGCGTCGTGAAGCAGCTCTCCGATATGCCGGCGTCAGGCGCGACTGCGGCGGCCCGATATTGGGGCGATGAACGTCAACGAAGGCTGCTAGTTGGCAGTTGGCCCGTCAGCACGTCGGCAACACGGCCCCAACCCATTTCGCGTTCGTAGAGCTGGCGAGCCCCCTCGGATAGGCGGAGGCGAAGTGGCGGGTCGGCGATCAGGCGGAGGGCCGCGTCGCCGAACGCCCTTCCGGCTAGCTCGGGTGCGAACAGGATGTTTTCGCCGTCTCGAAACAGGTCGGGGTCCGTCTCTGCACCCGAGATGGCGACCACCGGGAGGCCGGTCCCCAGCGCCAGAGGCAGAGTGCTGCTGCGGCTGTTCGCGCCCGTGTCCATCGGGAAAAGATAGATGTCGAGCATGGCCACCTCGCGCGCGATGTCGCCCAGGCCCAGCTTCCCGGTCTGCCGGATCCGCGACCGCGCCGGGTGCGCGGCGACCCATTCCTGCACCTCGCGGACGCGCGGACTGTCCGGGGGTCCCAGGTCGCCAATCAGCACCAGCTCTGCGCCGGGGTTTCGCTCCGCCACCATCGCGAACGCTTCCAGCACGACGTCGAAGCGCTTGCCGACTCCTGCGGTCGAAAACGTCCCGAGGCGCGGGCCCTGAACCTCCGGTGAATCGACGCGCGGAACCGGCAAGGCGCTGGGGCCGATCCGCACCACTTCGGGCGCAGGCGCGCCCGCGATGCGGCAGTAGGGCACCAGCGCGCGGGCGCGGGTGTCGGTGCTGACGAAGACGCGATCCACACGCCGGAGCAGCGCGAGCATCTGTAAGCGCTGAAGGGCGGCCCCTAGCGCCAGATCCGGGCGCGGCGACGGCGGAATGAACGGTTCGTGGACCATCAGTGTGATTCGCGCGCCGGACCGTTTGAGCCGCGCGGCCAGCCAGGCGACGGCGGGCGACCCGAAGCGCGACGCGTCCCACATCTGACCGGTGTACTGGATGATCACGTCTGTCGGCGCGTACCGCCGCAGGGCTCGCTCCAGTTGAACGGCGATCAGAAACGGCGAGACCCCCATGGCGCCGTGCGCTGGCAGATTCGAGGCCTCCGGGTGCGATTCGGCGGGCGCGCGCGCGAAGAGCTCGACGGATTCGCCCCTTCGCATCAGCTCTTGCCCCAGGCGAAAAGAGTTGTCGCCCACGCCACACACGCGCGGGTACAAGTTCGGAGAGACGATCGCGATGCGGCGGCCGGTGGGCATCAGGAGGGGCAATCCTCCCCGACCGAGGACCAGGCTGCAAGCTCGCGCCGACTGGACGTCGTGCGCCGCTTCGAACATCATCCGCCCGCGATGTCGACGGCGGCTCCGAAGGATTTCCTGTTCGTCCAATCCACGACCGAAGTCGGCGGCGCCGAAGTGGTGTTGCTCAACATGTTCGCCGAGAGCGCCGAGCTGCGGCGGCGCAGCCTGATCGTCACGCTGGGGTTCGGCCAGGGCGACCTTCCGGCCCGCCTGCGCGCGCTGGGTGCGGAGGTCGTGGAGCTGAAGATGCCGCGCCTCCGCCAGGTGTGGGGCTTGCCGCCCGTCTTCTGGCAGCTGCGACAGGTCGCCCGCGCGTCAGGCGTCCGCGCCATCATCGGCAACGGGGCGCATCCGCAGATCGTGGCCGGGCTATTGTCCCGCCTGGTCGGGGCGCGATCAGTCTTCCTCGCGCACAACATGTATCGATACCCGCTGTTGAAGAACGACCCGCCCGACATCGTCGGCTTGTCGGGGCCCATGGATCTGGTGCTGGCGGTTTCGGGCGCGGTCCAGGCCTGCCTGGGCAAGCTGCGCCCGCGGATCCCCAGCGCGCTGATGTACAACGGCACGCCGATCCGCCCCGTGACGGGGGACGAGGCAGCCCAAACGCGACAGGAGCTGGGCGTTGCGCCCGACGAGGTGCTGGTCGGCGTGTTCGGTCGACTCCAGCGCTGGAAGGGGCAGGACGTGTTCGTCGCTGCCGCCGGTCAAGTCGCGCGCGAGCGACCGCGCACGAAGTTCGCGGTCGTGGGCGGATCGGTGTTCGGGCTCGAGCCGGAGTTCGCGGTGGGGCTGCGCGAGAGCGCCGCGGCGCTGGGTCTGAATGGCAGGATCTCTTTCACGGGGCAGCGCTCCGACGTCCCTCGTCTGATGGCCGCGTGTGACGTCGTCTGCCACACCTCGCGCCACCCCGAAGCGTTCGGGATGGTCGTGGTCGAGGCGATGTCCCAGGGGCGCGCGGTGATCGCGACCGGGCCGGCGGGCCCGGCCGAGATCGTGACGCCGCCTTGCGGAATCCTGGTGCAACCCGATGCTCCCGATGAGCTCGCCCGGGCCATTCGCACGCTGGTCGACGATCCCGAAAAGCGCCTGCGAATGGGCATCGCAGGCCGGGAGCGCGCGACGCGCGACTTCAGCATGTCTCAGATGGTCGCGACGTTTCTCGAGCACGTGGACAAGCTGATCGGCGCACGCTGATCGCCGACTCAACCCGCGTCGCTGTCCGCCAACGACAGACGGTCGCGCGCGGAGCGACGGCGAATTCGGGTTTCGAACTGCTCGCGCAAGTTGCGCCGCGCCTGTACCAGCGTGTACCGGCCGGCGTCGACGGCGCTGTCGAAGTGCGCCATCTTCCGCAGCAGCTGGGCCGGTCTGGCGAGAGGCGCGACACCGCCGTACTGCGTGACGACCTGCCGGGTCATCCACGACGCGGGCGGCAGCGCATCGGCCAATGCGCCGCCAGCGAAGGCGGCCGTCAGGGTGGCCGCCGTCACCAGCGGGCGCAGACAACGCCAGCTTCGCGCAACCTGTGCCGCTCGCGCGAAATCGTCCGGCTGCGGGAGCAGCCTCGACAGATCGATCAGATAGACGGCCGGTACGTCGAAATGATCGATGGCCATGTGCAGCGCCTGGAACACGGCCGCATGCGGGCGGCTCAGCACCAAGGTGTCGGCGTTTCCCAGCCGCGCTGGTTCGGCCTGCGCCCACACGGCGTCGTAGTCGATCCCGCACCGTGCCACCGGTGCGAGTCCCATGTGCAGGTCGACCTCGACGCCGTCGCCCGCCCAGGCCACCTCGTGGTAGTCCGGCTCGTCAAACCCGGCGGCTGCGGCGCGCGGCTCGAACTTCAGCCGATCCAGCACCGCGAACGCGCGGCGCCGATCCGCCTGCCGGACCAACAAATCGATGTCAGCGGTGGGTCGCGCGCCCGCCGCTCCGTAGAGGCGCGTCTCGTAGTCCAAGCCCTTCAGCACGATGGTCGCGACTCCGGCACTCGCGAACGCCTGGACCACGTGCTGCCCGGCGTGGGTCAGTGCCATATTGCGGGCCGTCGTCAGGATGCGGTCGTGGCGCACCGCTTCCCTCAACTCGGCCGGGAGGCGGTTCCCATATGCCAAGGACAGCAGCGGCGTCAGCCGGTGACGACGGGCGACGGCCAGGAGCCGTTGATTGTCGCCGCCGGGCAGCTCAGCCGTGCGTTCCGGCCGGAGTACGGCGGCCACGACGGCAGCCAGCAGCTCCCGCTCGGTCTTCGGCGAATCCACTGCTTCCAGAAGACCATGCGCCGCTGCGACAGACAATGGTCCGTGACGCGCCGCACTCGCGTTTCAGGACGCGTCTCAAGTGGCGTCGTCGAGCGGCCGAACGTCCAAAGAGATGTCGATCGGCCCCATCAAGGAATTCTATCGAGCCCACGTCCCGACGCTGCTGCAGGACGTGATTCGGAAGGTGGTCATCCAGCCGGCGCTGACCATGGAAATGGTCATCGACCGCGAGGTTCATCGCCACTTTCCCGAAGGCGCCGAACCGCACATTCAGGCGCTGCTCCGCCAGATGCTGAAGCCCGGCGATACCTTCGTCGACGTGGGTGCGAACTTCGGCGCCTTGTCCAGCGCGGCAGCCAGGCTGGTGGCGCCGGGCGGTACGGTGATTTGCTTCGAGCCGGTGCCGGCGAATTTCTCGCGACTCACCGGCTTGCTCGAGGCGACCTCGACCGGACATCTGAAGACGGTCCTCGATCCGCGCGCCGTTGGTGCGGAGACCGGCCCTGTCGAGATCCACCTGAACTTCTGGGACGGCCTTCACACCATCGATCCGGATGTGAACGCGGGCTCGCGGACCGGCAGCTTGTTGGTTCAGCAAGTGACCCTCGACGACGCTCTTCGCCAGCACGGAGTCACGCGCGTTGACCTGCTGAAGATCGATGTCGAGGGCGCGGAGCTGCGGGTCCTGCGCGGTGCCCACGAGCTGCTGCGGTCGGGACGAATCGCCGCGGTCGTCCTCGAGGTGTGCAACCCTGAAGAGCCCGGCAAGGCCGACAACGCCCGGCAGATCGCAGCTCTTTTGCAGGACGCCGGGTTCACGGCGCAGCGGGTCGGCACCGACGGGCTGAGCCCTTGGAATTGGCGCGAATGTGTCAGGCGGGAGGACGTTCTCTTCACCCGCTCGGCCTCCGTCTCGCATTCCTGAGCGTGCCGCCGTCCCTGTCCGGCTGATCGGCGCCAGCCTCGTGCCGAGTTGGTGATAAACCAACGGCGGATGATCCCGGTTCCGATGGTCGACTTGCAGGCCCTGCACGGGCCGCTGCAGGACCAGCTGGTTCAGGCAGCCTCGCGCGTGCTGGCCTCGGGCCACTTCATCCTGGGCCCGGAGGTGCAGGCGTTCGAGCAGGAGCTGGCGGTCGCGATCGGCAGGCCGTACGCCGTCGGCGTCTCATCCGGCTCGGACGCGCTGCTGGCGCTGCTGCTGGCGGCCGGCGTGCACCCCGGAGATGAGGTGGTGACGACGCCCTACTCCTTCTTTGCGACCGCCGAGGCGATCGCCCGGCTCGGCGCGCGGCCGGTGTTCGCGGACGTCGAGACCGACACGCTGAACCTCGACCCCGAGCAGGTGCTCGCGCGGTTGCGTCCGAAGACGCGAGCGGTGCTGGTGGTCCACCTGTTCGGGCGACCCGCGGCGATGCAGCCGTTACGGGCGGCCTGTGGCTCACGCGGGGTCGTTCTGTTGGAAGACGCCGCCCAGGCGGTCGGCGCGCCCGAGGTGGGAACGTCCGCTGGCGCGGCGGTGTCCTTCTTCCCCGCCAAGAACCTGGGCGGCTTCGGCGATGCGGGCGCCGTGATCACCGCCGACGCCGCGGTCGCCGAGAAGGTCCGCATCCTGCGCAGCCACGGGGCCACCGCGAAAGGCGTGCACGTGCACGTGGGCGGTAACTTCCGGCTGGACGCGCTGCAAGCCGCGCTGCTGCGCGTGAAAGTGCCTTTTCTGGCCACGTGGGCCGAGGCGCGGCGTGTTCGCGCCCGCCAGTACCACGCCGCGTTGGCTGGATTGCCGCTGGCCCTGCCGCCCCTCGAGCCGGCCAGCGTCTGGAACCAGTTCGTCGTCCGGGTCCGGGACGGCGGCCGAGACCGGCTGGCGGCGTGGCTCGATGCGGCGGGCGTCGCGTCCGCCGTCTACTATCGGACTCCTCTTCACCTGCAGCCGGCGCTGGCCGACTTGGGTTACCGGCGCGGCGATTTCCCGGTCGCCGAGCGCGCGGCCGAAGAGGCGCTCGCGCTCCCGTTGTCACCAACGCTGACCGACGCGCAACTCGACCGGGTCGTCAGCGCCGTCGTCGGGTTTTTCCGCTAAGCTCACCGCCATGCGCGGAATCATCCTGGCCGGCGGGAAGGGCACCCGGCTCTTCCCGTTGACCAAAGTGACCAACAAGCACCTGCTGCCGGTCGGGACGGAACCCATGATTTTTCACTGCGTGCGGCAGTTCGCCGACGCGGGGCTCAAGGAGGTGCTGGTCGTGACCAGCACGGAGCACATGGGCGAGATCGTGAGCGCGCTGGGATCTGGCCGCGAGTTCGGCGTCAACTTGACCTACCGGGTGCAGGAGACGGCCGGCGGCATCGCCGACGCGCTCGCGTTGGGCGAAACGTTCTCGGCCGGGGAGCCGATTGCGGTGCTGTTGGGCGACAATATCTTCGCGGCGCCGCTGGCCCCGTTCGTGAAACGGTTCCGGGAGGCCCCGAAAGGCGCGCGCATCCTGCTGAAGCGGGTGACCGACCCTGAGCGCTACGGGATCGCCGCGCTGGACGAGCAGCAGGTGATCGCGATCGAGGAAAAACCGGTTGCGCCCAAGAGCGACTACGCCGTGATCGGGTTTTACCAATACGACGCGTCCGTGTTCGACATCATCCGCGGCATCAAGCCGAGCCCGCGCGGGGAGCTGGAGATCACCAGCGTGAACAACGCGTACATCAGCCAGGAACGTTTGTCGTACGACATCTACGACGGCGCCTGGACGGACGCCGGCACGTTCGAGAGCTATTACCTCGCCAACCAGATGATGTTCGGAAACCTCATCAAGCCTTGAGGTCCGAACGGCATCTGGCGCAGCGCCGGATCGCCGCCGCAGTCCCGCGCGTCTCGCCGCAAGCGCAGATCCACCCGGTTCGCCGGGCGGGCACGCCGGCGACGACGGCGTGCGGGGGAACGTCCTTCGTGACCACCGCGCCAGCTCCCACCAGCGCATGCGCGCCGATGCGGACACCGCACACGACCGTCGCGTTTGCGCCGATCGTCGCGCCTTGCTCGACCACCGTGCGTTCGAAGGCATCCTTGCGATTCACAGCGGCGCGCGGGACGCGGACGTTCGTGAACACCGCCGACGGCCCGACGAACACGTCGCTTTCCAAGCTCACGCCGTCGTAAACGGAAACGTTGTTTTGAATCCGGCAGCGGTCGCCCACCCGGGCCGTTGCGGCGACGAAGACGTTCTGCCCCAGCATGCAGCCCATCCCCACAGACGCTCCCGGCATCACGTGGCAGAAGTGCCAGACCTTGGTGCCGGCTCCGATCTGTGCGCCACGGTCGATCACCGCGGTCGGGTGCGCCCAGTAGGCCTTCATGGCGCGACGGCAACCGGCGTGCCCCGGCGCCGCATCGAATCGGCGCCGGCTTCCAGCACCTTCACGACCTGCAGTCCGTGCGCGCCGTTCGCGGCGGTCGGATCCCGGCGGGATACTGCCGAGATGAATTGAAGGCACTGCCCGGCCAGCGCGTCGCCGCGGTCGATGGGGATGGCCTGCCCCGGATCGCGGGGCCGTTCTCGCGGTGGTGACAGCGTCAGCGGCTCAGGTCCCAGCTCGTCCACGACCAGGCTGCGCTGGGTGCCGACGATCGTGAACGTTCGCTGGCGCGCCAGGGCGTGGCGCGCAACGTGGATGTGTGCCAGGCGCCCGGACGCGAACTGCAGGGTCGCCCACACGACGGTCTCCTCGACCTCGGCGGGCTCTCCCCGTCCGACGGCGGTGACCTGCTCGGGGACCTCGCCGAAGAAATGCAGCGCCAGCGACACGTCGTGGGGCGCCAACGTCCACCAGGCGCCGCCCGGCGAGCGCGCCGCGCCCGTCGCCAGGCGGCTCGATTCCAGCCACAGCGGCTCGCCTATCGCGCCGGCGGCCACCATTTCGCGCGCGCGGCGGACGGCCGGATCGTGCAGCAGCAAGTGACCGACGGAGAGCACGCGCCCGCCGGCCTTCGCCAGCGCGCTCAGCTCGGCTGCGTGGGCCACGGTCATGGCCATCGGC
>JBJMQQ010000056.1:0-7511 GCA_045802645.1 Polyangia bacterium
GATGTCGTCACCGCCGAGATGCGTGTCGCCGTTCGTCGATTTGACCTCGACGACGCCTTCGCCGACCTCGAGCACCGAGATGTCGAACGTACCGCCGCCGAAGTCGAATACAGCGATGACCTCGTCCTTTTTCTTGTCCAGACCGTATGCGAGTGCGGCCGCCGTCGGCTCGTTGACGATCCGAAGGACGTCGAGTCCCGCGATCTTGCCGGCATCCTTGATCGCCTGCTCGACAGGGGGCATCAAACGCTTGAGAAGCGGCTCGACCAATTGCTCGAATTTCGAACGTGTGAGCTTCATCACCAAGTGCTTCGGCCCGCTAGCATCCGCCGTGATGAACGGCAGGTTGATCTCCGTCTCCGCCACGGACGACAGCTCGATCTTCGCCTTCTCCGCGGCCTCGCGCAGACGCTGGATCACCATCTTGTCCTTCGAGACGTCGATGCCCTGGTCCTTCTTGAACTCGGCGATCAGCCAGTCCATGACCCGCTTGTCGATGTCGTCGCCACCCAGGTTGGTGTCGCCGTTCGTCGAGATGACCTCGACGACCTTCTCGCCGACCTCGAGGACCGAGATGTCGAACGTACCGCCGCCGAAGTCATAGACGGCGATCAGGTGGTCCTTGCCCTTGTCGAGCCCGTACGCCAGCGCGGCCGCGGTCGGCTCGTTGACGATACGCTTGACGTCCAGGCCGGCGACGCGGCCGGCGTCCTTGGTGGCCTGGCGCTGGGCGTCGTTGAAGTACGCCGGGACAGTGATGACCGCCTCGGTGACCTTCTCGCCCAGGTGATCCTCGGCCGCCTTCTTCAGCTTCATCAGAATGCGGGCCGAGACCTCGGGCGGCGACACCTTCTTGCCGCGGATCTCGATCGTCGCCTCGCCGTTGTTGCCGCGGGCGACCTTGTACGGAACGCGCTTGGTCTCGTCGCCGACCTCGTCGAAGCGACGGCCCATGAAGCGCTTGACCGAGTACACGGTGTTCTCGGGGTTCGTGATGGCTTGGCGGCGCGCGATCTGGCCGACCAGCACCTCGCCCTTGTCGTCCCAGGCGACGACGGAGGGGGTCAGCCGTCCGCCCTCTTCGTTCGCGATGACCGTCGGGTCCTTGCCGTCCATGATCGCCACGACGGAGTTCGTGGTCCCGAGGTCGATGCCGATGATTTTGCCCATGAGATTGGTTCCCTCTTTTCCTTTTCCTGCGCCGCGATTCCCGCGTTCCGGGAACCTGCAGCGGTCCGGGGTTTGCTTTTAGCCTCCGGTTTCGCGGCTCACGGTAAACACCTCAGATCTCGCGTCAATCAACAAAGTTGCGGTGTAGACTGCTGAACAGATGTTCCACCCCGTCGTGGCCGAATGGGTTCGCCGGCGCTTCGGAGGGCCGACCCCTGCCCAGGCCCAGGCGTGGCCGCTCATCGCAGAGGGCAAGGACGTGCTGGTCACCGCACCGACGGGGTCCGGCAAGACGCTGGCCGCGTTCCTGTGGGCGCTGGACCGGCTGGTCCGGGCGGCCATAGATGCGGGCGGCACGCTGCCCGACCAGACCAGCGTCGTCTACGTCTCACCGCTGAAGGCGCTGTCGAACGACGTCCGCCGGAACCTCGAGCAACCGCTGGCCGAGATCAAGGCGCTGGCTGTCGAGATGGGGTACCCGGCGCCCGAGGTCCGGACGGCCGTCCGAACGGGCGACACGACCGCGCGTGAACGGCGCGAGACCACGCGGCGGCCGCCGCACGTCCTGGTCACCACGCCCGAGTCGCTGTTCATCCTGCTGACCTCCGACTCGGGGCGGCGGGCCCTGCGCGACGTCCGGACGGTGGTCCTCGACGAGATCCACGCCGTGGCGCCGGACAAGCGGGGCGCGCACCTGGCGCTCTCGATTGAGCGGCTCGAGCATCTGGTGGCTCCGCACCGCCTCCAGCGGGTCGGGCTGTCCGCCACGGTGCGGCCGCTGGACGTGGCGGCCCGCCTGCTGGTCGGAACGGCGCGGCCGATGCCGGCGATCGTCGACGTCGGCCAGCGCCGCGACCTGGACCTGGGCGTCCTGGTGCCGGAGGACGAGCTGGGCGCGGTGGCCACGAACGAGCAGTGGGCCGAGCTCTACGATCGGGTCGCCGAACTGGCGCGGGCGCATCACTCCACGCTGGTGTTCGTGAACACGCGCCGCCTGGTCGAGCGGGTGACCCTGCACCTGGCGGAGCGGCTGGGCAAGGACAGCGTCGCCGCGCACCACGGCAGCCTCTCGAAAGAGCGCCGCCACCGGGCCGAGCGCCTGCTGAAGGCGGGCGACCTGAAGGTCGTCGTCGCCACTGCCTCGCTGGAGCTGGGGATCGACGTGGGGTCGGTCGAGCTCTGCTGCTTGATCGGCTCGCCACGGTCGATCGCGACCGGCCTGCAGCGGATCGGGCGCTCCGGCCACGCGCTGGCGGCCACCCCCAAGGGGCGGCTGTTCCCGCTGACGCGTGACCAGCTGGTCGAGTGCGCCGCGCTCGTCCGGGCCGCCCGGCGCGCCGAGCTGGACGCCGTCGCCCTCCGCCGCGCGCCGCTGGACGTCCTGGGCCAGCAAGTGGTCGCCGCCTGCGCCAGCGACGAATGGGACGAGGACGCGCTCTTCGCGCTGTGTGAGCGGGCCGGTCCTTACGCGGAGCTGCCGCGCGCCGACTTCGACGCCGTCGTCGACATGCTGGCCGAGGGGATCGCCACCAGCCGGGGCCGTTCGGGCGCGCTGCTTCACCGGGACGCCGTGAACCGGCGGCTGCGCGGCCGGCGCGGGGCCCGCCTGGCCGCGCTGACCTCCGGCGGGGCGATCCCCGACAACGCCAACTACGACGTGATCCTCGAGCCCGAGGGGACGTTGATCGGCACGCTGGACGAAGACTTCGCGATCGAGTCGATGGCCGGTGACATCATGTTGCTGGGAAACACCTCCTGGCGGATCCGGCGCGTGGAGCCGGGTCGGGTGCGGGTCGAGGACGCGGGGGGCGCCCCCCCCACGATCCCGTTTTGGCTGGGCGAAGGGCCGGCCCGCAGCCGCGAGCTGTCGGCCGAGGTGGCGGCCCTGCGCCAGGACGTCGCCGGCGCCCACACGCGCGGCGAGGATCCCGCGCCGTCGCTGGAAGTCGACTGCGCGCTGGACCGCCGCGGCGCAGAGCTGCTGCGCGACTACGTGGTGGCGGGCGCCGCGGTGCTGGGCGGGGTCCCGACCCAAACGCGCGTCGTCGCCGAGCGGTTCTTCGACGACGCCGGCGGCATGCAGCTCATCATCCACGCGCCGTTCGGCGGGCGGATCAACCGCGCCTGGGGGATGGCGCTGCGCAAGCGCTTCTGCCGGTCGTTCGACTTCGAGCTGCAGGCGGCGGCGACCGACGACGGCATCGTGCTGTCGCTGGGACCCCAGCACAGCTTCCCGCTGGAGACCGTGTTCTCGATGTTGCGCGCCGACGACGTCGAGGAGCTGCTGGTGCAGGCCGCGCTGCAAGCCCCGATGTTCGAGACGCGCTGGCGCTGGAACGCCATGCGGTCGCTGACGCTGCTCCGCAGCCGCGGCGGCAAGCGGGTTCCGCCGGCCCTGCTGCGCATGCGCGCCCAGGACCTGATCGCCGCGGTTTTTCCGGCCCAGACCGCCTGCCAGGACAACCACGGTGGCGGCGCCATCGAGGTGCCCGATCACCCCCTCGTGCGGGAGACGATCGGCGATTGCCTGGTCGAAGCGATGGACGCGGCGGGCCTGCGCGGCGTGCTGGAGGCGATGGCGGATCAGCGGATCCAGACCGACACGCGCGAGCTGCCCGAGCCGTCGGTCTTCGCGCACGAGATCCTGAACGCGAACCCCTACGCGTTCCTGGACGACGCGCCGCTGGAAGAACGGCGCACGCGGGCCGTCAGCGTGCGGCGCGGGCTGCCGGCCGCCGTCGCCGAACGCATCGGCGGCCTGGATCCCGCCGCCGTGGCGTCCGTTCTCGACGAGTCGGCCATGGACGCGCGCGATCCCGACGAGCTGCACGATCTGCTGCTGGACCTCGGCGCGCTTCCCGAGACGCTCGGCCGCGCGCGCGGCTTCGGCGACCTCTTCGAGCAGCTCATCGCCGCCCGCCGGGCGGCCCGGCTCACGGGGGGCGACGGTCCGCTGTGGGTCGCCGCCGAGCGCCGCTCGCTGGCCGCGGCCGTCTGGCCGGACCGCCGGTTCGTGCCGGACGTCGTCGAGCCACCGGCGCGCCGCGCCCCCGTGTGGTCGGATGCAGGGGGCGCGCTGGCCGAGATCGTGCGCGGGCACCTGCCGTTCTTGGGGCCGACCACGGCCGGCCGGATCGCCGCGCTGCTGGGCGTCCCGCCCGCCGACGTGGACGGCGCGCTGGCGCAGATCGAGCTGGCGGGCGGCGCGCTGCGCGGCCGGTTCGTCGCGGATGTTTCTGCCGGTCTTGGCGACGACCTGCAGTGGTGCGAGCGGCGCGTGCTGGCCCGAATCAACCGGCGGATGCTCGACGGGCTGCGCCGCGAGATCGAACCGGTGAGCGCCGCCGACTTCCTGCGGTTCCTCTTTGGCTGGCAGAACGTTCGCGCGGCCGCGCAGCTCCACGGCCAGCCGGGGTTGGCGCGTGTCATCGCGCAGCTGCAGGGCTTCGAAGCCGCGGCCGGCGCTTGGGAGCGGGCAATCCTTCCGGCGCGCCTGGTCGGCTACGAGTCGGGCTGGCTGGACGCGCTCTGCCTGTCGGGCGGCGTCGCCTGGGGGCGCCTGGCCGCGCGCGCAGCCGGCGGAACGCCCAGCCGGGCGGCGCCCATCGCGCTGGTCCGGCGTCCCGACCTCGGTTGGCTGCTGGCGCCCGAAGGCGACGGCGACGAGACCGCCCTTTCGCCGGGTGCGCGCGAGGTCCTGGCCCACTTGTCGACGTGCGGGGCGAGCTTCCTGGACGAGATCGTGTCGCTCACCCGCCGGCTGCGCAGCGAGGTCGAGGACGCCCTGGGCGAGCTGGTGTCCGCGGGCCGCGTCACCGGGGACGGCTTCTCGGGGTTGCGGGCGCTGATCTCGGCGACGCAGACCAGCGGCGGGACACGCGCGCGCTGGCACGCGCGCTGGGTCCGGCGCACGGGCGGCCCGGTCGGCGCCGGGCGGTGGTCCATCCTTCGCGCCGAGCGCGCGGACGAGGAGACGCGCCACGAAGCGCTCGCGCGCCAGTACATCAAGCGGTACGGAGTGGTGTTCCGCGATCTCCTCGCCCGGGAAGCGCACGCGCCGGCCTGGCGCGACCTGGTGCGCGTCTACCGCCGCCTGGAGATGAGCGGTGAGCTGCGCGGCGGGCGGCTCGTCGGCGGGTTCGTCGGTGAACAATTCGCCGCGCCCGAGGCGGTGGACGTCCTGCGCGCCACCCGCCGCCAGGAGCGCACGGGTGAGGTCGTCCGCCTGTCCGGCTGCGATCCGTTGAACCTGGTCGGAATCCTGACGCCCGGCCCGCGCGTCCCGGCGACGATGACCCAGACCGTCGTTTACCGGGACGGGGTGCCCGTCACCACGTCGGAGCTCGCCGCCGCCGTCCCCGCCGCGCGCGCCTGGGCGACGGCGCTGCCGGCGAGCTGAGCCCCTCCGGGTTGTTGCCTCGCTGCGGCGACTGTTGTGCGCGGGTCAACGGTGGGGGCTGCGCTCGCCGTACCTAAGTATCTGAAATACATTACTGAACGATTTATAAACGTTGGCTCAATTACTGCTTTATAGCAGTACATGAACGCGCGGGAGCGCCGTACCATCCGGATCGGGGTCATCATCGGCACGCTCGTCGGGCTGATGGGCTGCAGCGAACAAGCTTCGAATCTCCAGGGCGCGGGCCACAGCGCGACGGTGGGATCGGGCGTCGACCCCACGCTCGACAGCTCGAGGTCCCTCATCGTCGCGTCACCCGCCTACGACATGGCGGCGTACGCGCGCGCGGCGGGGACGGAGACCAGCTGGCCCTCTGGCAACACCAGAGCGGTCAGCTGTTTGCCGTAGACGCACCCGGTGTCCAGCCCCGTCGCCAGCGGGTGGCGCTGCAACCCGCGAACGGCGTCATGGCCGAACACGACGTGCTCGGGTCCCGACCACACCGCCGCCCACGGCGTCCCGTCCAGCTTCTTCGACGGTTTTCCCTTGGCGTTGATGCTGCGCAGATTGATGACGATGTCGCGCTCCTGCTGGTCGAGAGGAACGCCGGGGACAAAGCCGCCGTGCACGACGACGTGGGGCACGCCGCCGAAATCACCGACCGGCAGCCACAGGGGGCGCGCGCGCAGCCAATCGACGTCGGCGCCCGCCAGCGCCTCTGCGACGGCGCGGTGAGGCGGGCGGACGTCCGCATCACCGTCCAACGCCCGCAGCACGTGCGCGTCGTGGTTCCCCAGCACGGCGTCGGTGCCCGACTCGCGCGCCCAGGCGACGACGCCCGGTGAGTCGGGCCCCTTGGCGACGAGGTCGCCGACCAGCACGATGCGATCGTCCGGATCGCGGCGCGCCAGTCGGACGAGCGTCAGAAGCTCGTCGAGGCAGCCGTGAACGTCGCCGATGATGATGGTGCGCATGCGGCGCCCGCCCGGGCGGCCTCCCCGCTAGCCCTCCGAGACGCTGATCTTGACCATCTGGACCGGCGTCTTCGGCCGGTCCCGCGCGTCGCGCGGCGCCTTGGAGATCGCGTCGACGACGTCCATCCCCTCGACGACCTTGCCGAAGACAGGGTGCTTCGACTGTCCGGCCGAAAACCAGTCCAGGTACGGATTGTCGATGACGTTGATGAAGAACTGGCAGCTCCCGCTCTGCGGGCCCTTGTTGGCCATCGACAGCGTGCCGCGGCTGTTCGAGATCTTGGCGTCCGCCGGATGCTCGTCGGGGATCGTGCCGTTGGGGGAGTCGCCGGTGCCGGCGCGCGGGCTGTTCGGGTCCTTGCTGTGCGGACAGCCGAACTGGACCATGAACTTGTCGATCACGCGGTGGAAGTGGAGCCCGTCGTAAAAGCCGCTCTTGGCGAGCTTGACGAAGTTTCCGGCGGTGATGGGCATCTTGTCGGTGAACAGCTCGACCTTGATGTCGCCCATCGAGGTGGACAGCGTCGCGGTGGGGTTGGCCATGGGCGCGGAGCTTAACGCACTTCCAACGCCGCGACGACCTCGTCGAGCGTATCAAAGAGCCGCGCCCGCGAGCACAGCTCGGCCAGCTTGCTGCCCCGTACGGCGAACACCTGGTCGCAGGTCTCTGCCGCCGGCAGATCCAGGCGCCCGTCGCCCAGATACACGGTCGGCAATCCAGGATGACGGGCCCGCAGATCGGCGACGACGCGCGCCTTGAAGTCCTGCCCGGGCTCCACTTCCACGTCCGGCGGCAATGTCACGTTCCATCGACCGTCCGCGAACTCTCCGACGAACGCCGTGACCGCCACGTCCGGCGGCAAGAGGTCCTGGATGTAGAAGGTCAGCCCGTGACTGAGCACCAGGAACGGCCAGCCGCGCGCCCGGCAAAAAGAGACCAGCGCGTCCAGCCCCGGCCGCAGCCGCGC
>JBJMQQ010000057.1:0-17036 GCA_045802645.1 Polyangia bacterium
GACGGCAGCGAGGCCTGGATCACCGAAGGACACGACACGCCGCCCCGGCTGGTCGTGCGCGGGCCCGACGGGCGGACCCGCCTCGACCGGTTGCTGATCGACGTGTTGCCGCCGCGCCGTCTGGTGGTCGCCTCGGCCGAAGCGTGCGGGTCGCCCAGCTTCACTGCCGACGGGCGCAGCGTCTACTTCACGTCGCTGGATCTGGGCCCGACGTTTCAGGCGAGCCGGCTCGTGCGCGTCGACGTCGCGACCGGCGCGCTCGACGTCGTGCTGGGCGATCTACGAGGCGGCGGCGGCTCCATCAGCCCGGACGGACGGGCCTACGCGTTCTCCTACGCCGCCGGGGACCACCACGACCTCGTGTTGCTGGACGTCGCGACCCGCCAGGCGCGGGTGCTGGTCGCCGAGCCAGCGGGGGACTTCGTGTCGATGCCCCGCTACTCGGCGGACGGCGCGCGAATCGTGGCCGCAGTGTTCGAGAGCGGCCGCCACTGGATACGGGTCTTCGACGCGGCGACCGGGCGCACGCTGGCGACCCTGGGCGACGGGCGCCCCGTCCACGACGCGTCGTTCGCCGACGCCAGCCACATCGTCTACCTGGCCGCCGACGGACCGGATCTCGGCTTCCAGGTGCAGCTCGGCGATCTGGCCACCGGCGCCGTCCGCCAGCTGACGCGCGCGCCCTACCTCGCGTTCGAGCCGCAGATGGCGGGCGATCGCGTCCGGTTCCTGAACCGCGAGGGGTGGAACTGGACACTCGACGAACAGCCCGTGACCGCGCCGGCGACGGCGCCCGCGACGCCGCCGCCTTTGCCCGTCTCACCGCCGCTGCCGCCCGTGGAAGCGGTGGCCATCGAACGCGACGAGCCCTACAAGTCTACCGATCACCTGTTCCGGCCGCAGCTGCAGGGGGTGGCAGCCACCGCTGTCGGGCGCAACGCGCTGATGGGTGAGGTGGTGCTGGCGGGCGGCGACCGCCTGCAATTCCACCGCTGGACACTGAACGGCCTGCTGCAGCTCAACGGCGGTCAGTCGGGGTACGGGTTCGGGGCCGCGTACGCCAACCGCCAGCTCGCGCCCTGGACCATCATCGCGGACGCGCGCGCGCTGCGGTACCAGGACACCCGCCCGGCGGCGCCGGCTCTGATGTCGCCGGTGCCGCTTGCCCCCGCGCCGTTCGTGCTGACGAAGACCGAGGTGCAGGGCAATCTGCGCGTCACGCGCGACGTCTACGGCGCGCCAGTCGAGCTGGGCTTCGACTTCACCGACGACCAGCAGCCGGGCGAGCCGACCGTGCGGGTTGCGCACCGCCGCGTCGCCGGCCCCTTCCTGGGAGCCGCGTACGAAGGGTTGGAGGTCACGCCGTACACGGGCGTGCGCCGGGGCGCGGCCGCCTTTCCGTCGATCAACCTCTTCCCCGCCGCGTGGAACACAGCCGGCGCGACGCTGACCGATGTGCGGCTGGAGCTGGTCGGCGTCACGCCGCTGCCGCTGTCGCGCCGGCACACGCTGATCCTGGACCTTCGCGGCCGCGCCCTCGCCGGCCTGCCCGACGGGCAGCGCTGGCTACAGGTCGGTGGTGGCGTGACCGCGCTGGCCCGCAACGGCGCGACGTCGCCGCTGCCGCCCGAGGTGAAGATCGCACCGCTGCCCGACCTGCGGTTCGACGAGCCGCTGCGCGGCTACGAGGACTACCCGCTCGCCACCGATCGCACGTTCATCGCCGAGCTGACCTACCGATATCCGTTGATCGTCGATCGGGGCAGCGCCTCGACGTTGTGGATCCTTCCCTCGTCGTTTCTGCGCCAGATCGACTTCGAGCTCTTCGGCAGCGCCGCCTCGGACGCCCGCGCCGGTGGCGGCCATGCCGCGGGTGGCGCCGCGGTGGTCCTGCAGCTGGCCATGTGGCGCCTCCCCTTCAGTCTCGGTTACCAGGTGGCCCGCCGCGGGACGGATGACCACGCGCTGGCCCAGATCATCTCGTTCAACGTCGACTGAGAGGGCTCAGCCCCGAGCCATCGCCCGTATGGGCTTGGCCCCGCCGACGCCCGCGGCCTTCTTGCGCCGCGTCCGCTCGATCGCGGCTGACAGATCCTCGAGGCTGACCGGCTTGACGACGTGCTCGTCGAACCCCGCCTCGAAGGCGCGCGCGCGATCGTCGGGTTGCCCGTAGCCGGTCATCGCGATCAGCACCGGCCGGTCACCCTGGTTCGCACGCGTCCGCCGGGCCAGCTCGTAACCGTCGAACCCCGGCAGGCCGACGTCGATGAGCACGACCTCCGGCTGCAGCGCCAGGATCCGGTTCAGTCCCTGCGGGCCGTCGCCGGCGCCCTCGACCTGATAACCCTCCAGTAACAGCAGCTCGGCCAGCGTCTCGCGGATGTCGACGTTGTCCTCGACCAAGACGATGCGCGTCCCCGTATCGTGCGCAATGGTCGTGGCGGCGTGCGTTTGCGCTTCACGCGCGGGCGCGGCAACCATCGGCAGTGTCACCGTGAACGTGCTCCCCTTGCCCGGCCCGTCGCTGTGCGCCTGCACGGTCCCGCCGTGCATGTTGACCAGGGCGCGGACCAGCGCCAGCCCCAGACCCAGCCCGCCTTTCGTCCGGTCCAGGCCAGTCGGGGCCTGGTTGAAGACCTCGAAGATCGCCTCCAGCTGATCGGTCGGGATTCCGATGCCGTCGTCGCGCACCACCACCACGGCCGCGCCGCTGCGCCCGGACACGCTGACGTCGACATGTCCACCGCGGGGTGTGTACTTGATGGCGTTGGTCAGCAGGTTACAGATCACCTGCTCCAGCCGGACCGCGTCGCCGTCCACGACGACTGATCCAGTCTCGGGGCGGCGCGCCAGCGCGACCCCGTGCGCGACCGCCATTCCGTGCAGGGACTCCAGGCAGCGGGCGGTCAGCAGCGCCAGGTCGGTGCGTTCCTTGCGCAGGATGACCTTCCCCGACGTCACGCGAGACACGTCCAGCAGGTCGTCCACCAACCGATTGAGGTGCGCCGTCTGCCGCTCGATCGTCGCCGCGTGCTTGGCGATCCACGGGTCGGGCACGTTCTGGCGCATGATGAGATCGGTCGCGAACCGCACCGCGGACAGCGGATTACGCAGCTCGTGACCCAGCATGGCCAGGAACTGATCGCGCGCCTCGATCGCGCGGCGCGAGTCGTATTGCCGCTGGCGCGCGCGCAGCGCCGACCGGATGGCGGCCAGAAAGGTGCGCCGCTGAACGGGGCGATCGACGAACGAGACGTTACCGCCCTCCTGCAGCTGGCCAAGCGCACGGAGACGCAGGTCGCCCGGCAATGAGCTGAACACGATGATCGGCAGATCCGACCACGGTGGCTGCGCCCGCACCCATTCGCTGAGCCAGGCGATGCGCGGCGGGATCAGCTCTTCCTCGGTCAGCAACACCGCGCCGGTCCCGCTCTGAATGCTCTGCTGCAGCTCTTCAAATGTCCGGCAGGGGCACGGCTGGATGTCGGCCCGCGAAAGCAGGTCGGAAGCCAGCGCCGCGTCCCGGCCAACCGGCGCGAAAATGGCTATCGCAAGCGAGTTGGTTGAAGGCGCCGTCACTCCGTTTCATCCCGACGGGATTGCGCGCCCCTCGGCATCAGCTGCTCGGTGCCGCCTGTGTAAACGGGCACCCCCGTCAGGATGCCGCTGAATCCCGACAGCGGCGGGCCGACGGTGATTCCCATGGGCGAGCCCATCTGGTACTCGCGAATGGACTCTTCGTGCCGGCCGCTGCGCTTCTTGATGACGGAGATGGCCTTGCGGACCGTCCCGGCTGCTTCGAAGTAGCGCAGCATGATGACCGTGTCCGCCAGGTAGCTGACGTCGATCGGGCTGTTCATCGACGGCCCCAGGAGCCCGTGCTGCGCCAGCACCAGGAAGGTCGTCACACCCCGCTGGTTCAGCACCGCCAAGAGCTCGTGCAGCTGCAAGGCGAGCGCCCGCTCTTCGGGCATCGCGTTCAGGTAGCCGTTCAGGCTGTCGATCACCACCACCTTGGTCTGGTCGGTCGCGACACTGGCGCTGACGGACGCGACGAATTCCCCGGGTCCCATCTCGGCGGGATCGAGCTGGCGGACGGTGAGCCTGCCAGACGCGACGGCGCCGTCCAGGTCCATGCCCAGGCCGCGCGCGCGCAAGAACAGCGTCTGGATCCGCTCGTCGAAGGCAAACAGCTCCACGTGCTCGCCGCGACTGGCGGCGGACAACGCGTACTGCAGCGCCAGCGAGGATTTTCCTGCACCGGCCGGCCCCATGATCAGCGTGGCCGTCCCGCGATCGATGCCGCCACCCAGCAGGGTGTCCATGGCAGCGACGCCGCTCGGCAAGATGGCGTGCTCGGCGATCGGGGCGTGCTCGGCGGCGACCAGCCGCGGAAACACGCGCAACCCGCCCCGGGCGATGGAAAACTCGTGGTAACCGCCGCGTGGCTGCAGGCCACGGATCTTGATCATCCGCAACCGGCGCCGTTCGCTGCCGTACTCGGCGGCGGACATCTCCAGCAGCAGCACGCCGTGAACGATGCTCTGCAGCTGGCGGTCGTCTTCGGGCGCCGTCCGGTCGTCCAGGAACAAGACGGTGCAGTTGCGGCCCGAGAAGAACTGCTTCAACAGCAGGATCTGACGCCGGTACCGCAGCGGATGCTGCGCCAGCAATCGCAGCTCCGAGAGCGAATCGAAGACCACCCGCTTGGCCTTCACGCGTTCGATCTCGACCAGCAGGCGGTGCATCACCTCTCGGAGCTCGACCTCGGACGGTTCGAACAGCGTGTTCTCGTCCGCGTCGGAGAAGTCCCGCTGCCCGACCTGCATCTCGAACATGTGGATCCCTTCGAGGGACCACCCATGCGACCGGGCGACTGCCAGCACTTCGTCCCGGCTTTCGGACAGGCTGATGTACATCGAGGGCTCGCCGGAGCGAACTCCCTCGAGCAGGAACTGGAGTCCCAGCGTCGTCTTCCCAGCTCCAGGATCTCCCTGGACCAGGTAGACGCGATTCGGTGGGAATCCCCCTCGGAGAATATCGTCGAGGCCGGCAATCCCCGTCGCGGTTGGCACGTACGGAAGGTCGGTCATGTAAAGCGCAGGTTTGGAGGGCTCACCAATCGTAGTTCAATTTCCTACGATGGCTAGAGCCCATGGGTGATGTTCCTGATCGCCGACGCGCCGGCGCGGCCGAGTGTCGGCCGCGCCGGCCGGCGGCACCGTCAGACGACGCGCCGGCCCTGGATCACGCGGATCAGGACCAGGACGATCGCGGCGACGAGCAGCAGGTGAATGAACCCGCCCATCGTGACGGAGCTGACGAGCCCGAGGGCCCAAAGAACCAGAAGAATGAGAGCGATTGTCCAAAGCATCGTGGCCTCCTGTGCACGAGGCTTTACAACCTCCGTGCCAACGCACCGCGCCCGCAAGTCGCGCCATTTTTCCGCCGCTGGCCGAGGTCCGGTCGTTACCGGACGGTAAACTGCGGGCCGTCATGTCCGGGTTTGGAAACAGCGCGCCCGTTTCTGCCGGTTGGAACGGCCAACCTGGTCCGGCACACCTGCTGCAAGACGATGGCGGTCGAGCGAGGCTCGAACATGAATCCCCAGACATTGGATATCGCCAGCAGATCTTGGGCCGAACCGCTGGTCCCACCCCCGCAGCAACTGCCGGAGGGAACGGTTCTTCACGACACCTATCGGATCCTTCATCCGGTGGCGGAAGGCGGCTGCGGCGCCGTCTACGCTGCCGCCCACGCCCGACTGCCGGGGCACTTCGCGGTGAAGGTCCTGCACGGCAGGCTCATCCGGAACATCGAGGCGATGACCCGCTTCCGTCAGGAGGCGGAGATCACCTCGACGCTTCGCCACCCGCACATCGTTCAGGTGCTGGACTTCAACGTGACGCCGGAGGGCTTCCCCTATCTGGTGATGGAGCTCCTCGAAGGGCGGCCCCTGGCGACGGTGCTGGCCGAGCGCGGTGCGATGGAACCGGCGGCGGCTGTCCGCATCGTCGAGCAGATCGCGCAGGGCCTGTACGCCGCCCACGTCCGCGGCATCGTGCATCGCGACCTGAAGCCCGACAACGTCATGCTGCTCAGCAGCGACGGCATGCCGGAGTTCGTGAAGGTGCTCGACTTCGGGATCTCCCAGGCCAGCTGGCGGCCGCGCCTGACCGACAACACGCACGTCGCCGGCACGCCCCAGTACATGGCGCCCGAGCAGGCCTGCGGCCTGCGCGACGAGATCGGTCCCTGGACCGACCAGTTCTCCCTGGCCGCGATCACGTACACGCTGCTCACCGGGCGCGAGCCCTTCAGCGCGGAAGACCCCATCGCGGTCCTGTACCAGGTCGTCCACAACGACCCGCCCCCGCCCAGCCAGTACCTGCCGGTCGGGCCGGCCGTGGACGCGACCATCATGCGCGGGCTGGCGAAGAAGCCCGCCGACCGCTTCCCCGACGTGCTGACGTTTGCCGAGGCGCTGCGCACGGCGCTCGCCGCAGCGCCGGCGGCGGTCCAGACGACAATCGCCGCCGCGCCGCCACCGGAGCTCCCGATCGCGATCGCGGAAGCTCACCCGCCCCGCCCCTTCGATGCGCCCCGCCCCGTGCCGCCCGAACCGCTGCCGGTCCCTGCGCCGGGGCGCCAGACGGCGCGGTTGATCCGCAAGGTCCGCCGGCGCATCCATCGGGGCCCGCGGAACTTCGCGCTGGTGGCCATGGTGGTGACCGCCGCCGCCGTGTTGTGGTTCTCACCGGCGGCGCGGGCGCGCGGCGCCGCCGTCTGGCACCGGGCCCAGGCCAGGGCGGAACAGATGATCGGGCAGGCGATGCGGTGAAGCACAGCGCTCTTCCGGCTCCCAACCGAAACGCCACGGCCGCGGATCGCTTCCGCGCGTTCGCGGCCCGTGCGTCCGAAAAGCTGGGCAGCCCCTGGGCGTTCTTCGCCGCCGTGGGACTGATCATCCTTTGGCTGGTGACCGGGCCGATCTTCAAGTTCAGCAACGCGTGGCAGCTGGTGATCAACACCGGCACGACAGTCGTGACGTTCCTGATGGTGTTCTTGATTCAGTCGACGCAGAACCGGGACGCGCGCGCGATTCACCTGAAGCTGGACGAGCTGATTCGCTCCAGCAAGGCGCGCAACATCTTCGCCGACCTCGAGAACGCAACGGAAGAAGAGCTGATCGCCTTCCAGCTCGAGTTCCGGAAGCTTCGTGAGCGCGGCGTTCAATCGGGCGACGCCGCCGAGACCGCCCGCCGCCTGACTCAGCCCGGAACGCGAGCGTGAGTGCGAGTCACGGCTGCAGAGCCAGCAGGCAGAAGGCGCCGATGAACGTCACCAGCAGGACGCCGCAGGCGGCCATCCAGGCGCGTTCGCGGGCGGCGACTCGGGCGACGTGCCGCCTGAATGGGTCTCCCGCGACCGCACGAATGCGTTCGGCACGCTGGTAGTACCGCTCCCACTCTTCCGTCGACGCTCTGTCACGGGCCATCCCGCTTCGCTCCCATCCCCCCGTTCCGTTCATCGGCGAAGCTCAGCGTCGCCTTGAGCCCGCCCTGACCCACCGAAGGGCGACCCGCTAGAAGAATGACGCGGTGGGGTCGGTGACTTGGTCGAAGTAGTAGATGCGTCCGTCGTTGGACGCCGAGTTGGCGGTGGTCACCATGTACCGGTTGACGTTGGCGTCGTACCCGACCCCCGACACCGACTCGCTGGGCCCGAAGTAGAACTGCTTGACGACGGACACACCCGGCGTCGTCCCTGTGTTGCGGTCCAGGAAGTAGAGTTTGCCCCCCGTCGAGCCGACGACCAGGATGCCGGAGTAGTAGAGCGGCGACGCCGTGATCGGGTCGGCGGCACCGCCCGCCGGTGTGTAGGGGTAGGTCGCGTTCAGCGCGTTCCCGCTGCCGTCGAGGACGATGATGGTCCCTGCCTGGGTGCCGTACTGGATCGTGTCGGTGTCGTGATCGTAGTACGGCGAGCTCTTGATCGCGTTGGCGGTCGTGGAGTGAAAGAGGCCGTTGAGCGTCGCGAAGTTGCTGCCGGGGTCGAGAGCCCACATCGTGCCGCCGTCATCGCCGGCGTAGACCCGGGCCGTCCCGCTCTTGTTGTAGCCGACGGTGATCCGTCCCCAGACCGCTGCGGCGCCCGGCGAGAGGTTCGTCGCCGTGATCGACTGGGCCAGCGTGCTGATCTTGAGGATGTTTCCCGTCACGCCCATGAAGGCGTAGGACGTGCCGCTGATCGTCCAGAGCGTGAGGGCCGTGTTCGTGACCGCCGGCGTGATCGACACCGGCGTCGGGTTCGACTCGTTGGAGATGCCCAGCGTCCAGAAGTTCTTTCCGGCGGTCGTGCTGCCCCAGTAGAGGTTGCTGATGTCCATCGAAAGGGGCGTACTCACGGTGCACGCGCAGTCGAAGGGGTTCGTGCTCCAGGCACCGCCCGTATCCAGCGAGAGCGTGCCCGAGGTGGTCCCCGTCGCGGTGTCGACCAGGCGATAGATCTTGCCGGCGCTGGTGGCGACGAACAGGTAGTGCGTGCCGCTGATGGTCGTCCATTGCGGCGTACCGGTGATCGTTTCGCCGGCGGTCGGCACGGTCCACGAATAAAGCGCGTTGCCCAGCTCGTCGCGGACGTAGATGGCGTCGGTGGTGCCACCCGACGCGTTGTGAAACGCCGCGTACGTCGAGTAGTAGCTGAAGGTATTCCAGTCGAAGGCGGCCGTCGGGAACCCGACGATCGAGCCGGCGGTGTCGTCCTGGGCAGCCCGAACGAACTGCGCGACCGCGCCGTTGGTGCCTGGGTTGTCGCCGATGCCGTCGTTGTTGAGGTCGTCGTCCGACTTGCTGGCCTGGCACGTCGTTCCGGACGCACACGTCGCGCTGCCGAAGACGACCCGGGTCTCGCCGTCGGCGGTGCCGTTGCCCGCCACCTTCACGCTGTTGGTGGTCGTGGCGGTCACGCCGGCGTCGAAGCCGCACCCGGACGACGACAGGAACAAAGTCTTGGCGCTGATCAGCAGCAACTGGCTGCCGCTGCCGCCGCTGAACGCGACGTTGTCCAGCTTCGTCACCGTCGGACTGGAACTGGTATTGAACCCGATCTGCATGCCGCCGGCCGCGTCCTGCACGGCCAGTCCCGACACGTTGACGGTCGGCGTGGCCGACGCGGACGACCCCACCCTGAACGTGTACGTACCCGAGACGCTCTTGATTGTCGCGCTGGTGCTGGACGCGTTCAGGGTGCCGTCAATCGTCAGCGTGGTCCCGCTGCCCAGAAGGACGCTGCCGCCGCTGTTCGCCAGGATCAGCGTGCCGCTGGGCTGCACGGTCAACCCGCCCGAGAAGGTCTGGGCGGCGCTGTTCACGTTGTAGGTGCCGATGTTGACCGCCGCCGCCAGGGTCGCCGCCATCGTCTTCCCGTTGGCGTCCAGGATGCCGTTGTCGATCGTCAGTTGGTTCGTGACGGTCGTGTTGCCCCCCAACTTCACGGTGGCCTGCCCGCCGGTGCCCGCGTAGCGCCCGGCGGCCAGCTGGGCCACCTGCGCGGCGGTGAGCGCGACGTTGTAGACACGGACGTCGTCGATCGACCCGGCCAGGAACTCGGACGAGCCGTTGAACGTTCCAATCCAGGCGGCGGTCGGTGTGCCGGTCTGGTGGGTGTAGCTTCCGCTGGTCGCCGATCCGTCCACGTAGATGATGTCGGCCGTACCGTTGTACGTGTAGACGATGTGATGCCAGCCGCCCGTCGCGGCCGCCGGACCGACGAGGGACGTGGCTGCCCCGGACGGCCACACGGTGTAGTTCCCGTTCCGCAGGCCAACCTGCACATAGCCCCCGCCCGTGAGCGCGACGAAGTTCTGGTTGCCAGCCGTCGAGGTCAGGTTGACCCAGCAACTGATGGTCTGGGCGGCGTCCGCCGCCGGCAGCCCGGAGGCGCCCATCGTCGCGTACCCGGAGCTGAGAGCCACCGACTTCGGGTCATCGAACGTGATGCCGGCAGGCACCGCGCTCTGCCAGGTCACACCCGAGGACGAGAGCGTGCCGCTGTTGCCGTTGCCCGAGTAGTCGTAAAGGGCCGTGCCGGTCCCCTCGTCCAGCTTCCAGTAGCCGACGAGGTTCGTCTCCGCGCCGTCCTCCAACCGGAGTTTATAGAAGGACGTAGGGCCCAACGTCTGTGCGCTCTGGGGATCGACGATCACAGTCCCCGTCCCCGCCGACAGCGCGCCGGAGCCGATCGCGATGTTGCCGACGCGCGCGGTGTTCGCGGCCAAGGCCAGCGTGCCAGCCGTGAGGGTGACGGCGCCGTTCGGGACCGTGAGCCGATCCTGCAGCGTGTACGTACCACCCGCGCCGCTGATGGTGAGCGCCGCGAACCGACCGCCGCCGGAGGTGATCGTCTGTCCGGCGCCCGTGCCGGTCAGGGTGACCGTGCCCGTCCCGGCGAAGGTCCCGGCGTTCGTCCAGTTCCCGGCCACGGAGATCGGGGCCGACCCGCTGAACGCGCCAGTGCTGGTGATGGCCCAGTTCCCGCTCACCGTGACGGCCGCGTTACCGCTCAGCGTGGCCGAATCGGACACGCTACCGGCGGTGATGGTGTTCGGGCCCGCGGCCAGCGTTCCGGCGGTGAGAGTCAGCGCGCCGGTCACAGACAGATTGTCCGCCAGAGTGTAGCTGCCGCCGCTGCCGTTCAAGGTCAGCGCCGCGAACGTCTTGCCGTTCGTTTGCAGGTTGTTCCCCGCGCTGGTCGACTGCAGCGTGACCGTTCCGGACCCCGTGAACGACGCGCCCGTGTTGGTCCAGCTTCCCCCGATGTTGAACGCGTTCGTCCCGGCGACGGTCCCGCTCGCGAGAGTGAACGAACCGGACGTCGTGAGGCTGGTGCTGAACGTGTGGGTGCCCGCCGTGACCGATGGCGACGAGCCGGCCGCCAGGATCGCCACCTCCGCGGCGGAGACCGCGCGGTTGTAGATGCGGACGTCGTCCAGCGATCCGCCGAACAGCTCGCCGGAAGCGTTGTAGGTGCCGAGGTACGCGGCCGTGACCGCGCCGGTCTGGTGGGTGCTGGTGCCGCTGGCGGCAAGCGAGCCGTCGACGTAGATCCTGTCGGTCGTCCCGTCGTACGTGTAGACGGCGTGGTGCCAGTTGCTGTCGTTGGTCGCCGTCGTGCTGATCAGCGTCCCGCCGCCCCAGGTCCAGGCGATCAACGTCGACCCCCGGAACCCGAGTTGAACGGCGCTGGACGAGCCGTCGCTCATCGAGACCATGTTCTGGTTACCGCCGTTGGGCGTCCCCTTGTACCAGAGGCTGATGCTCTGGGCGGCGTTGTTGGCGGGCAGGTTGGTGGTGCCCAGCGTGACGTAGCCACTGGTACCGTCCAGCGTGATGGCCTGGGGGTCGGCGAACGTGATCGTCGCCGGAACCGACGCCGTCCGGGACACGCCACCATGCCAGGTCCCGGTGTTCGCGTTCCCCGAGATGTCGGCAGCCGACGTCCCCGAGGTCTCGTCCAGCTTCCAGTAGCCGACCAGACCGGTCGACACGTTGATGCCGACCGCGACGTTGGCCAGCGTCGCGCCGGTCGTGGAGTGAGACACGGAGCTGCCGGAACTGAGGATCAGCGTTCCGCCGTTCGCGTTCAACGTCATGTTGCCGTTGGTACGGCTGAACGCCCCACCGACGGTCGTGAACCCGCTCGAAAGCTTGAAGCTGCCGCCCGAGGACGTGGGTGCGATGGAAATACCACCGACGGTGGTGATCGACTGTGCGCCGGACGGAGCAATGGCGCCCGTGTACCCGCCCGAGACGGTGATCGAGTTGACGCTGACGTTGGTGTCGATGGTGCAGTTGGAGCTCGACGTGCTGTCGAACACCACGTCGTCGCCACTTGCGGGCTGACCGTTGGGGCTCCAGTTGCCGCTGGTGCTCCAGTTCGTGTTGAACGTGAAGAAGCTGGGCGACCACGTTTTTGTGGCCGCCACCGCAGGCGCGGCACTCAGCAGACAGATCGCAAGAATGATCCAGACCGCACGTCGGCCCGGCGAACGGATCGATTGCATAGCCCGCCGGCTCCCCCCGGCTATGCCTAAGCGTTCGGCCGAACCCCTCAGCCGCTTGAGGTGCCGCGCTGCCCGTCCGCGTCAAACCGGCGAACCGTGCTAGCGTCCGCGGCATGGCGAAGTCACCGTGTCCAATATCGAAAACGCAGTTCCTCGAGAAAGCCGAATCCGTTCGGATCGTGATCGGCACGGCCGAGATCATTGCCGACAAGCGGGAGTTCTCGACCGGGTCGTTCGGCTGGTACCACAACGGCAAGACGACCATCGTCGTCGACGGCAAGCCGCTGTCCGTGCAGATCGGCCTGAATCTGACGGTCGTCGGCAGCAAAGAAGCCGATCGCTGAGGCGCGCAACAGCTTAAGCATCGCACCTCCAAGGCCAAGCACCTACGCCGTTGCCGGTCGTGGTTATGTTCGACGTTGAACTCAGACCCTGGAGGTCATCATGTTGCTGGCACTTGCAATCATCCTTGCGATCGCGTGGATTCTCGGCTTCGGGATCTTTCACGTGGCCTCGGCGGCGATTCACGTTCTGATCGCCCTGGCCGTGTTGAGCCTGATCCTGCACCTGGTGCGGGGCGGCTCGCGCGCCGTCACCTGACGCACTAGAAACAGCGACCAGCAAGGAACGAGCGCCTGCGCGGCCTGAGGGCCCCGCAGGCGCTTTTTTTTGTGCGCGCGGCACCCATCGTTGCGGCTCGAATTGGGGTCTGTCGGTAACCTCCGCACAACCTCGAGCGCGCGGTCCGTAACGATTGAGCTGCAATCAGCCCGGAAAACCGCACCTCTGCCCGTGGCACGGCCGCTGCAAAATCAGCCGAACACGGAGGGACACACATGAAACGGAAGACTATGGGAATGGTGGCGGGAACTGTGATGCTTGCTCTCCTCGGCGGCAGCGTTGCGCGTGCCGGCGACATCGAGGTGATCAACCCTCAGCAACCGCAACCGCAACAGCAGCAGCAGCAGCCAGTCGCGGCGGTGCCGGCGGCCCCGGTTCAGCCGGTGGCGGCGGAACCGGCCGCTCCGCCCGTTCGGAAGGAAGTCCATGAGGACGTTCAGGCGCCTCATAACGCGATGGGGACCATCTTCGTCAGCGCGTTGTGCGGCGGTCTGGCCGGCCTCCTGGTCGGCGGCGCGATCTACTATCTGTCTGACGACCAGCATCACCCGACCCGGATCGCGTACTGGGCGGCTGGCGGCGTTCTGGTCGGCACCGGCGTCGGGATCGTTCAGGTGGTCGCCGACGAGAGCCGCGCCAGCCAGGCGGTCAGCTCGATCTGGTCGCCGGATCCCGCTCCGACGTACCGGCTGGCTCTGTTCACGAAGCAGTTCTAGAGAACACGCATCTCGCCGGCGAGAGTCGGCTGGTTCATACCCGGGGCTGCCGTCGGCGCATCACTGCGCCGGCCGCGGCCCCGGTTGCGTTCTGAGCAGCACTTCCGGATTCGTAACACCTCGACCGTGGGGGCGTTACCGCGGCGGGATTTGGGCGGTGATCACGCGGAGTTTGCGGCCGTTTTCGGGGGACTCGGCAGTTGGCACGGAGAATGAATGGCTAGCGGGACACGGAATCGCGATGGAATCGACGACGGAACACACAGGGCTCTCCGTGGCGGGTTGGGACGCGGCGGAGGGACGTACGGGCGAAAGGATTGCACCGGTGGCGATGTGGACGGGTGGAGCAGTGGCGGCGGGACGGGGGAGCAAGAGCGAAGAGTCCTGTGTGTCCGGACTGCGGGCGGTGCCCGACGTGGCCCCTCAGGTGGCGGACCTGCCGCTGGCAGCCGCGCCCGTGATTCCCGCGCATCTGACGATGGCCGCCGCGCGCAAGGTCGCCGAGCTGAAACGCTCGCCCGTCTTGCTCGTCGAGCGTGACGGCGTCCTGGCCGGTATCATCGACGACAACAAGCTGCTGGCCAGCGCGGACGACGTGCGGGCGGGCGACGCGATGCGCGCGCTCGAGAACTGCCTGGCCGCGACGACACCGCTGGGGCACGCGCGCGAGCTTTTCGTGCGCACGGGCAGCGGGGCGCTGCCCGTCGCGGCCGGCGCCTTCCTGCTTGGCGTCGTGACTCGCGCGGCCCTCGACCGCGCGCTGCGCGACCTCGAACGCGTGCAACTGGAAACGGGCCGCGCGGCCGCGAAGCGAGGCCGTCCGGACGCCGGCTTGGTTCGTCGCCGAAAAGCGGCGTGAGCACTGCGGGTCAGCGCCTGAGCTCCTCTGGCGTTTCGTAGGCGACCCACTAGGATGCCGGAGTCATGCCGCCCAAGAGGACCATCGAGTCGTCGCCGCTGACTGCGGCGGCGGAGGCCTTCGACGACGCGCTCCACCGATTCTCGACGCTGACGGAAGCGCTCCGCAAGCGGCAGCTCGATTCGCGGCATGCCCTCGAGACCGCAGCGTCGCTGCTGAAGGACGTCACCCACTGCCAAGAAGAGCTGCAGACCAAGGCGCAGGCGCTGATCGGCGCACTGGGCGCCGCGCGCGACGCGCAACAGGCGCAGGCGGACTACGTGCAGGAGCGCGCGCAGGACATCCAGCGGCGCGCGCAGGACTACGCGACGCTCACCTCCCGGTTCGAAGAAGTCGGACAGCAGGCGGCTGGACTGAACACCTTGGCCCAGAACCTGGCCGGCCGGCGCGGCATCGCGGATCGCTCGCTGCGTGACAGCGAGCTGCCGGCACTTCTGTCGGAGCTCGACGAGCTGCGTGAGCGGATGGGGAGCGTCGCCGATCAGGCCGCCGGGCTGGTCGCGGACGCGCGGAACGCCGACTTCGAGGAGCTTTGCGGGCGCGCCGACTCGCTGCGCCAGCAACTGCTGGCCGCCCGGAACAAGATCGGCCTTCTGCGGGAGAACCTGGTCAAGGCCGTCCCGCCCGCCATGCTGTCCTAAACCGCGCGCTTCTCGCGCTGGTCTTTGAGGATGCCGGCGTTGTGAAGGAGCTGATTGAGGCTGCCGATGCCGACCGGCTTCACCAGGTGGTGATCGAAGCCTGCCTCGTGGGTCTTGCGGCGATCGGCGTCCTGCCCCCACCCCGTGACGGCCACCATGACGGGGCGGGTCTTGGTCGGCAGCGCCCGGATCTGCCGGCAGACCTCCAGGCCGTCCATCCCGGGCAGCCCGATGTCGCAGAGCACCACATTCGGCTCGATCTCTTGCACCAGCGCCACGCCGCTGCGGCCGGTGCGCGCCAGCGACACCCGGTGTCCCAGCTCCTCGAGCAGCATCGTCAGCGTCTCGGCGACGTCTTCGTTGTCTTCGATGACGAGCACGTTCAGCGTGGCCGCGCTCATCCCGGGATCGGTGGCCGGCTCGGTCCGCGCCGCGGCGGCCGCGCCGACCGCGAGCGGCAGCGTCAGCACGAACGTGGCTCCCTGCCCTTCCCCGCCGCTGGTGGCCGTCAGTCGCCCGCCGTGCATCTCGGCCAGCCGCCGTGCCAGCGCCAGCCCGATGCCCAGCCCCGACTCCCCGCCGTCACCGTGCGTGATGCGCGCGAACATGTCGAAGATGCGCTCGACCTGGTCGGCGGGAATGCCCGCGCCCGAATCGGTGACCCGAACGGCGGCGGCGCCACCGTCCACCGCCAGCTCGACGGTGATACGCCCGCCGCGCGGCGTGAACTTGGCGGCGTTCGTGAGCAGGTTCGTCACGATCTGATTGACGCGCGTCGGATCGACCAGCGCCTGGGCGTCCGCCGCGACGGAGATCGCCAGGACCTGATCACGGGCCTGGAAGAGCGGCCGCGTGGCGTCGACGGTCGACTGCACCAGGGTCGCCAGATCCAGCGTCTGCTTCTTCAGCTCCAGCGCGCCCCGGCTGATCCGGGAGATGTCGAGCAGATCGTCGATCAACCGCACCATGTGATCGAGCTGCCGATTCATGACGGCCAGCGTGCGATCGACCGTTGGGTCACGGTCAATTCGCCGCAGGAGAAGGTCCAGCCCTGAGCGCAGGGGCGCCAGTGGGTTCCGAAGCTCGTGGGCGAGAATCGCCAGGAACTCGTCCTTCTGGCTGGCGGCCACGCGCAGCTCGGACTCCGAGCGCTCGAGCTCGGCGGTGCGCTCGCGAACCCGCTCTTCCAGCGTGGCGTTCAGCTCCGCCAGCTCGCGCGTCTTGCGGAACAGCTCGGCGAAAACGGCGATCTTGTGTCGCAGGATCTGCGGGTTGACGGGCTTGGTCAGGTAGTCGACCGCCCCCGCGTCGTAACCCGCGATGACGTGCTGGTCGTCGAGCAAATAGGCGGTCAAGAAGACGATCGGCGTCTGTCGGAACCGCTTCGTGTTCTTGATCATCTGCGCCAGCTCGAGCCCGCTGACGCCCGGCATCTTGATGTCGAGGACGATGGCCGCGACGTCGTTCTCCAGCAGCAGCCGCAGGGCCCGATCCGCGTCCTGCGCGCGAATCAGGCGATAGGCCGGGTCGGACAGGATCGCTTCGAGCGCGTCGAGGTTCCGCGCCTCATCGTCGACCAGCAGGATGTCGATCGGTCCGGGCATCTTTACCGATAGAGCCAGACCCGTAGGAGTGACAGCAGCTGGTCCGTGTTGACCGGCTTCGCGATGTAGTCGGAGGCCCCCGCCTCCAGGCACTTCTCGCGGTCGCCTTTCATCGCCTTCGCCGTCAGAGCGAGAATGGGCAGCGTACGGAACCTCGCATCCTTCCGAATCTCCCGCATTGTCGCATACCCGTCCATTTCGGGCATCATGATATCCATCAGCACGACGCTGAGGTCCGGCGTCGAGTTGATGAGCTCGATGGCCTGGCGGCCGTTGGTGGCGCTGAGGACCTCCATCTCCTGCGTCTCCAGCACGGTGGTCAGCGCGAAGATGTTGCGCGCGTCGTCGTCGACCACCAGCACCTTGCGTCCCCGCAGGGCCTCGGTCGACTGGTGCAGCCGCTCGATCATCTTGCGTTTGCCCTCGGGCAGATCGGCGATGACCCGGTGCAAGAACAGCGACGTCTCGTCC
>JBJMQQ010000058.1:0-55940 GCA_045802645.1 Polyangia bacterium
AGAGGCGGGCGCGGCGCTCTTGCACGTCCGTGGACGGCGTGAAGATCGCGTCGGCGCCCGCGGCCAGCGCGTGGATCCGGAAGCTGCGTAAATCCGACAGCGCGCAGACGATCACCGGCACGAAGTGCGTGCGCACGTTGTCCTTGAGACGCGTGCAAAGATCGACCGCTCCCGACGGTGGCACGCGGTCGTCGATCAGGACGACGTCGGGCGGGTGCAGCAGCGCCTCTTCGAACGCGGCGTCCGCATCGTCTGCCGTGCGCACGATCAAACCCTGCGCGCGCAGGAACGCCACCAGCGGCCGCGCGACCGTCCGATCTGGGGCGACGATCAATCCGTCGGCCTCGCTGGGGAGCGGGAGCTCGTGGCGTTGCGTCGTCCTCTCGTCCGAGAGCATCTAGAACAGGCCCGCGATCATCATAGAGCAGCTCCGCGTTTTCAGCTATCGCCGCCGCGTGTCGACGCGCGTGTTTGTCGACGGAGGACGGACCACGAACCGCGTGCGCCGCCTGAGCTCTGCCACGGAGCGAATTGGGTGGCGGTGGTTATCCTACATGTATGTTTTTTGACTTCATACGCCGACAATGTACGATGCACCCATGTCGATCACGCCGGAATCCGCCGCCCCTGACGTCGCCGAGAGCCCGCGAGCGGAAGACGCTCACCCCGAGCAACGCGCCCACCTCCGGTTCGACAAGATGTTCACCGTCCGCGTGGAATCGCCGCTGTTCGGCGAGGTCTACTGCGTCGCACGCAACGTCTCGGCGGGCGGCATCTTCCTGGAGCTGCGCGATCCGCTGCCGCTCGGCGCCTCGGTGCGCGTCTGCTTCCTGGCGCCGGACAGCTCGGGCGAGGTGGTCGCGACCGGCGAGGTCAAGAACCACTACTTCATGAACTACACGCAGGCGGGAACGACGCGCGCCATCTCCGGGATGGCCGTCCGCTTCACGTCATTCGAGAACGAGAGCCACCACATCCTGACCGACTGCCTCTCGAGAATGCGCGTCCTGCACTAACTCCGTCCTCGTCCTCGTCCTCGTCCTCGTCCTCGTCCTCGTCCTCGACGATTCACTCTTCCGCCTGCGGCCGCACCACCAGCGTCTCGCCGAGGTCCACCGTCGCGCCTGGCTCGATCGGGATCTCCACCTCCCGCGGCCCGCTGACGATCGGGAGCACCCGCGGCCCGACCCGCACCGACATCTCGTAGCGTCCCGGCAGCAGCGCGCCGACCGCGAACGCCCCGTCGCGATCGATGTCGCCGACCGCCTTGCGCGGCAGCGCCAGCGGCGACAGCCCGAACAGGACCGCCCGCGCCGCCGTGTCCAGTGGCGTGCCACCGCGCGTGACGATCCGACCGCGCACCCGGGCCCCGCGGTGGGTCAACTTCAGCTCGATCTGCGCGTCCAGATTCGCGCCGCTGATCTCGATCTTCTCGGGCGGGAACACGAGCATCTCACCCCGCCGCGCCCACAGGTAGTAGGTGCCCGGCTCGAAGCGGTCCTGCGCGAATTTCCCGTCGCTGTCGGCAGCCCAGATGATGGGCGACCCGGTGTTCCCGACGCCCGCGGACGGAAGTGCCACGACCGTCGCGTTCGCCTGCCCTTCCCCCTCGCCGTCGACGACGCGCCCCTCGATGACGCCGGTGCGCACCAGCTTGAAACCCACCCGCAGCGCGGGCGCGGTGACGCCCCATTTCAGCATCTCGGGCAGCCACCCGAACTTCGAGGCGCGCAGGAAGTAGCGTTTCACGTCGAGCCCGCCGATGACGAACGTGCCGTCCTCGGCGCTCGACGCTTCGCCGGCGTCGACGGGATCATCGGGACTGCGGACAGCGTGAATCGCAGCGCCCGCGATCGGGTCGCCCGCCGCGCTGGTGACGCGGCCGCGGATCGACGATTCGGGCGACAGGCGGAAGTTGCGGACCGTCGTTCCGGCGCGGTCCATGCGCACGTCCGCGATCTCCGTCGCGTTCCCCGGGTGACTGACCCGCACCGAGTACGTCCAGGGTCCCGCCGGGAGGCGAAGCCGGTAGCTGCCGTCCTTGGCCGAGACCTCGTCCAGGATTCCGGTCCCCTGGAACCAGACGCGGAGCTTGGCGCCCTCGACGCGGCGGCCGCTGTCGTCGGCGACGCGCCCCTGGATGATCGCCTCGGGGCGGTCGGCTGTGTCGCGACGGAAGATCTCGCGCCGGAACTCTTGTTCGTTGGGCAGCAGGCAGCTGGGCCCGCTGTGCCACGGGACGGCGCAGTCGGGCGCGAGGCGCGAACAGAAGTCGACGCAGTCGCCCGGATTCTTCGGATCGCAGAGCGACGGCGGGATGGCGTCGGGCTCGACCAGCGGCGGCGTCGCGCCCCGCCCTTCACACCAGACGCAGCCCTCGGGCCGCTCGACGCATCGGACGTCCCGGACATCCCACGTGGTCGCCGACATGTTGGGCGCCGTGGACGGGCCGCGCGAGCGCCGGCAAGCGCTCCCCCCCGCCGCGATGGCCAGCAGCGCGCAAGACGCGATCAGCGCGATTTGCCTTTTCGCCACCTGGCTCACCGTGTAGATCGGACGGGGGTTTTACTCAAGGCCGCATGTTCATCGTGCTCGAAGGGATCGACGGCTCGGGAACCACGACCCAGCTCGATCGACTGGCGCACCACCTGAGCGGGCGCGGCCGACGCGTTCACCCGACGCGCGAGCCGAGCCAGGGAGCCATCGGGCGCCTGCTGCGCGAGATCCTGCTGGGCGGTCACCGCCTGCCGGACGGCGCCGCGGTGGACGGCGTGGCGATGGCGCTGCTGTTCGCCGCGGACCGACGTGATCACCTGACGCGCGAGATCGAGCCGGCGCTGGCCGCCGGCATGGACGTGATCTCCGATCGCTACGTTCTGTCGTCGCTGGCGTACCAGGCGCAGGAGGCGGACCGCGCGTGGGTCGCCGGGTTGGCTCGGGACCTGCGGGTCCCGGATCTCACGATCCTGCTGGACGTGCCCGTCGCGGTGGCGGCCGCCCGGCGCCGCGCGGCCGGCCGTCCTGACGAGCGCTACGACGCCGACGACGTCCAATCCCGGGTCGCGGCCCGTTACCGCGAGCTGGCCGCCGTCACGCCCGGCGCCGTGGTCGTGGACGCGTCAGGCGCGATTGACCAGGTCACCGCCGAGATCGTTCGTCGGGTCGAGCCGCTGATCGCGGCTTAGTGGTGGTGCTTGCTCTTGGCCTTCTTGGCCGCGGCCGCTGACGTGTGCTTGTGGCTGCTGCCGCTGCTGCTGTTATGCGGCTTGGGAGCGGAAGGGGCCTGATCGTCGTCGGCCGCAGGTGCTGCCGCGGCCGCGGGGGGCTCGGGCGCCGGCGGCGCTGCGGGGGCGGTCGGCGGCGGCGTGGGCGCAGACGGTTGTTCGGGCACGGTGACCGGGGTCAGCGCGGCGGCGTTCTGGGCCACCTTCTTGCCGCGGAAGCCGAGGGCGACGACCGCAATCACCGCGGCAAGGACAACCACCGCCGCGATGACGATCCCGAAGCGCTTGCCGCCCCCGATCTCGCCCATGACCTCTTCGGCGCTCATCCGCTCGCCCGGGATCTTGCCGCCGACCGTCGGCAGTGCCGCGCTGGTTGCGCCCTGGCGCAGCGAGTACTTCTTGCGGTCCTCGGCCGACACGGATCCGTCGTCGACGTAACGCTCTTCCAGCGGCTTCGCGTCTGATTCGATGGGCAGCGGCTCGGGCTCAGGCGCCGGCGTGCCCTTGGCCTTGCTCGCCTCCAGCTTGGCGCGCGCGTCGGCGACCATCTGGTCGACGTCTCCCTGCTTGAACCACAGCGTCTCGCGGAACGCGGCGGCCCCTCCGCTCTTGTTCGGCGCGCTGGCGGGCGCACCCGCGGGCGGCGGCGTCGGCTGCGTGCCGTTGTCCATCGAGCTGTCCGCGGCGTTCTGCAGGCCGGCGGGCGGCGCCTGACCGGCCCCGAAGCGCGGCCCCGAGGCGGCGGGCATCGAGACCATCGTGGCGGCCACAGCAGCGCCGTGCGGGCGCCGCGGCGGTTCGGCCGCGCGTCCCGTCGGTGGCGGTGTGGCGTTCGGATCCCCCTGCTCGGCCGCGACCCGCGCCAGCGGAAGCGTGTTGCCATCCCGCTCGGGCGCGCCGTTGCCGTTCGCCTCGGCGCGGGCGGCCATCGCCTGGTTGACCAGGTTCTGCACTTCGGGCGAACCGCCCGTGAACATCATCGTCTTGGCGAACGCGGCCCGCCCGACCTCGGGCGCCGGCCCGCCGGCCGCGATCACCAGCCCCGCGACCTCGGTCAGGAACTGGCGCAACGTCAGCGGGCGCCGGTTCGGGCTGCGGTCCATCGCCTTCAGGATCACGCGGTCGATCTCGGGGTTGAGCCCCGCGACGCGCCCGCTGGGCGGCGAGATGGTCCCTTTCAGAACCTGCTCCAACGCCGCCGTCGGGCTGTCCGCCTCGATCGGAGGGCGGCCGGTCAGCATCAGCATCAAGATGCCGCCGAGGCTGTACGTGTTCGACCGCTGGTCGACCAGCTTCCCCTCGGCCTGCTCCGGGGACAGGTACTCGGGGACGCCGAAAACGGTGTCCGTCACCGGCACCGGGGCGACGAAGTTGATGACCTTCACGTCGTCGGCCGGGCTGACCAGCACGTTCTTGGCGGCCAGGTCGTGGTGAACGACGCCGACCTTCTGCCCTTCCAGCAACGCCTCGCCGATCTGGGCGACGATCTTCTTGGCGCGATCGAGCCGTAACGCCCCGTTCGACGCCACGAGCCGGTCCAGCGGCTGCCCTTCGCACAGCTCGCTGATCACGAAGAGGTTGCCGTCCGGCTCCTTGCCGAAGTCCAGGACGCGCGCGATGCGCGGGCTCTGCGCCCGCTGAAGCTGCTTCAGCTCACGCTGCGACCGTTCGACGATGGCCGGGGACGTGAGCACGGCGCGCGCGACGCGCTTGTAGACGACCGTTGCGCCCGTCTGGCTGTCGCGGGCCCGGTAGACGTCGCCGCTGCGGCCCCCGCCCAGCTGCTGCTCGAGCGCGTATCGCGCGCCGGGGGCGGCTTCGGCCAGCAACTCGAGGCGGCGCGGCCCTTCCGGGGTGGCGCAGGTTTCCTGCGGACAAAAGTTCGCGTCGTCGGGGTACTTCGTCTGACAGTTGGGGCAGACTTTCATCCGGCTCCTGGCCCTTCCGACCTGGGCGGGCTGCGCCGAGACCGGTGATCGTCGCGCGACGTCAAACCTAAGTTAACGCACACTTTTCCCCGAAGATCAATTCGGGACCCGGCGGCTGAGCCGCGTTTTCGTTGGTGAATCCTAGGACCAGTTTCCGGACTAGTCTTTGCCCGGTTCGCCCAGTGCGGCGAACAGCGCATCGGCGGACGGAGTCGAGCGCTTCGACTCGATCGCCTTACGCTTCTTGCCCATGTTGCTGTGCTTACGGACGCGGCGCTTCCAGGTCTTACGTGTGTTCGAGGCCATCGCGGGCCGGCTTTTATCACAGCCGCGTCGCGGAGACCACTCCTTGTATCGTCTCCAGGCTTCGAAGGACCGTTTTGAGCTGGTCGACGTGCCCGACCGTGACCTGGAAGGTGTTCACGGCCCGCCCGTCTTCGGTCGTGCGGCATTTGGCCTGGGAGATGTTCACGCCGTGCTCGGTGAATGACTTCGAAATCGCGGCCAGCAGCCCCGGGCGGTCCGAACAGGTGACCTGGACGGCGACCGGACGGACGGTCTTCGACTCGTCGTCCCAGCTCACGTCGACCCGCCGGACGGGGTCCATGTCCAGCGCCTTCGGGCACTCGCGCGTGTGGATGACGACCCCGTGGCCGCGGCTGATGAACCCGATGATCGAATCGCCCGGGACCGGGGTGCAGCACTTGGCGAACTTCACCAGGATGTCCGCCTCGCCCTGAACCTTGATGCCGCCGATCGACCGCTTCGGGATGATCCGCCGCGCCGCGGACGGCACCTCCGGCACGGGCGCCACCGGGACGGCGGTCCCGTTGGCGGCTGCCCGATCGGCCAGGACCGCGTCGGCGGCGTGCGTCGGGCTCATCTTGCCGTACCCGACGGCCACCAGCAGATCGTCGGCGCTCCCCACCCGCAGCCGCTGGGCGGCCGTGTCCAGCAACCCCTCTCGCTCGGCGCTGGCCAGCGCGTAGTCCTGCTTGCGGAGCTCTCGGCCAAGCAGATCGCGCCCCATCTGGCGGCTGCGCTCGCGCTGCTCCATCCGGATGTAGTGGCGAATCTTGGTGCGCGCGCGGCTGGTGACGACGAACTTCAGCCAGTCCTTGGACGGCTTCTGGTTGGCGGAGGCCAGGATCTCGACGGTGTCGCCGTTCCGGAGCGCGTAGCGCAGCGGGACGATGATGCCGTTCACGCGCGCGCCCGAGCAGTGCTCGCCGACCGCCGAGTGGATCGAGTAGGCCAGGTCGATCGGGGTCGCCCCCTTGGGCAGCGCCTTGACGTCCCCCTTGGGCGTGAAGACGAACACCTCGTCCTGGAAGAGGTCGATCTTGACGGTCTCGATGAACTCCGTCGGGTCCTTCAGATCGCGCTGCCACTCCATCAGCTGGCGTAGCCAGGCGAACGCCTTGCCGTCTTCGGCGGCGGGCGATTTCTGCTCCTTGTACTTCCAGTGCGCGGCGATGCCCTGCTCCGCGATGCGGTGCATTTCCTGCGTGCGGATCTGCACCTCCATCCGTTCGGCGCGCGGCCCGATGACCGTCGTGTGCAGCGACTGATAGAGGTTCGGCTTCGGCAGCGCGATGAAGTCCTTGAAGCGCCCCGGCACCGGCGTCCAGTTCGAGTGAACGACGCCCAGCACCGCGTAGCAGTCGCGCACCGATTCCGTGATCACCCGGAACGCCAGCACGTCGTAGATCTGTTCGACGTCGCGGCCGGTCTTCTTCATCTTCTGGTAGATCGACCAGAGGTGCTTGGCGCGGCCGTGTACCTGGACGGGAATCTCCGCCTCGCCCATCACGGTCTTCAGCTTGTCGACGACCTCGGTGATGTATGCGGCCCGCGTGCCGGCGGTCTCGGCGAGCCGCGCGACCAGCTGGCCGTGCTCGGTCGGCTCGAGGTACTGGAACGCCAGATCTTCCAGCTCGACCTTCATCCACTGGATACCGAGGCGGTTGGCCAGCGGCGCGTAGATCTCCATCGTCTCGCGCGCGATCCGCTCCTGCTTCTCGCGGGGCATGTGCCCCAGCGTCCGCATGTTGTCCACGCGGTCGGCCAGCTTGATGAGGATGACACGGATGTCCCGCGCCATGGCCAGCAACATCTTGCGGAAGTTCTCGGCCTGACGCTCCTCACGCGTGGTCCAGGGGATCTGGCCCAGCTTCGTGACGCCCTCGACCAGGAACTGGATCTCGCTACCGAAGAGGCGGCCGATGTCCTCGGCCGTGGCGCTGGTGTCCTCGACGCAGTCGTGCAGGAGCCCCGCGCAGACGGACGGCACGTCCAGCCTCAGCTCCGAGATGATCCGCGCCACGCCCACCGGGTGGACGACGTACGGCTCGCCCGACCGGCGCTTTTGACCGGCGTGCCGCTCGGCGGCGAAGGCGAAGCTGCGCTCGATGAGGCTCACGTCCGCGGCGGGGTCGTAGCCGCGAACCTGTGTGCAGATCTCTTGAACTTCCGTCATTGCGTCTGGGGCTGTCCGCGCGTGCGCGCCTCGGACAGCAACGCGTGCCCGTAGTGCCCGCGCCGCGACCGCGCACAGCGGGCAGCCACATATATGGATGACAGTTCCTTGAGCGCGGTCTCCAGGTTGTCGTTCACCACCAGGTAATCGTAATCCGCGAAGTGCTCCAGCTCGCGCGTGGCGGTCACCAGGCGGCGGTCGATGGCCTCCGGGGCGTCCGTGGCGCGGCGTCGCAGGCGGCGTTCCAGCTCGGCCATGGACGGCGGAAGGATGAAGACCAGCACGCTCTCTTCCGGCCACTGCTTGCGAATCTGCGCCCCGCCCTGCCAGTCGATGTCGAAGAGGTAGTCCTTCCCGTCCTCCAGCGCCCGGTTGACGGTGTGGACGGCGGTCCCGTAACGCGCGCCGTGGACCACCGCCCACTCGGCGAACTCGTGGCGTTCGACCATCCTGGAAAACTCGTCTTCGGTGACGAACTTGTAATCGACCCCGTCCCGCTCGCCCGCCCGCGCGGCCCGGGTCGTGTACGACACCGAGAACTCCAGCCGCTCCTGCTCGGCCAGCAGGTGCGCGAGGGTCGTCTTCCCCGCCCCCGAAGGGGACGAAATGACGAGGAGGATGCCCCGATGCGCCCCCAGCTCTGCGTCTGTCATTCGCCTGATTCTACCATCGACGGGAACACGGCCGAGTTTCGGCGTTGATCAGTCCCCAACGCCGCCCGTCGCCGGCGGCGTCACTCGACGTTCTGGGCCTGCTCGCGGACGCGTTCAAGCTCCGCCTTGGCGTCGATGACCAGGGCGGCCATTCCGGCATCCTGGGCCTTCGAGCCGATGGTGTTCAGCTCCCGGCCGATCTCCTGCAGCAGGAAGTCGAGCTTGCGCCCCACGCCCCGTTCGCCGGTGCGCTGGGAAGGCCCGCGGCCCCGTCCGGCGCCGCCGCCCAGCAGCGTCCCCAGATGTTCGAGGTGGGTGTCCAGGCGGACCAGCTCCTCGGTGACGTCCAGCCGCTCGGCCATCAGCGCCACCTCTTGAGCGATCCGGCCGGGGTCCACCGCCACGTCCCGGGACAGGGCCGCCAGCCGATCGGCAAGGCGTTCGGCGAATTTCTGCGGCAGCTTCGCGGCGCCCGCCCGCAACGACGCCGCAAGCTCGACGAGCCGCTCGCGCCGCTCGCGCAGATCGACGGCCAGGGCTTCCCCCTCACGCGCGCGCATCGCCTGCAGCTCGCTGAGCGCGCCCAGGACGGCCGGCCGCAGCACCTCCCACAGCGCCTCGCCTCCCAGGGTCCCGCCGGTCGCCGTCTCCATGAAGGCGCCGACGGTCGACAGCGACACGGGCTGCTCGATCCGCAGCTCCTGCCGGAGGCGTTCCAGGACCGCATACAACCGGCGCACGCGCGCTTCGTCCACACCGCCGCTGGGATCCGCGGCCTCTTCGCGAATCTGCACGATGACGGACCCGCGCTCGAGGGCGCCGCGGACGACGCGCCCGATCTCGGCGTCGCACGTGGCGTCCGGCTCGGTGCTGCGGATCTTGAGATCCAGGCCGCGGTGATTGACGGAGCGGATCTCGACGCGCAGGCGCCGCTCGCCTGCGTCCGCCGAGCCGCGCCCGAAACCGGTCATGCTGAGGAGGCTCACGCCTCGGGCTTATACCAGCCTGGCCTTGTACCAGTCGATCGTGCGCCCGAGCCCCTCGGCGAACGACACCCCCGCGGTGTACCCGAGGCGCGCGCGCGCCGCCGAGATGTCGGCCCACGAGTGCTTGATGTCGCCGGCGCGCTCGTCTTCGTAGATCGGCTCGATCTTCTTGCCCAGGAAGTCGCCGACGAGGGCGACGACTCGATTCAGGTCGGTGGCCTGACCGCACGCGATGTTGAACACACCGCCCGAGACCTGCCGGGCGTCAGCCGAGGCGGCCTTGAAATTGGCCTCGATGACGTTGTCGATGAAGCAGAAGTCGCGCGACTGCGAGCCGTCGCCGAAGATGCGCGGCTGCTTGCCCGCCAGGGCGACGGTGATGAACTTCGGGATGACGGCCGCGTACTCGGACTGTGGATCCTGCCGCGGACCGAACACATTGAAGTAGCGCAGGCAGACCGTCTCGAGCCCGTAGGCGCGGGCGTAGATCTGCATGTACTGCTCGCCGGCCAGCTTCGACCCGCCGTACGGCGAGATGGGCGCAGGCGCCATCGTCTCGACCTTCGGCAGTACGGGGTCTTCGCCGTACGCCGCAGACGACGCCGCGTAGACGACGCGCCGGACCTTGGCGCGTCGGGCCTGCTCGAGGACGCGGATGGTCCCGGTCGCGTTGGCGGCGTGGTTCTCGACCGGCTCCGCCATCGACTTAGGCACCGACGGAATGGCGGCTTCGTGAAAGATCAGCTCGGCCCCGTCGACGGCGCGTGCAAGCGCCTTGTCGTCCAGGATGTCGCCCTCGATGAGATCGATCTTGTCGGCGAAGTCGGCGAGGTTCTCGCGCTTGCCCGACGAGAAGTTGTCGATGATGCGAACCTTGTCCCCGCGCGCGAGGAGGGCCCGCGCCAGTGACGACCCGATGAACCCGGCGCCGCCGGTCACCAGGCAAAGGCTCACGACAAACCTCCCGTCACGGTCTCGCGCGAGCTTCGGCCGCGAACTCCGAGATCAGCTGCGCGAGCGCGGGGTCCGGAATGTCCGACCCACTGGCCAGCACCAGCGGCGGATCCTCCAGCGCCGGCGTGGGCGCGGCCGCCGTCGACCGCACGGCAATCCAGGAGGCGGCGATCACCGCCGGAATGATGAAGAACACGGGATGCTTGACCGACATAGTCGTACATTATCCTACCTCTGGTGACGCGCAATTTTTCGCGCTGGTCGAATCGGGGGGGGAGGCGAGAAACCCAAACGGTCTGCTTCAAAGTACGTCGTCATCAAGGGAGCGGAAGCCCAGCCAACCCAGCACCAAAACGCGCGCCGAGGATCGCCGCCGCCCGACCGCGGCCCGTCACGGAAATGACCCGCGGCACACCGCGGCCGGGCTGATCCCGCGCGACAACGGCGCATGCGCCGCCGATCGGCTGACCGCTTACGAGCTCGGCGCCAGCGGCGGTCAGGACAGCGGCGCGGGGCGCGCGTGCTGGACCCGCTGGAACGAGGGTTCCATTGGCGCCGGCGGTGAACCAGCCGTTGGTGCGCGCGCCGGCGATCTGTACGACGAACCCGTGCGCGGCGGCGCGCACCTCGATTCGCGACACTGTTCCGGCGATTGGGACTGGCACGCCCTCTGTCATCGTCGCCAGCGTCAGTTCCCTCAAGGCGACACCGTCGAGGGCGGCTGCCTTTCCGCCGTTTTTACCGCGAATCCACTTTTGCGCCGTGACGGTCAGCAGGCGGCGGCGATCGGCGGAGCGCGCCACCGCCACCACGTGTCCGTCGTCGGCCGTGAGTTGGCGAAACCGACCGGTTTCGGGCAAGTAGGCGAAGACCTCCTGGTGCGGGTTCAGGATGAATTCGCCCGTGCCGTTCGGCGGGATTCGAAGCGGCGCGCGCTGGCGACCCACGAACATGACGGCGTCGTCGAGCCCCCTGCCCCACGCGGCGGCGGCCGACGCCAGCGCCGCGCGCACGGCCGCCATCTGCGGCTGCACCTTCAACGCGCCAAGGTCGGCCGCCTCCAGCACCTCGCGCGCCCACGGCATGTACGCGCGGTCCAGCAGCGCGCGTACCTCGGCGACCGCGTCGTCGAAGCGTTCCTGCCGCACGAACGAGCAGGCGATGTTCAAGAGCGGCGCCAGGAAGTCGGGATCGGCGTCCGCGGCGGCACGGTACTTCGCGCGGGCGTTCTCCCACTTGCCCTGCCGGTAGACGATCTTGGCGTCGGCGTTCAGCGCGGTCGCTTCAGGCACGGGCGGGCGGAACGGGTCGGCGGCGCCCACACCCGGACGCGGCGGCGACGGCAGGCAAACCGGCGGCGGCGCGGACGTGGCGACCAGCGCCGCCAGCGCCACCACCGGCCCGGTCACGATCACGGATCCAGCCAGACGCGCTGAAGATCCAGCCGATCGCCGATCGCCGCCAGGCCGTGAACGCGCACCGACTGCAACGCGGGGACGTCGTACCGGTAGAGGAAAATGACCGGCTGGTCGTCGGCCAGCAGCCGCGCGATGCGGGTCAGCACCGGCGCGCGGGCGGACGGGCCGGCCGCCAGGCGAGCCTCGTCGATCAGCGCGTCCAGGGCCGTCGACCGGTAGGCCCCGTAGTTGAACGCGCCGCCCGCCCCGTAGAGCGGCTCCGGGTTCTCGTCCGGCGCCCCTTCCCAGATGAGCGGCGCCAGCTCGAACTCGCCACGCTTGAGACGTTGAAGGATCGTCGCCGCGTCCGCCGGAATCAGGTCGATGAGCACGCCGACCTTGCGCGCCTCCAGCGCGAACGCGTGGGCCTCGACGTGGAACAGCTTGTTCCCCAGCGGCTCCAGCATCGACACGCGGATCGGGTGCCCCAGGTGATCGCGCACGCCGTCCGCGTCGGTGTCGCGGTACCCGGCGTCGTCCAGCGCCACGGCCGCCCGCTTGCGATCGAACGGCGGCGCCGGGATGTCCTCCGTCAGCGGCGGGCCGCCAATCGGCGTGGCGAGGTCATTGTGCAGCTCGCCCGCAAAGCGCGTTCGGTCCCACAGGCCCGCCAGCGCGCGCCGGAAGCGCGGGTCCGCCAGCGGGTAGCGCTGGTGGTTCACCGCCAGGAACGAATACCGGCGCGAGCGCAGGCGCAAAAGCTTGCTGGCCCCGTGCAGCGTCGTCGGCTCGACCTGGTCCGGGTAGTGCGCGTCGATCACGCGCGAGAGCACGTCGATCTCGCCGCGGCGCGTACGGTTGAGAGCCCGAACCGCGTCGGGATCGAGATCGAAGACGATCTCGTCGACGCCGCCGGCCTGCCCCCAGTATTCAGGCGCGCGCTCGAGGCGGATGCGCTTGCCGCGCTCCCAGCCGGCGAAGCGGTACGGCCCCGTGCCGATGGGTGACCGCGCGATGAACGACGATTCGGGGCGCACGTCGCGCACCAGGTGATCCGGCAAGATCGGCACGTCGCACAGCGCGCGCAACGCCAGGTCGGACGGCCGCTTCAACACGAACCGAACCGTCCGCTCGGTGACGAGCTCGATCGACGCGACGTCCGCCAGCTCGGCCCGCAGGACGGGCGCGTCGGTGCCGTTGCGCAGCAGCGGCTCGACGGTGGCCTGCACGTCCATCACGCCGAACGCGCGGTGATCGTGCCAGTGCACGCCGCCGCGGACGCGGACCGCGATGCGCATCCCGTCGTTCGAGACGTCCCAGCTCTCGGCAAGCCCGGGCCGATAGGTGCCGTCGCGGCAGTCGAGCAGCGTCTCGTAGATGAGGCCGTTCGTGATCTGCGCCGTCGACGCGTCGGCCTCGGCGAGCGGCAGCAGCGTCGAGGGCTCCGCGTCCAGGTGAACGCGCAACGACCCGCCGCGCCGGGCCGGCGGCGGCACGTCGGCGGGCGCAGGCAGCGCCTCCGCCGGGGGCGGTGGCGCGCGCAGCGGGGTGAAATCCGGCGTTGCGGCGGTCTTCGACCCGGGCGGCGGCGGTTTCTTGCGATGGCAGCCGCCCGCCGGGCAAAAGATCGCCGCGAGCAGAAGCGCGGAGGCGATCCCCCGCGCTTGCCCGGCAAAAACCGCTGTGTTATTGAGGGTCACCCGCATCGCGCGGTGGAGGGCTCGTCCATGAAGCGACTGCCGACCGTATATCACCGGACTATCACTTTGGCAGTAGCGCTGCTCGCGTCGAGCGGCGTGCGACTAGCTTACGGCCAGGGTCAAGAGCTGCCACCGGTCAAGGTCGACTTGCCGCCGCCACCGAACTTCAACGTGCAGACGGCGCCTGAAAAGTACCCCAGCGGCGAGCTGTCGATTTACGGACTTCGCAAGCACATGAACCAGTACCTGGACAAGGACGTCCAGGTTCGCGCGTACATGCTGCAGGTCTACGAGTGCCCCGCCGAGCAGCGGAAGTGCAACGACGATCTCGCGGCGAAGTCGAAGAAGGAAAAGAAGAAGGAGCTCAAGTCGGGCGGTCTGCCGGGCAAGGCGGGCGCGCCGCCGGCCGGGGAGATGAAGGGTGGCTGCCGTCCTTGCGATCAGCCGCACTTCTTCCTGGGCGACACGCCGACGACGAAGATCGATCACGGCCTGCTGGTCGCCGACTACCCGGTCAAGGACTGGAAGACCAACAAGCCCAAGCCGCTCGAGGTGAAGGCGGGCACGCAGGTGATCGTCACCGGGACGTACTCGATCAACTCGATGGGCGGCTTCGCCGCTTCCGACGGCCTCATCATCCACAAGAAGCTGCAGGACGCCGCCGACGGCAAGGTCATCGCCGAGGGCAACGCCGTTCTGCCGCCGGACGCGCAGACCATCAAGCTCGAGGGCAAGCCTGAAGAGCAAGTTGGCGGCGCCCGAATCGACGCCGAGAAGGCCGGCAAGGGCAAGAAGTAGAACAACAAGTAGTGACAGCGCGTCCCTACGGGCGCGGTCTGGGCGGCTCGGTCTTCGGCGTTTTGGACGCGGGATCGAGCCGCAGCTCGTTGCAGGGTGCGCGGGCGATCTGGAACGCGAGCTTCTCGTCGGCGCGGCCCACGCAGTCGTCCCACAGCTCGACCCGGTGCCACACTGGAACGGACGCGCCAGGCGGTTGAACGGCCACGTCCAGCACGATTCGCGGGGAAACGCGCAGCGCGGACGCCAGGAACCTCTCCGCGCGCAGGTTGCCCAGCGCCGCGAGGAGGCGGTCGACCGTCACCCGATCGACCGCGCGCTGTGCCTGCGGGCTGGTCCACGTCTCGCCGTCCGTGCTGTGAAGGTCGAAGGTGACGCCGCCGCCCACCCGCTTGAGCTCGCGCACGTCGAAGTGGGCGAAGTCGAGCACCTTGCGCGACCGGAAGCGCAGCGGATCTGGCTCCAGCAGCGCGTACGCGGGATCCTCGGGCCCGACGGTGACGGCCTCGTACGGTCCGTCGCCGACGATGATGCGCCGTCCGGACGTGGCCGGCGCGCTGACGTTCGTGGTAACCAGTCGCGCCAGCCATTCGGCCACCGCGGCCTGGTCCACCTCGGTCTGGTCATCCGGTGGCTGAAACCGCCAGGGTTGACCGACGCCATCGCGGCGCAGCACCAGGCGGCGGTCGCCGTCCTGGATGGAGACACGGCGCACCTGTTCAACCGCCAACGGAAGTAGCCGCCTATCGGGAACGTCAGCTGCGGCGAGTGCCGGCCACAACGCCTCCAAAGTGCTCGCCGGCAACAGAGCGGGCGTGAGTTGTACCTCCGCGCCACCCGGCCCACGCAAGGCAATCCAACCCGAGGCCGCGCTCCGTCCTACGTCGCCGGCATCAGCCGCTGCGCCCGCCGATCGGAGCTCCGCGATGCGGCGAAGCACGGCAGCGATCCGGTCGGCCGCCAGCCGCTCGCCTGCGCGATCGAGCCACCGGTCGCCGGCTCGCGTCCAGTCGTGCTGCCGGTCGTCCGGGCTCCGTCGCCACGCAACATGGTTCACGCGCTCTGGCGAGAAAGGGACTAGCCGCCGATCGCGCCAGGCATCCAGGGGGCGATCCGCGAGCTGGAGAATGCGCCGCGGCGCGACCAACACGGCGTCTGCCGGGCCCCGCTGGAAAAATACGCCGCGGCCGGTGGCGTCCACGTTACCAAGGCGGAGCTCAGACGAACCGTGCTCGCCGTACAGCGATATGGTGATACGCGGCGGACGCAGCCCCGCGGAATAGGGCCCGATGTCCGAGGTCCGCTCGCTCTCGCCCTGGTCGATCGCGTTTAGCAGATCGTCGACGGCATCCCGATTGGCACGGTGTTCGCCAGGCGCGATCCGCCAGTCCTCGTCGTCGCCACGGACCAGCTCGAACGGTACGTCGCCGGCGCGCCCGATCGTCACGCGCCAAACAGCAGGGCGGTCAAACGCGGGCACCAGGCGGCCACCGGTCACGGGCGCTCGGTTACGCGGATCGTGGTCGAAGAACAACAGGTACGCCGCCAGCAGAGCGGCGATCGCGCCAAGAACACCGAGCGCACGCATCAGACGCGCCGCCTGCGCCAGACCCAGGCGCCAATCGCCAGGGTCGCCAGCGGCAGCCCCAGCGCGAACAGACGGAAAGCCCAGGCGACCTGCGCGACCGTGGGCGCCAGCGCGACGCGCGCGGCGTCCTTGGGCCCGATCCCGACGCGGGCCTCATGGCCCGACAACCAGGCGAGCGACGACAGCACGAAGTCCATGTCGTAGTCGCGCAGGGTCACACCCGAGAGGCGCACGTTCATCACCAGGCGGCCCGTCCCCAGGACGACCAGGCGCCCCGCCGTCTTGGCGGCGCTCTCAGCCGCGATAGCCACGGTGACCGGCCCTTTTCGGTCGCCCCCGGGGTTGAACTTCAGGTCGGCGTCGCCGCGGATCGTCGGCAGGTCGGTCTCACCCCAGCCCTCGGCGCTGGTCCGCACCAGGGGCGTCAGGATCCACCCGGGCACGCCCGGGTCCACACGGCCGGCTTCGCGCGTGCGCGGCCAGAACGTCAGCCGGCCGCCCAGGCGCTCGGTGATCGGGTGGCGCCCATAATTGTCGGCGCCGGCCGCCCACACGGACGGCCCCTCGACGTCGCTCGCGTGGGCCGGGTCGACGACCAGGTTGTCGCCCAGCAGGACCCCGCGGCGCGCAACCCAGTCCTCGAAGCCGACGTGAGCGAACGCGCCGCCGCCGGGCGCGAACACGGGGCCAATCATGGCCAGCACGCCCCCGCCCGCGGCCGCGAACTGATCCAGGTCGCGTTGCTCCGCCGCTGAAAACGCGCTGGTCGGTTCGGCCACGACCAGCACGCCGCAGCCAGCGCCGCGCGCGTCCGGGACGCGATCCACGGACTTCACGTCGTAGCCGTCGCCGCGCAGCGCCTCCGCGAACGTCCCGTAGCCGCCGTCAGCCGCCGACTCGAGGTCCGGCTCGCCGTGCCCCTTGGTGAAGCAAATGGCTGGCGGGTGATCGTCAGTGACGGTCAGGATGGCCGACACGAACGCGGCCTCGCCCCGCCAGCCGCGCAGCGCCGGACCGGGTTCACCGTCGGGGCCGATCTCGGGCTCGACCAGGTCCGACTCCGTGATGACCTTGGCGCGGCCGCCTGACGTGAACACGATGGCCCCCTGTCCCAGGTCGAACGCGTTGATGCCGAATTTCTTCGCCGCGGCCTCGGCCCGCTGGGGCGCGCGATCCGGATCGACGACCTCCGTGGAAAATCGGCCGCCCGCCTGACGGACGCAGCGCTCCGCCAGCTCGCGCACGAAGCCGGCGATGGTGCGCGCGCGCTCGGAGTCGCGCTTTGGATACGCGAAGATCGTCGCCTCCACGGGGCGCGGCAGGTCGCGCAGGATGGCGATCGTCTTGTCCGACAGCGCGTAGAGCTGGGCGCGCGTCCAGTCGCCGCGCGCAAAGTGACGCCCGGCGATCGCGTTCACCATGACGGCGATGAGCAGCGCCAGGACCGCCGACACGCGCGGCGCCGCCCGCTGCGCCATCGTCGCTTCCAGGGGCGCCGGGCCGCGCAGCGCCGCCACCCGGCTGGTCGCCGCGGCCAGCGCCAGCATGGTCACGCTGAGCAGCAACACGATCGGCCGGGAGTCGACGATGCCGTGACCGAAGTCTTCCATCGTGCGGAAGAGGCTGTACCGGCGCAGCACCGCCGCCAGCGCAGGAGCGCGGGCCTCGGACTCCAGCGCGCCCGCCAGCAGCGCGGCCAGAAAAAGCACGAACGACAGCGTCGCCGCCACCAGCTGATTGCGCGTCAGCGACGACGCGAGCAACCCCACGGCCAGCGCCGCCATCCCCAGCAGCAACGTCCCCAGGTAGCCGGCGGCGATCGGCCCGGGGTCGAGGCTGCCGCCGATCGCGCGCAGGTAGGCCACCATCAGCGCCGTCGGTGCCCAGGCGGCCACGTAGAACGCCACCGCAGCCAACCACTTGCCGGCGACCACCTCGAACGGCGACACGGGCGCGGTCAAGAGCGGCTCGATCGTGCCGGCGCGCAGCTCCTCTGCGATGAGGCGCATCGGCACGACCGTCGCCAGCAGGCCGACGGCAATCCAGTACAGGATGGTCCCGCCGAAGAAGAACTCCATGACGCCTCCCGGCGGCGCATCCGGACGGCCCAGGAACTGGACGAACATCCAGAACACCAGCCCCTGCAGGGCCAGGAACAGCGCCAGCACCGCCCAGCCGGCGGGCGTCCGGAAGTAGGCAGCCGCCTCGCGCCGCGCGATCGCCAGGATCCGATTCACGCGACGGACGCTCCGTCGTCCGCGGTGGCGCGCCCGAAGATCTCTTCCAGCGACGGCGTCTCCAGCCGCAGCTCGCGCAGCGTGAGGCCGCCGGCGACCGCCGCGCGGAAGATCTCCTCGCGGAGATCGTCGGCGCTGGTGCCAGCCGCCAGGGTCACGACCAACCGGCCCGCCTCGCCCGCCGCGACACCGGCGACGCCCGCGACGCGGCCGAAAAGCTCGCTGGCGCGGGCCGCTTCGTCGGGCCGCGGCTCGACAATGACCCGCCGCGCGCCCGCCAGGCGGGCCTGCAGCTCCGTCACGGGCGCGGCCGCCACCAGCCGCCCGCGGCGCAGGATCAGGATGCGGGTGGCGACGGCCTCGATCTCCGACAGGACGTGCGTGGACAGCAAGATCGTGCGCTCGCGCCCCAGCTCGCGAATGAGCGCGCGCGTCTCGCGAATCTGGTTGGGGTCCAGCCCCGCCGTGGGCTCGTCGAGGATCAGGATCGGCGGCGACCCCAGCAGCGCGTCCGCCAGACCGACCCGTTGGCGGTACCCGCGCGAGAGCGTGCCGATGATCTGGCGGCGCCGGTCACCGACGGCCACGCGCCCGACAGCGGCGTCGATCTCGGCGCGCCGGGCCCGCCGCGGGATCCCCTTCAACGCCGCCCGGAACGCCAGGTACTCGTCCACGCGCATCTCGGGCGGCAGCGGGACAGCCTCCGGCAGGTAGCCGACGGCGCGCCGAACGGCGCGCGGCTCGTCGGCGATCGACCGGCCGGCCAGCGTCGCGCGACCGCGGGTCGGCGCCAGGAAGCAGGTCAGGATGCGCATCATCGTCGACTTGCCGGCGCCGTTCGGCCCCAGGAGGCCGGCGATCTCGGCGCGGCCTACCTCGAACGAGACGCCGTCCAGCGCCGGCGGATCCGCGGCACGGCCGTACGTCTTGGTGAGCCCCTCGACGCGAATCACGCGACGGGGAGTTTAGCGCGCTATTCCAGCCCGCGGTCGCGCAGTGACCCGTCGTCTTCGCCGCGGAGGTGACCGACCTCGTGCAACAGCGTACGGGAGATCGCCTGGTCCAGCTCCTTGCTGTCGTGCACGGTGCGCAACAGGTTGCGGCGGTAGAGCACGATGGTGCGTGCGCCGGTGTCGTCGCACTGGACGGGACCACCGGTCGCCGGCGGCGCGGACCGCCCCTTGCGCGAGCGCCCCGACGAGCTGGGCGCGGCCGCCCCGTCGTTGTAGTCCAGCGGCAAACCGCGGAAGAGGCCCAGGATCGTCGGCGACAGCGGCGGCTTTTCGGCCGTCAGGTCGTCCAGCTCGGGAAGATCGGCGGCTTCCACGCGGACGCTGGACAGGTCGCGCCGAAAGTCCGGCGGCAGCGCGGCGACGGCCCGCTGGACGCGCGCCGCGAAGTCGTTCGCCGCGATCTCCGGGGCCGCCGGGAAGGACTTGGGATCGGCGGCGGTCGCCGCGGCCAGGTGGCGCGCCGCCGCCGCGGGATTGCCGAGCCGCTCCTCGATGAGGCCCAGGTGATAAAGGGCGTGGGCGTGATCCGGTGTCTCGGCCAGCACCTTCTCGAAGGTGCGGCGTGCCTCGTCGAACCGGCACAGCTCGAACAGCGCGACACCACGCTCGTACACGGCGGCCGAGAGCTTGGGCTGCGCGCCCAGCGCGGCGTCGATGCGGCGCAGCGCCTCGGCGGCGCGCCCGAGATCGATCAAGGCCTGCCCCTCGAGCAGCGCGAGCCGGGCCACCTCCTCGGCGTCGCGGCGCGAGACGTGACGGCTGCCCCGGCGCGCGTACTCGAGCCCGATTGCCGAACGATCGGACGACGCCGGCAGCTGGTTGATCTGCAGGTCGGCGGCCGCCTCCAGCGTCTCGGCGTCGTCGGGCGACAACGCCAGCGCCAGCTCCAGCGCGTCGCGCGCCTCGTCGAGACGCTCGAGCCGCATCAGGGCGATGGCGCGATTGTGGTGCGCTTCGACGGAACGCGGCGCCTGGCGCGCGGCCTCCTCGGCGCAGGCGAGCGTCCCCGGGTAGTCGCCCTTGTCGAACAGATCGGCCGCGCGATCCAGCAGCTCGGCCACCGGGGCGTCGACCCAGGACGGCTGTTCGGGAAAGCAGCGGCGCAAAGCCCGGGGCGGCGGCTCGCCCGGATCTTTGTCGGGCGGCGGCGCCGCGTGTGACATCGGCGCCGGCGCACAGCTCGGGCCCTGCGCGCTACGGGCGGCCGGACGATGGCAGCCCCCCAGCGCCGCGGCGGCCACCAGGGCCAGGCCGCCTGCCATGAGTCGCGACGCGCAACGCGCGCCGCCAGAGTACCGGAGGTCCATGAACCCTCTCATATTAGCCGAGGTCCGGACCCAGTTCGCAAGCTGGCTAGTGGGCGGCGCCCCAGGTCCGGCCGGAGCCGACGTCCACGACCAGCGGGACCGCGAGCTTGTAGACGGCTTCCATCTCGGTCTTGACCCACCGCATGAGGTCCGGGGCCCCGTCCTCCGGGACCTCGAACACCAGCTCGTCGTGGACGGTCAGCAGCAGGGCCGCCCCGCCGACAGGGACCGCCCCCGTCTCGATCCCGTGGTCGATGCGGATCATGGCCAGCTTCAACAGGTCGGCCGCCGACCCCTGGATGGGGGTGTTGCGCGCGATCCGCTCGGCATAGGCGCGGTCCTGGGCCCGGGTGGCGCGGATCTCGGGCAGCGGCCGCCGTCGCCCCAGCAACGTCGAGACCGAACCGGCCTCGCGCGCATCCGCGATCGCGCGCTCCATGTAGGTCCGCACGCCGGCGTAGCGGGCGAAATAGCTGTCGATGTAGGCCCGCGCCTCCGCGCGCGGGATGCGCAGCACCTGGGCCAACCCGAAGTCGGTCTGCCCGAACACCAGCCCGAAGTTGATGGCCTTGGCGATGCGCCGCTGCTCGGAGGTGACCGCGTCCGCCGGCACGCCGAACACCTCCGCCGCCGTGCGCTGGTGAATGTCCTGACCGGACCGGAACGCCTCCAGGAACGACGGGTCCTCGGAAAAATGCGCCAGGATCCGCAGCTCGATCTGCGAGTAGTCGGCGGAGACCAGCAGGTGGCCGGGTTTGGCAACGAACGCCTCGCGGATGCGCCGTCCCAGCTCCGTGCGGATGGGGATGTTCTGCAGGTTCGGGTTGCTCGACGACAGCCGCCCCGTCGCCGCGACCGCCTGGTTGAAGGAGGTGTGCAGCCGCCCGGAGACCGGGTTGACCAGCGCCGGCAGCGCGTCGATGTACGTCCCGCGCAGCTTGGAGAGCGCCCGGAACTCGACGATCTTGGCCGGCACGGCGTGCAGGCGCGCCAGCTCCTCCAGCGTGTCGGCGTCGGTCGACGGCCCGGTCTTGGTCCGGCGAATCACGGGCAGCGACAGCTTGCTGAACAGCACGTCGGCCAGCTGCTTGTTCGACGCGATGTTGAACGCGCCCCCCGCCAGCGCGTGAATCTCCGTCTCCAGGCTGACCAGCGACTGCCCGACCTCGTGCCCGATCTCGCGCAGCTTGGCGACGTCCAGCGTGATGCCCCGGCATTCGATGCGCGCCAGTGCGCGCGCCAGGGGCAGCTCCATCGTCCGGTACAAGCTGTCGAGGCCGGCCTCGACGACACCTTTACCCTGCCGCTCGGCCAGGGCCAGCGCCGCCGCCGCCTCCGCCGCCACGCGAGGCGCCACCTCCTCGACCGCGATGTCGCTGCCGGGCCGGGCCGAGGCGCCCGTCCCCATCCAGGCGGCGCGCGCGGGTGGCGGGGCGACGCCTTCGGACGCCGCCACGACGTCCAGGTCGTAGTGGGTGCGCGCCGCGTCCAGCAGGTACGCCGCCAGCATCGAGTCGGACGCCACGGGCCCCAGCGCGACGCCCCGCTGGGTCAACAGCACCTCCAGCGTCTTCGCGTCGTGAGTGTGGCGCGCGATCCCGGCCCCGGACAGCGCGGGCGCCAGCTCCGCCAGCACGGCCTCGGGCAGGCAGGTGGGCGCGCCCAGATACCGGTGATGGAACGGAACGTACGCGCGGCGACCGCCCGGCAGCGCCAGCCCGATGCCAACCAGCTCGGCGCGCACCGCCGATACCCCGTCCCACAAGATCGAAAGGCCGACCGCGCCGGCCGCCTGGACGGCCGTCACCAGGTCCGCCAGCGCCGCGCGATCGAGGATGATCTCCGCGGGCTCCAGCGGCGCCGGGGCCGGGACCGGCAACGCCGCGGGCGACGTCGGCGCGGGGGCCGGGGCTCCGCGCGCGGACGCCTCGCGGGCATTTTCGCGATCGAACGTCGTCAGCTGGTCGGCGAGCCGCGAGAACTCCAGCTCGCGGAACAGCTCGCCCAGCCGCTGCTGGTCGGGGTCGCTGCGGTGCATCTCGGCCAGGGTCTTGGGGAGCGGGACGTCCTCGCGCAGCCGGACCAGCTCGCGTGAGACCCGGATCGCGTCCCGCGCCTCGGCGATCGCGATGCCTCGCTTGCCCTTCACCTCCGAGACGCGCTCCAGCAGCACGTCCAGCGAACCAAATTTGTTGATGAGCTCGGCGGCCGTCTTGGGGCCGATGCCGTCGACGCCGGGGACGTTGTCGATGCTGTCCCCCATCAGCGCCAGGACGTCGCCGACCTGCTCGGGCCCGACCCCGAACTTCTCGCGCACCTCGTCGGCCCCGAAGCGCCGGTTCCGCATCGTGTCCAGGACGAACACCTCGCCGCAGCAGAGCTGCATGAGGTCCTTGTCGGACGAGCAGATCACGACCTCCATCCCCGCCCCGGTCGCGACCTTCGCCAGGCTGGCGATGATGTCGTCGGCCTCGAACCCCCGCACCTCGAGCTGGGCCAGGCCGAAGGCGTCGACGACGCGCCGGACCAGCTCCAGCTGGGCGGCCAGCTCGGGCGGCATCGAGGGGCGGTGGGCCTTGTACTCCGGATAAATCTCGTTTCGGAAATTGTCGCCGGGCGCGTCGTACACGACGCACAGGTGGGTCGGCCGCTGCTCCCGCTCGATTCGCAGGATCATCTGGCAGAGCCCGTAGATCGCGCCCGTCTGCAACCCCTTGGTCGTGGTCAGCGGTGGCAGGGCGTGGAACGCCCGGAACAGAAAATTGTAGGCGTCGACGATGTAGAGGCTCGGCTTGCCCGCATTGCCCTCATTGATCGACGTCGCGTTTGTGACTTCCGCCATGGGCACGGCCCAGGGCGTTTATGACACAATGGTCCTCCCTTGCCGAGGGCTGGAATCCGCATAGCCCGCGCGCTGGCCGGTGGTCTCATCGCGACGGTCGCGCTGGTCGTCCTGGCTGCGTCCGCCGTTTTGCAGGGCCCGCGGCTGGGGCGCCTCATCGAAGGCGTGCTGCCGCCGTTCGCCGGCAAGCTGCACATCGGCGGCGTGACGTGGAAGCTGCGCGCGCTGCAGGACCTGGTCACGGACGAGCCGACGCCCATCGCCGTCGACGACCTGCGGATCACCGACCCGGAGGGGACCGTCGTGCTGGACGTCCCGCACCTGGATGCCCGCGTGCGGCTGCGCAGCCTGCTGAAGGGGAACTTCGTCATCGAGACGCTGCGCGTTCCGCAGGCGCTCTGGCGTTTCGCGCAGCTCAAACATAGCGACGGGATCGGGTTCATCGCGGCCCTGGCGCCGAAGAACCCATCGACGAAGCCGCCCGACCCGAACGCCCCCGGGTCGTCTTTCGCCATCGCCGACGCCGAGCTGGGGGACCTGACCGCGCTGCTGGATTTCCCGGGCGTGTGGGGGCTGGACCTGCTGCACGCGCACGGGCACGTGTCGCTGCTGCAGACCAGCGTCGACCCGCACCACCCGTTCTTCGGCTTCGACGGCACGTCCGTCGTCGCCGAGGGCGGCGGCGCGCTGCGGGTCCTGGGCAACACCTTGCCGCTCGATCGCATCGTCATCAATCGCATCGCGACGACCCGCGAACGGCCCGATGACATCGTGCTGGACCTGGCCGGCGCGGACACCGGGCGCAGCCGGCTGTCCGGGCACGGCGCGTTCACCGGCATCTACGGCGCCACCAGCGTGCCGGGGATCGATCTGCACATCGCGTTCGATCACGCCGGGGACGCCCTGACGGCCGTCGCGGCCGGCAAGGGGCTGAGCGACATCAAGATCGACGGCGAGGCTGCGCGAATCACCGCCGATCTGACCCAGCCGTTCGCGAAGATCCAGGTGGGCGCCCACATCGCGGGGCTGGACGTCCGCTACGGCGACTACCGCGCCAAGGACGTCGGCCTGTCGCTGGCGTTCGACGGCGGCGCGGGACGCGTCAACGTGAGCCGGCTGTCGCTGGGCGCCCCGGACGGCGGCAAGCTGTCGGTCGACGCCAAGCTGGACACGAACACGATGGCGCTGGGCGCGACGCTGGCGTTCGACGGCTTCCGGACCGCCAGCTACCTTCCCGCCGGCGTCCGGGCGCTGGGCGCCGGCCGCCTCGACGGGCGCATCGAGGCGCAGGGCGACCTGGCCAAAAGTCGCGTGCGCCTGGGAAAGATCGACCTGCGGCTGGCCCGCGCGACGGCTGGCGGGCTGCCGCGCGAGCTGAGGCTGCGGGGCCGGGCCGAGGCGTCGCCGGCCCTGGCCAGGACCGACGGGCTGACCGTCAGCGTGCCCGGGGGCGAGGCCACGGTGCGCGGGTCGTTCGACCTGGCCCACCAGAAGGTCGATGTCACCCTGGCCGCCAGCGCCGCCGAGCTGCCGCGCCTCCTGAAGGACATGGGGCTGCCGCCGCTCGCCCAGGGGGCGCGCCTCGACGCGCACGCGACCGGGCCGCTCGCGGATCCGACGGCCACCGCCGACCTGGTGGTCGAGGGGCTGGGCGCCGGCCCGCGCCGGGTGCGCCGCCTCGACGCCCGGGTCGCGTTCGCGCACGGGCTCCTGCGGCTCGAAAAGCTCTCCGGCCCCGCGTTCGGCGGCCACCTGGACGCCCGCGGCACCGTGCAGCTGCCGGCGTCGAAGCCGGGACGGCGCGCGGCGGCGCCTGTGGTCGATCTGCAGCTCGACGCGCGCGACATCGATCTGGCCGCGCTGGCGCCGGACAGCGGCGTCGCGGGGCATCTCACCCTGTCAGCCGATGCGCACGGCCCGCTGAACGCGCCGACGGCCCACCTCAACATCCCGGCCGGAACGGCCATTCGACTCCTGAACGACACGTTCCTGCTGGGCCCGGTCGACGTCGCGCTGGACGGGCGCAACGCCGACATCAAGAGCCTGCACGTGGCGCACAAGGGGGGCGGCAGCGCCGACGTGCGGGGACGGGTCGCGCTGGGCACGCAGGAGCTGAGCCTGGACGTGGCGCTGGACGCCTTTCCGCTGGCAGCCCTGCCGGGCGTGGCCGACTCGCCCGCCGCGGTGACGGGGCTCGCGGGCGCGCGTCTGCACATCGGCGGACGGGCAGAGCGGCCTCAGATCGCGGGCGAGATCGACCTGCGCGACGTCGGCGCGCGGGGCGTGCGCCTGGGTACCGGCCACCTGGCCCTCTCGCCCGTCACCGTCGGGCGGACGCACGCGCCGGGCGTCTCCGTTCACGGCCAGCTCTTCGATCGCTTCGACCTGGACGCGGACGCGGCGCTGACCCCCGCCGGGCCGTCCGTGCACGGACGCGTCGCGTTTCGGCGCCTGGAGCTGCACGTGCTGGCCCCCGAGTTGGCGGCGCTGGGCGACGGCCGCGGCATCGCGACCGGTCGGGTGGCGATCGACCTGGACCCCGGACAGCCGCCCGCCGTCGACGTCCTCTTGCCCGAGCTGTGGCTGTCCATCGCCCGCCCCGTCGAGGGACCGAACGGCGAGACGACGCTGGAACGCGTGCGCATCGAGGCGGCGCGGCCGCTGCACGTCCATGTGGACGGTGAACACATCGTCCTCGACGAGGCCCGGTTCGCGACCGACGGCGGTGACCTTCGCGTGCAAGGGCGCCTCGACGGGCGGGTCATCTCGGGCGCCGTGTCGGGCCACCTGGATCTCGAGCTGCTCGAGCCGTTCACGCGCGGGGCGCTCGATCGGCTGGGCGGCGATCTGCGCGCCGAGCTGACGGCCAGTGGCACCCTGGACCAACCGGATCTGCGCGGCGAGGTGGCGATCGTGCACCCCGTGCGCCTGCGCCCGCACGGCCTCGAGCGCGACGTGACCGTCGACTCGGGGCGGTTCACGCTGTCGAGCGGCGGCCACGTCGGTCTCGAGAACCTGGCGGTGACCGTCGACGGCGCGACGATGCAGCTGTCAGGCCACGCGCGCCTGGGCGCCGGCTTCCTGCCGGAGAACCTGCAGGCCGACGTCATGGGTGACGTCAGCGCCCGACTGCTTGCGCAGGCGGTGCCGGACGCCATCTCGGACGCGCAGGGCAAGGCCCACGTGCGGGCGCAGCTGCGCGGCACGCTGCTGCACCCCGACATCCGCGGCCGGCTGGACCTGGAGGCGATCGATTTCCGCCTCCGCGACCTCGGTACGGAGGTGCAGGTCGAAAGCGGCATCGTCGAGATCAGCAACGAAGGCGTCATCCTGCACAACGTGAAGGTGCTGTTCGACGACCAGGGAACGCTGATCATCGGCGCGTCGGGCGTGCGCGCCGGACGGGTGCAGTTCACGAACCTGTTCCCGTTCAAGCCCGGCGAGTTCGACCTTCCCCTTCACGGCGAGCGCCTCAGCTATCGCAGCCCGGGCGTGTTCGAGGTCGACGACCTGGCGTTCGACCTGGATCTGCTGGGAAGTCTCGAGCAGGGATTCGGCCTGGGTGGGGAGGTGCGCCTCGTGTCGGGGCGTTACCTGCAATCGTTCAAGGTGCAGAACCTGGCCATCAGCCCGCGCGTCGACGAGTCGACGGTGCGGCCGTTCTACGACGGCAAGCCGCTCCTGGAGCAGCTGAAGCTGGACCTGTCGGTGCGCACGGTCGGCGACGGGTTCGTCGTCCAGAACAACATCGCGCCCGAGATCCACGCCGACGTCATCCTGCACGTCGGGGGCACGCTGGCGGTCCCGCAGCTGGCCGGCGACGTCCGCCCGACAGACGGGCGGTTCAACATCCCGTTCATGCGGGGCGACTTCGACCTGGTCCCCAACGTCAACCACGTGACCTTCATCGCGACGAAGTCGATCGCCGACGGCGACACGCCCGACATCGCGATCGAGGCGGTGAACCAGGTCACCGACGTCAACGGCGCCGACCACACCGTCCACATGCGCATCAACGGCCCCTTGCGCGAGGCGCAGATCGATCTGTCCAGCGACGACGGCCTCGATCGAAATCAGACGGCGTTCCTGCTCTTGACCGGGCGGACCTCGGCGTCGACCGCCTCGCCGTTCGGGACGCAGAACGCGACCGTCGGCGCGAACCTGACCACCGGCGCGGACATCGCCGGCCAGGCCACCCGCGACACGGTCGCGAACCTGATGGAGCCCTACATCGACGACACCTTCCAGCGGCTCACGGGGCTCAACCTGCGCTTGACCGTCGGCTCGGACGGGTTCGAAGGGCGAATTCGCAAGCGCGTCAGCCGGTACGGCGACCTGCAGCTGGACTATTTGCAGGGATTCCAGAACTCCAGCCACTGGAACGGCACGGGGAGCCTGTGGCTGCTCGACTATCTGACCCTGGGCGGCGGGATCGAACAAATTCGCCTCTCGTCGGAGCAGGGCGTTCCCGAGACCCTCCCCCTCAATTACAATTTCGAGCTGCGGCTGGATTACGCGATAAGAAGGTGATGCGGGCGAGCCAAGGCAGTTTCCCCCCTCGACGTTCCCCCCTCGACCTTTGACCCGCGCGAGCGCCTCGATCGTTCTCGGCGCCGCTCTTGTTTGTGCGGCGGTGACGACGCGCGCCCACGCCCAGAGCGCGCCGCCTGACCCGTCCGACGAGGCGCCGGCCGAGACCGACGCCGCCCCCGCGCCACCGCTCCGGGCCGTCCCGGTCATCGGCTACGAACTCGGCGGGACGCACATCGATCCCGACGACAAGCTCCGCGCCATGTTGACCTCCGTCGTGGCGATCGGCGACCCATTCGTCCCCGCCGGCCCCAGCGACCTGGTCGGGCGGCCACTGGGAACGGTCCCCCGGGTCGTGCAGGCGTTCGACGCCGTTGGCTACGCGGCCGCCGTGACCGCGCGCAGTGGGCCGGGCGGCGTCACCTTGGTGGTCAATCTGCTGCCCTACGACCGGCTCCGGTACGTCTTCGTCACCGGAAACCGGCGCATCCAGCAGGACGAGATCCAGCGCCGCATCACCGTGCGCCCGGGCCAACCGCTGCCGCCGCCCGGGCCGGACCGCGACGCGGTGCTGGAACGGGAACGCGAGCACGTCATCGACTTCCTGCGCAGCCGCGGCTATTTCGAGGCCAACGTAGGGCTGGACGCGCGCGCCGGCGGCGACCCGGGCTCGCTGGACTTCCACGTGCGGGTGCGACTTGGCCCCGCGTATCCGATCGGCCCCATCACGTTCACGGGCAACCACGCGATCCGCACCGAGGACATCGACCCGATGTTCCGTCACGCCGACTGGCTGACGTTGTGGAACACGCCGGTGCCGTTCACCCAGAAGCAGCTCCGCGAGGACATGGACGCGCTGACCAAACGCTACCGGGCGCTGGGGTACGCCGGGGTTCGGATCACCACGGACTTCAGCGTCGGCAAGAGCGTCGACCGCGCCGCCAAGAACGTGCGCATCGGCATCACCATCAGCGAGCGCAAGCGGATCGTCGTCGCCTTCGAAGGGAACAGCAGCCAGTCGAACGGCACGCTGCTGGACACGATCACCCTGTTTTCGCGCGGTTCGTACGACGACTACGAGGTCACGTCCAGCGCCGACGCCATCCAGCACCACTATCAGGAGCAGGGGAACTTCCTGGCCCGCGTCGACTGGCGGCGCGAGCGCCTGTCGGCTGAAGAAGAGCGGATCGTCTTCATGATCGACGAGGGGCCGTCGCTGCGCGTTCGCGGCGTCGAGTTCGCCGGGGCGCAGGCGCTTTCGTCCGACGAGCTGGCGGACGTCGTCTCGGTGCGCCCGTACCCGTTCCTCGGGATCGGGTCGGGCGGCTACGCCACCGGCAAGCAACTGGACCAGGACGTCGAGCGGCTGCTGGAGCACTACCGCGCCCGCGGCTTTCTGGAGACGAAGGCCCGCGTCGACGCCGCCACGTCGCCGGCGGCGCTGGGCGAGATCGGCGCCGTCGCCGCGGCCGCCGAGAGCGTCTCGCGTGGGGCGCACGACCTTTACGTTCGCTTCTCGATCGTCGAAGGCCCGCGCGTCGTGCTGGCGACCGAGGATTTCGCGTCGACGGACGGGACGCCCCTGCCCTACGACCGCAACTTCCTGCTTCAGAGCGTCGCGCTGCGCCCGGGCGCGCCGTACGCGCCGCCGATCGTCCAGGCCGACGGCAAGCGGCTGGTTCGGCTGTTCGGCGACACCGGCTTCGGCCTGGCCGCCGTCGAGCCGGACGTCGACCGGCACGGCGACGCGGTCAGCCTGACGTGGAAGGTCACGATGGGACCGCGGATGCAGGTCGGGCCGATCTTCGTGCGCGGCAACTTCGTCACCCGCGACAAGACGATCCTGCAGCAGATCCGGCTACGGCCCGGCGACACGCTGAACACGGCCGCCGTCGAGCGCAGCCAGCGCGACATCGGGTTCATGCAGCTCTTCAACAACGCGTCGCCAATCTCCTTTCCGCAAAAGGAAAGCCGGCGCCCCGTTCAACCGATGGTCGTCAGCGTCGAAGAGCGATACGAACAGTACAGCGTCATCCACGTGGGCGTCGGCGCCTCGACGGACCAGAAGCCGCCCGACTCTTCGTTCCCGGTCGGCGTGTACCTGCGCGCCGGCTACGACAACCGCGACCTTCTGGGCCACGCCTGGACTCTCACCAGCGCGTTCACCTACGGCACGGCGATCCTGCGCGCCAACGTGGGGTTCCTGGACCGGCGCTTCCTGGGGACGCTGTTCCGGCTGGATGCCTCGTTCACATACCTGAATCAGGCGACGGTGCGCCTGGGCGACATCCACTCGGGCGGCGGCTCCGTGGGCCTCTCGCGCGAGCTCTTCCCGGGCGTCGACGCCGGCTTGCACTACAACCTGCGCAACACCACCCACACGGAGCCCCTGATACGGCAGGCGGGCCCCATCGAAACCACCACCAACGTCACGCTGGGCACCACCGTCGGCAGCCTGAGCGCCAACATCGAGTGGCTGCGCATGGACAATCGCCTGCTGCCGACCCGCGGCTTCCGCGTGGACGCGATCGCGGAGCTGGCGCTCCCCGCGTTCTCCGTCCCCTTGCGGCCGTTCCCGTTCGCGATCGGGGACGACAGCTTCCTGAAGGTCGGCGTCCACTCGCTCTCCGTGATTCCGCTGGGCAAGCGCGTCTACCTGCGCCACGGCTTCCGCTATGACCAGGGGCTTCCGCTGGGCGGCGCCTCGCTGCTGCCCAAGGTCGAGCGCTACTTCGCCGGCGGCGACACCACGATCCGCGGCTACCAGCTGGATCGGGCGCGCGTGGAGGTGGTCGAACAGCCGCTGGCGCCGGTCGACCCGCGCAACCCCGCCGCCGGCGGCGCGTACCTGGTCGAGTACCGGCCGCTGGGCGGCAACCTGCGCATCGTCCAGAACATCGACCTGCAGATCCCGATCGCGCCCCCCTGGTACGGGGCCGTGTTCATGGACAACGGCGTCGTCGCGGACTCGCTGGACCACCTGAGCCTGCGGCAGTTCCGGCACGGCATCGGGATCTCGCCGCTGCTGATCCGGCTGCCCATCGGCGACGTCAGCCTCGCGTGGGGGTGGCCCCTCGACCCCGGCCCCGGCGACACGCGCATCGGCGTGCTGCACGTGAACGTCGGGCTGATGTTCTGAGCGTCGGCTCAGCGAGCGGCGACGAGCGCGATCATGTTGTGCTGCTTCTCGAAGCCGTCCTTGGCCGCGGTGGCTTCCTTGAAGGAGCCGAAGTTGCCGTAGCGGACGCGGTACACCATGCCCTTGCCGGGGACGGCCCCGGAGATCACGAACGCCCCCGGGAAGCGCTGGGCGAAGGCGTCTGCCTCGGCGGAGGTGGCGAAGGTGCTGATCTGCAGCGTGAACTTGCCCTTGCCCTTGGCAGGGGTCGCCGGAGCCGTCGGCTCGACGGGCGCGGGCGCCACGACGGGCGCCGCCGCCTTGAGCGCGACCGGCTTCGCGACGACCGGCTTGGCAACCGGCGCGGCCGCCAGCACGCGCGGGGTCGGCTTGGCCTTGGGGGGCGGCGCCGCGGCCTGGGAGCCGGCCAGCGTGCGCGGGAACGTCAGCGCGGGCTCGGGGGCAGCCACGCCGGGCGGCGGCTGGTGGACGCGATCCAGCGCCGCCAGCGGATCGGCCGGCGGCGCGGCAGCCTCGGCCTGGCCGCGCGATTCGATGCGCTTGCCGACCATCACGCCCAGCACGAACAGCATGCAGGCGACGACGGCGCTGCCGAAAAACAGAAAAAAGACCTGCCGGTTGTCCAGCCGGATCTCGATCTTTTCGCGCCAGCGTTCGACGCTGCGGTCGACGTCCCGATCGACGTCCAAAAGCGCAGGGGCTTCCATGCTGTCCACCGCAGTGTACCGCACCGTCATGATTCGTCTTCTTTCGTGGTGGTTTCGCTGCGGGGCATCGAATCGGGCGCCGAGACGCCCAGCAGGGCCAGCCCGTTTCGCATGACCTGACCGATCGCCTCCACCCACCACAGGCGCGCCGCCGTCTTGCGCCAGTTCCAGGTCGCGCGCCAATCCCCGACCCGGTGCCGCTCTTGCGGCAGGATCGTGTCGCCGTGGACCTTTTGCAGCTGCGTGTAATAGCTCTGGAAGTCCGCGGCCAGCTCGGTCAGCCAGGTCGTCACCCGGTGCGGCTCGCGCGCGGCGGCGGCGTCGGCGACGAAGTCCGGGAAGTCGGCCAGGCGCCGCAGGATGGCCAGCTCCTCGGGCAGCGCGAGCTCCGTCGCCAGCTCCAGCGAGAAGGCGGGCCGCTCGGCGCCCAGCTCGGCGGCCCGGCGCACGATCGCCGCGCAGCGCGCGTGCCCGTACTGGACGTAGAACACGGGGTTATCCAGCGACTGCTTCTTGGCCAGCTCGAGATCGAAGTCGAGCGGCGTGTCGTGCCGGCGCATCAGGTAGAAGAAGCGGGTCGCGTCGCGGCCGACCTCGCTGACGACCTCATCGAGCGTGACGAACTCCCCTTCGCGCTTGCCCATCGCGACCGGCTGCCCGTTCCGCAGCAGGCTGACGATCTGGATCAAGATGACCCGCAGCACCGCCGGGTCGGAGCCGAACGCCTTCAACGCCGCCTGCATGCGCGCGATGTGGCCGTGGTGGTCCGCGCCCCAGATGTCGCAGAGCTCGTCGAACCCACGGGCCAGCTTCTTCTGGTGGTAAGCGATGTCGGCCAGCAGGTACGTCGGCAGCCCGCCCGACTTCACGACCACACGGTCCTTGTCGTCGCCCCAGAGCGCCGTCGTCTTCAGCCAGACAGCGTCATCGTGGCGATCGATGTAGCCCTTGGCGTCCAGCGCGGCCAAGGTCGCGCTGACCTCGCCCGCCTCGTGCAGCGCGCGCTCGCTCTGCCAGACGTCGAAGGTCACGTCGAAGCTGGCCAGGGTCGCGCGGATGATCCCCAGCGACTTTTCGATCGCGAACGACCTGATCGGCTCGATGTCGGCCGGCGGGGTCGGACCAACCCAGCGGGCCCCGTCGCGGGCGTATAGCGCCTGCCCGAAGTCGCGGATGTAGCCGCCCTTGTAGCCGTTCTCCGGGAACGGGACCTCGGGGACGGTGGGATCGGCGGCGCGCGCGGCGTCCATGTAGCGGGCCCAGGTCGACAGCGCCAGCACCTGCACCTGGTTGCCGGCGTCGTTGACGTAAAACTCGGTCGTCACCGGATACCCGCCGAAGCGCAGCAGGCGGGCCAGCGCGTCGCCCACGGCGGCGTGTCGGCCGTGCGCCACGTGCATGGGTCCAGTCGGATTCGCCGACAGGTACTCCAGCAAGATCTTCGGCGCTGGCCGGGGCACGGCGCGGCCCCAGTCCTTGCCGGCGGCCAGGATCTCGCCCAGCTTCGCCTGCCAGAACGCGGGTGCCAGGCGCAGATTGATGAACCCCGGGCCTGCGATGTTCGCCTCCGCGATCAGCGAGCCGCGGCCCGACGACGGCCCGGTCAGGCGAGCGACAATCGCTTCGGCCACGGCCCGCGGCGGCTTGCCCGCGGGCTTCGCCAGCGTGAGCGCAACATTCGACGCGTAGTCGCCGTGCTCGGGACGCTTCGTGCGCTCGATGGAGACGGGGATCTCGCCGGCACCGGCCGCCAGGAAACCCTCACGGGCCAGCTCCTGCACGACCCCGGCGAGAAGCTCGCGGACAGTTTCGCGGGCGCTCGATGTTGGCACGGGATTCACCTACATGTAGTTTCTATGCGCACCCAGCCGGCGTCAAGTTCCGCTGGACGGCGTGGGCGGGGCTACTGGATCGGGAAGACGCCGCCGCTGGTGTTGTAGTCCTCGAAGATGGGCTGCAGTCCGGTCGCCGACCCGACGGTGGAGGTGTACCCGAGGGGATTGATTCGAAGCAGCTGGCCGCGCGTCGCTGCCCCACCCTGCTCGCGTCCAAGGCGGCGCTGGTCGACCACGAACAGGTACCGCTGTTCGGTGGTCACATCGGTGAAGGGGGCCAGCTGCTTCGCGGCGTCGACCGGGCCGAAAACGATGCGCGCCGGCATCGAGACCTCCACCGTGACGGGGTCCTGAACGACTTGCGGGTTGAACCCGCCGTGGACGTCGAAGACGCTGACGAACTGTCCAGTCGGCCCGCGGTCCAGGTTGGCGAGCACGAACTCGATCTGCGCGTTCCGGAAGAGCGCGCGAACGTGCTGCGGCGGGGTCCCCATCGGCTGCAGCGGATCGCCTTGCACGGGCCCACCGACGTACAGGCAGGGGTCGGGCGTCGGCGTGCTGGTCGCGACCTGGACCAGCTTGTTCGAGTTCTCGGCGGCCGTCTGACGCATCGGCGACGCGAGATCGTACGTGTCGGGATCGACCCGGCTGTCGATCATCGATACGTCCGCGGGCAGGTTCGTGCAGGTGGGCGCGTCCATCGGAATGCGGAACGCGAACCGCGAATCGGGCGTCGGGTGCGGGTCGCACTGGTCGCTGCCGGACGGCAGCGGCGCCGTCGTCTGGAACCCGGACTGCGATCCCGAGACCAGGAACCCGTTGCCGACCTGAACCTGATAGCTGATCAGCTGGTCGAAGCACTGCGTCTTGGCCGCGTCCGTCAAGGGTGGCGCGTCGGCGCAGAAGCACTGGTTCTTGTCGCAGTCCGGCGGCTGCGTCGGGTCGGCGTCCAGGCTGATACAGACGCGTCCCGCGCGGCAGGGAGTCGTCAAGTTGCAGACCTGCAGGCAGCGCGGCGTCGCCCCGCCCTCCGGATCAGCGACGCACGTGAACTTGTCGGTCGACGGATCCGCCGGATCCTTGCAGCGCTTCAACGTCGTGTCGGTCAGATCCCCGTTGGCGCTGGGATCGCAGCGGGTCAACGCGGACCGCGGCAGCTCGTCCAGGTTCGGGCGTATGACGACCTGGTTCGGATAGGAGGCCACGATGCGGTAGCGCCGGACCGTCTGCAGGTACGACGCGCACGCGGCGGCGGTCGCGTCGAAGCGATTCGGGTCGGCGCAAAGGCCGTTGATCGGAAGGCCGGCCGAAGCGCCCGAACCCGTGGCGTCCAACAGACAAACCTCACCCGGACCGCACTGACTGTTCTGCGTGCATCCCGTCAAGGTGATCAGGTCGCCGTTGACGACGCCCGATCCGCAGTAGTTGGTGCCGTTGTCCAGCAGCATCGAATCGACGGCCTTGCGGGTGCCCGCGTTCGACGGGAACCGCCCCACGGTGCTTTCGGTCCCCAGCAGCACGCCGGTGCTGCGCGTGCCGCCCAGCGCCCCCTGCCAGGTGATCGTCCATTCCTGCGGCGTCACCGCGCGGCGGTCGATCGGGTCGTCGGGGTTGGCGGGCGTGGGCTCCTGCGGGAAGAAGACGCCGGTCTGAACGTAGTACCTCGTCAGCGCCGTCGCGTTCAGCTTCGACCCCTGCGTCCAGAACGGTTCCAGGTAGGGGCCCGTCGCCGGGACGCTGGGGAGCACGTCGACCCGGGGCGGCCCAGACGACGGATCCAGCGTGACCGAGTACGTGATCTCGTTGCGATCACGCAGCGTGTTCACGAACGGCTCCGGCTCTGTCACGTTGTTCGAGAGCGCTGAAAATGAGTAGTCCTCGCTCTCGAGCGCGGCGCTGTGTTTACGCAGAACCGGGTTGATGTTGACCAGGTAGACGACGCCTGACGCCGTGATGATCCAGGCGTGGGCGCCGTTGACGCTCTGCTCGCTCGTGTCCTCGGTCGGCTCCGTGCGAACGTCGGCGGCCGCCACGTCGATCGGGAGCGAAGGCAGGTGAATCCCCGGCCCCACGCTGAAGGGGCGCCGGTGAACGGGGTCGACCGGGATGCACGCCGTGTTCGCGGTGACGCCGGCGGGCAGGTTCATCGGATCGATGTTGGTCTCGCACTCGACCTCGGCGCCGGGCAGGAAGACGTTGATGACCCGCACCGTGCCGTCCTGGGCGACCGCGTACAGATACCGGCGCTTCTCGACGTCGAGCGCCTGCGGCATCCCGTTCGCGTCTTGCTCGTCCAAGGACTCGGCGCGCTCCCCCGCCTCCGCGCCCACGAACACGCCCGCCTGTCCGGCGTTCGAAACGTACCGATACTGATCGACGTTGAGGCGGACCCGGGTCGCGCCGCGCGCCCCCTCGTTCAGCAAGATGGGGTGCCCGGGCAGCGACAGCCCGGCGCTGGTCAACCCGAACGAGAGCACATACGACGCATTGGCCAGGCCGACGTAGGCGCGGCTGCCGTCCGGAACGATGGCGATACCGCTGGGGCTCAGCTGAGTCGCCGGCACGTAAGGCGTGTTCGCGTACTGGTTGCCGGGGAACGCCGGCCTGCCTGCCGCGCCGCCGGCCCCGCCTGAGGGCGATCCGGCCGCGCCGCTGGGAGCGCCGGCACTGCCGCCAACACCGCCAGCCGCGCCAGCGATCGAACCGTCGCGCGAACCGTCGAGCGGGCCTGTTTGCGACGCGTCCGTCGCCGCCGCGCCACCGCCGTCGGAGACGCCCGCATCCGGCGTGGTCCCACCCTGCCCGCCCGCGCCCGCGTCGGCGACCGTCGGCCCGACGCCTCCGCCCCCACCCGAGTCGGTGGTGCCGGGCGGCAAATCCTGTCCCACGCAGTCCACCGGGCAGCTGGGCGACGTCCCGGCATCGATCAGGGTCACGCTCTTGTGCTCGCCGTCGCCCGTCGGACGGACGTGCGCCGAGCTGACGATCTGGCCGCCGGGCAGCGCCACGACCGCGATCAAGTCGCACGACGGGTACGTCACCAGCACGTACCAGGGGGCCGGCTTGGCCTGGGCCGGCCACCCGATCGGATCTGCCATCGCGCCGTCGGGGTTGCACAGCGGTCCGGTCTGCGTCGGGTCGGTCGCCTCGGCGGTCGACACCAACTGCGACGTGTCCTGAGGCAGGAACACCGCCTCGTAGGGCGCGGCGGTCAGGAACGTACCGTCGCCCTTCACGGGGCGGATCGTCATCGTCGCCGTGCGCGGCGACGGCAGCGTCGTCAGGTGGCTCTGCTGGCCGTAGAACGTCGGCGCGACCAGCACCGACGGATCGACCAGCGACAGGTCACACGATCCGCGGTTCGCGGTCACCAGCCGGCAACCGTCGTCGCTGGACGAGATCTGGCTGGGGAACTTGCCCAGCGGCGCCATCCCATAACCGCCGGTGAACGGATCCAGGTCCACCAGCTTCCAGTGATCGGCGTCGATCGCGGTCAGTCCGCTGCTGCCGCTGTTGGGCAGGAACGCGAACGTACGGGACGTCGTCGAGGCAGGCGGGTCGTAGAAGTCTGGCGGGTGGCAGGCCCGCATCGGGCGCCCCGAGACGGTCAACTGGGTGCCGGCGCCCGTCGGGTCGTAGGCCCCAAAGCACATGAACGTGACGTCGGTCGGTCGATTGAGGTCGTTGACCGGCAACAGGTTCGGCGTGGCGCTGCAAGAGAGCGCGGCCAGGGCGGCAGCCAGGACGGGGCGGAGGCGCTTCATCGGGGCGTGATCGTCGGAAACCCGATCCGTTGAATGACGTGGTCCTCCGTCGGGCTCCCCGGCGCGAGGTCGACGACGGCGATGTCGTTCTGCGTGAAGTTCAGCACGTAAGCGACCGGCAGCTTGGGATCGAACACCATGCCGGCCGGTCCGCGACCGACCTGAAACGAGGTCAAGAGCGTCGGGATCGTGGCGTCGAACACGTAGATCTCCCCCGTGTCGAAGCAGTTCACATAAAGGCGCGTCCCCTGGTGGTAGAGGTACGTCGGGCTCGAGCAAGTCTCGAGCAGAGCGGAGGTCCGCACGGTCAACGCGCCGGACGCGTTGCGGGCGATGTCGTAGCTGATGAGGTCGGGCGGCACCCGCTGAAGTGCAAAGGCGCGTTGAGGTTGATCCGACGAGTCCGGCGGGTCGATGATCGCGACCCCGCGCATCTCGGAACCGACCAGGCCGGAGCTCAGCGAGTCACTGCCGCCCAGCAGCACGACGTCGCTGGCGGGGGCGCAGTTCCACGTCGTGCTGTTCTGGTTGCCCGACAGGAACGGCACCATGGTGGCGATCTGCGGAACGTACCGTGAGCTGACGAAGAGCTCCTGGGGGCCCAGCGGCGGCGTACCCAGCGGCGCGTGCATGCTGAGCGCGGTCACGCCGAAGTTGCCAGCGCCGTTCGGCGGGAAGGGGCTGTTGAACGGCGCGATGAACTTCGGCGCGGGCGGGAACCCGGCCACGGACGGCAGTCCCGTCTCCGAGACATCGAACAGCGATATTCCGCCGGACGCCACGACGGACGTGTTGCCCACCAGCGCGCCGACGTAGAGCAGGCCGTGCAACTGGTCCAGCGCCAGAGCGAACGGCTCGTCCGGCAGCCCGACGGACGGCGCGTTCGGATCGCCCGACTGGCTGAAGAGGACGGACGTCGTCTCGGTCACCTTCTGCGTGCACTCGGCCAAGGTGCCGCCGGCGCCGTCCTGGCGGCAACGCAAGCCGGGGTGTGGCCCGTCGCCCGGCGGGACGACGTCGACCCAGGTCACGGAGGTGTCCCCACGCACGCCGATGATGAGTCGCGAGCCGTTGGGGTCCGCCGTGCAACCGACGTCGCAGGGGCTCTTGCAGTTGGGCTGCCAGACCATGCCGGAGGCGAAGCTCCCGATGCGCACGGTGGCATCGGCCTCGACGTACAGCCGCTCGTCGCAGTTCAAGATGTTGCTGTCCAGCGCGTCCCAGCAACAGGTCGGCGGCGTGCTGCGAGGCAGCGGGTACACGTAGTCCTGTTGCGGGCAGACGGCCCAGTCGCTCGGGCGAGCCCGGTCGCTGGCGGCCCCGCGCAACGTGACGGGGCCCGAGTCCGTGGCGACGGTGCGGTCCTCGCCGACGTTCATGACCAGCACCGTTCCGTCGTTGAACCGGAGATCGGCGTTCGAATTGGCCACGTACAGCCAATCTCCGTCCGGCTGCATGACCGCGCTGGACGGGAAGAACAGCGTGTCGGCGGGCGGCATCACGCCTTCCTGGCTCAGCGAACACGCCGCGACGCCTGCCAGCGCCGCCCCCAGAAGAAGGAACGCACGCACGGGGACCCGGCCCATCTCAGGGCCCCCGCGTCTGATTGCGCGTAGCATTCCGGCTCTAGGACCCGCCCTCGGCCATTCAGGTTGTCTTGAGGGCGGCCTGGGCCGCCGCCAGCCGCGCAATCGGCAGCCGGTACGGCGAGCAGGAGACGTAGTCGAGCCCGATCTGGTGGCAGAACTCGACGGACGAGGGGTCGCCGCCGTGCTCGCCGCAGATGCCGATCTTCAGCTTCGGCTTCTTCTCGCGGCCCGCGGCGACCGCCATCTTCATCAGCGCGCCGACGCCGCTGCGGTCGACGCTGACGAACGGGTCGACGCTGTAGACGTCGTGCGCCAGGTAGGCCGACAGGACGCGCGGCACGTCGTCGCGCGACAGACCGAAGGTGGTCTGCGTGAGGTCGTTGGTGCCGAACGAGAAGAACTCGGCGGTGTCGGCGATGTCGCCGGCGGTGAGCGCCGCGCGCGGAACCTCGATCATGGTTCCGACCGTGTAGCTCAGCTTCTTGCCGCGCTCGGCGAAGACCTCGCTGGCGACCCGGCGGACCACGTCGGCCTGCAGGTCCAGCTCCTTCTTGGTGCCCACCAGCGGGATCATGATCTCGGGGTAGATGTCGTGCCCCTCGGCCACCAGGTCAGACGCCGCCTCGAAGATGGCGCGGGCCTGCATCTCGGTGATCTCCGGGTAGGTGATCCCCAGACGGCAGCCGCGGTGGCCGAGCATCGGGTTCGATTCCTTCAGCTCGTCGATGCGGGCGTGGATCTCTTCGACCGTCTTGCCCGTCGCGCGCGCCAGGTCGGCCACGCCGGCCTCGTCGTGCGGCAGGAACTCGTGCAGCGGGGGATCCAGCGTCCGGATGGTGACCGGTCGCCCCTGCATCGCCTCGAACAGACCGCGGAAGTCCTCGCGCTGCAGCGGCAGCAGCTTGTCGAGGGCCTTGCGGCGATCGGCCTCGTTCTCGGCGACGATCATCTCGCGCATGGGGCCGATCTTCCCCTCGCCGAAGAACATGTGCTCCGTGCGGCAGAGGCCGATCCCTTCGGCGCCGAACGCCACCGAGGCTTCGGCCTGATCCGGCTGGTCGGCGTTGGCGCGGACCTTCAGCTTGCGGGCGGCGTCGGCCCAGGACATCAGCTTCGCGTAGCGCTGGAAGACCGGCGCCTCCTTCGGATCGAGGTTCTTCTCGATGAGGACCCGGATGACCTCGGACGGCGTCGTGTCGACGCGCCCCTGGATGACCTCGCCGGTGAACCCGTCGATCGAGATCCAGTCGCCTTCCTTGATGACGACCTCGCCCTTGGCGGTGGTCACGCGCATGAGGCGCGCGTGGTAGTCGAACGACAGCGCGTCGCAACCGACGATGCAGACCTTGCCCATCTGCCGGGCGACCAGCGCGGCGTGGCTCGTCATGCCGCCGAAGGCGGTCATGAAGCCCAGCGACGCGTTCATGCCGCGGATGTCCTCCGGGCTCGTCTCGTGGCGACAGAGGATGAGATCCGTCTCGCCCTTGGCGGCCAGCGCCTCCGCCTCGTCGGCGAAGAAGACGACCTTGCCCGTGGCGGCGCCCGGACCGGCCGGCAGGCCCTTGGCCAGCAGGCGGTTCTCGGTGACGGCAGCCTTCTTGGCGGCGGGCAGGAACACCGGCCGCAGCAGCTGGTTCAGCGCTTCCGGCTCGACCCGGCGCAGCGCCTCTTCCTTCGGGATCAGCTTCTCTTCCACCATCTCGACGGCGATGCGCACGCCGGCGAACCCGGTGCGCTTGCCGTTGCGGCACTGCAGCATGTAGAGCTTGCCGTTCTCGACGGTGAACTCGATGTCCTGCATGTCCTTGTAGTGCTTCTCGAGCTTCTTGCGGATGTCGAGCAGCTCCTTGTAGGCGACCGGCAAGACCTTCCCGAGCTCTTCGATCTTCTGCGGCGTGCGCGTGCCGGCGACGACGTCCTCGCCCTGCGCGTTCACCAGGAACTCGCCGTAGAACATGTTCTCGCCGCTGGCCGGGTCACGCGTGAAGCAGACGCCGGTCGCCGAGCTCTCGCCCTTGTTGCCGAACACCATGGCCTGGATGTTGACGGCGGTCCCCCACTCGACGGGGATGTTGTTGAGGCGGCGGTACAGGTCCGCGCGATCGTTGCGCCACGACTGGAACACGGCCTTGATGGCGCCTTCCAGCTGCGTGTACGGATCCTCGGGGAAGTTGATGCCCAGGCGGTTCTTGATCTCCGCCTTGAACTCCGCGACCAGCTCCTTCAGCGCGTCCGCCGGCAGCTCCGAGTCCAGCTTGACCCCGCGCGCCTTCTTCTTGGCGTCCAGCAGCTCGTCGAACGGGTCGTGATCCTCTTTGTTCTCCGGCTTGAGGCCCAGCACGACGTCGCCGTACATGGCCACGAAGCGGCGATAGCTGTCGTAGGCGAAGCGCTCGTTGCCCGACGAGGCGGCCAGACCGGCGGCCGTCTTGTCGTTGAGGCCCAGGTTCAAGATCGTGTCCATCATGCCCGGCATCGAGGCGCGCGCGCCCGAGCGGACCGAGACCAGCAGCGCATTCGACGGGTCGCCGAACTTCGCGCCGACCTGCTTCTCCATGCGCGCGATCATCGCGCGAATCTCGGCGTCGAGGCCCTTGGGCAGCTTCTTGCCGTTCTTGTAGAACTCGGTGCAGACGTCGGTGGTGATGGTGAAACCGGGAGGGACCGGCAGGCCGATGTTGGCCATCTCGGCCAGGTTGGCGCCCTTGCCGCCCAGCAGGTTCTTCATCTCCTTGTTGCCTTCGGCCTTGCCGCCGCCGAAGAAGTAGACGCGCTTGCCGGACGTCGCCTTCGCGGCCGGCGCCTTCGCCGGCGACGCCTTGGACGACGACTTGGCCGCCGCCGCGCCCTTAACGAGCGTCTTCGCTCCCAGCCGGATGCCACCCCCGTGCCCGTTCCCGTTCTTGAGGGTCAGCGCCTTGCCGACCTTCTTGACCTTGGACAGCTTGTCTTTGAGAACGGACTTGAGCGATTTCGCGGCGGAGCGGGACTTGGTGACGCTTGGCATGGGCGCTTATTTACCCTGCTCGCCGCGCCACGGGAAGCCCCTTTCAGGCAAGGAACCCTCAAAGGTTTCCTTGGACCTCCCGCGACGACTCCGCTGGGCAGAGCCCAGCTCCGTCAACGCGATCGACGATTCGAAGAGGATCCGCGATCAGCCGACGCGGTCGCGGAGCGCGGTGCCCAGCTCGCCCGCTCCGAGCCGCTCTTGTGACATCGTATCGCGGTCCCGAACCGTGACGGTGTGGTCCTCCAGGCTCTGGAAGTCGACCGTGATGCAGTACGGGGTGCCCACCTCGTCCTGGCGGCGGTACAGCTTGCCGATGGCGCCCGTGTCGTCATAAACGGCGCGCAGCCCTGCCTTCTGGAGATTGCGCTTGATGGACCGGGCCATCTCGACCAGGCGCGGTTCGTTCTTCTTCAGCGGGAACACAGCGACCGTGATGGGCGACAGGCGCGGGTGCAGGTGCAAGACCGTGCGGGTGTGATCCTCGGCGAGCCGCTCGGCCGCGCCGCGCACCTTCTTCCAGACCTCGATCCGGTTGGCGTCCGCGTCGTCCGACAGCGCGACCAGCTCGGGCAATGAGCCGGGCAGTCCGGCGGCGATCTTGTCGGCGGCCGCCATCAGCCGCTCTTTCACGGCGGGCTCCATCTGCTTGGGGTCGCGCTTTTCGACCGACTTGGCGAAGCTGTGCACCAGCTCGCGCAGCTTGGTGGTGTCCTCGACCGGCGGCTCCTTCACCAGCGACTCGTCGTACGCGTCGCACAGGAACGCCAGCGTCGCGCGGTCGGCGCCGGCCGAGGGCTCGATGACGTACGGCACGATGTGCTGCTTCTTCTCTTGATCGAAGTAGCGCAGCTCGCCGACGGCGTCCGGGTTCTCGGGGCTGCGGCTGTGCGCTTTCAGGTCGAAGTCGGTGCGGTTGGCGATCCCCTCGAGCTCGCTCCACCCCATCGGGAACCGGTACTCGAGATCGACACACCGCTTGGCGTAGTGCGCCAGCTCGTGCTTCTCCTGCTCGCGCTGGCGCAGGTTCTCGCGCCGCATCCCGAGGTCGACGTACCACTGCGTGCGCGCGTCGATCCAGGCCTGGTGCGCCGCCTCGTCCTCGCCCGGGCGCACGAAGTACTCGATCTCCATCTGCTCGAACTCGCGCGTCCGGAAGGTGAAGTTGCCGGGCGTGATCTCGTTGCGGAAGGCTTTGCCGACCTGCGCGACGCCGAACGGCAGCTTGCGGCGCATGGTGTCCAGCACGTTCCCGAAGTTGACGAAGATCCCCTGCGCGGTCTCCGGCCGCAGGTACGCGAGGCCGCTGTCGTCACCGGTGTCGACCGCGCCGACGGTGGTCTTGAACATCAAGTTGAAGGGACGCGCCTCGGTCAGGTCGGTCGACCCGCACTTCGGGCACTTCAGCTCCTTGGCGGCGATGGCGGCGTTGATCTCGGGGATGCCCTTCGGGTCCCTGCCCTTCTGGGCCACGAAGACGTGGTCGGCGCGCGGGCGCGACTTGCAGTTCCGGCAGTCCGTCATCGGGTCCGAGAACGTCGCCTCGTGGCCCGAGTACTTCCAGACCAGCCGGTTCATCAGGATCGCCGCGTCCAGCCCCTCCATGTCGTCACGATCGTGGACGACCGACTTCCACCACGCGCGCTTGACGTTGTTCTTGAGCTCGACGCCCAGCGGGCCGTAGTCCCAGGTGCTGCCGAGCCCCCCGTAAACGGCGGACGACGGAAAAACGAACCCCCGGCGCTTGGCCAGGCTGACGATCTGCTCGAGCGATGAAGCGGGCATTGGGCGAAAGACTTTAGTCGAAGACACCGCCCTCGTCGACGCTCAGCCGTCCAGCATCGGGGCGTGATGAATGATCTGCACCAGCAGGCGCTCGGGTCCGTAAAAGTAGATCGATCGCGAGCCGTCCCGATGGGTCTTGGGGCGCGTCTTCAGCTCGACGCCGTGGTCCTGCAGATGCGCGGCCCAGGCGTCGACGTGCTCGGGCTCGGCCACGGCAATGCCGATGTGGTCGAGAATGCCGTTCGTCTCGGCGGTCCCCCGGTGCAACGCCAGGTTGTCCCGGTGCCCGTGGAAATAGACGTTGTCTGCGTCCGGGCGCCACTCGACCGCGTAGCCCATCACGGTCACCCAGAAGCGCTCCGCGGCCTCCAGATCCCGGACGGTCAGGGCGACGTGGCGGATGCCCAGGGCGGGCGGTGGCGTGGTGGGCATCGGGTCAAACTCCCTTCACTGGGACTGGCTGAGTTTGGCAATGAATTCGAGTGACTTCAGCGGACCGCTGATGTGCTGGTTGATGATCTCGGACAGCGCCTCCCGGCAGCCGCGGTTCACGTCGCCGGTCAATGAGATGGCGTCCGCCGCGGCCAGCGACAGGCGTTCCAGCCGGACCAGCGCCGCGCGCGTTGCCGGCGCGATGGGCCGGCCGCTGCGCGCGCACCCCGCACAGATGGCGCCGCCCCGGTCCGGATCCCACCGGAATGGCGCCGCTGGATCCACCGTCCCGCAGACCGCGCAGTGGTCGACGACCGGCTGCAAGCCGAGGTTCCGCAAGAGCCCCATCTCGAAGACTCGCAGCCGTTCGGCCGTCGCCGTCCCGGTAGCCAGGCGCTCGAGCATCTCGGCCAGCCAATCGTAGACAGCCGGCTCGGCCTGCCGCGGGGCGCACAGCTTCGTCACCAACTCGGCGGCGTACGACGCGTGCGCCAGGCGGACGACGTCCGTCCCCAGGGCCACGTGCGTCGCGCCGGTGGCATCGAAGCTCTCCAAAGTCAGCATCTCGGCGCCAGGCCGCTCGCGCAACGCGGCCACGCCCACCGCGCCCAGCCCCAGACCGCCCGCGAAGCGGCGCTGGCTCTTGCGGGCGCTGCGCGCGAGAGCCGAGACGCGGCCGATCTCCCGGCCGAAGAGCGTGACCACCCGATCGGCCTCGCCGTAGTTCACGGCGCGCAACACGATCGCGGCTGTCGACAATGCAGGCAACGCGCCCGCATCCTAGCGCCGCTCAGGTCAGCGTGCGCAGGGAAGCGGCGATCTGCTGGGCAATCCGTGCGCCCTGGACGGGCGCCATGGACAGCCCCTCGCCCGACTGGGGCGGCCGGCGCAACAGCAGCGAGAGCGTGATGGTCGCGATCAGGACCAGGATCACGACGAACACCGCCAGGCCCAGTCCCCGGCGGCGCGACGCCTCGTCCTCGTCGACGATTCCGCCGGCCAGCACCGGATCGACGACCGGGCTCGCCGACTTCGCGCGCGCCTCCTCGGTCTCGCGGTTCAGCGCGCGGTCATACAACGTCAGCGGTTCGGACTCACCGATGCCTACGACCTTCGCGTACGAACGAATGAAGCCTCGGACGAAGACATGAGCCGGCAGCCCGTGCAGGGCACCCGCCTCCATCGCCTCGATCGCAGAGCGCGGCACCTTGGTCGATGCCGACACGTCACCGACCGTGAGAGCCTTTTGCTCTCGGGCGCGGCGGAGGCAGCTTCCAAAGTGCTCGTCGTCCATGGGAGTCCGAAACTCTCCAGTGACTCGTCTCCTCGACGAGTTTTCTTTAACGTTTTTGGACAGTTACTGCCTAAAACCGTTTGCAAGCTAACAGGACGCGTTGCGGCCTGTCAACGGAAATATCTTACCCTGAACATGGATTTGGCGCCAATAACTCCGCGTTTTCCATGACTATACGCCGCGCGTCTCAGCCGCCCAGACGTACTTGTGGAGCTGCAAATTGAGCCGCGCCGGAACCCTGTCACGCAGCATCCAGGCTACAAGATCCTGGGGGTTTAGGCGCCCATGGACGGGCGAGAACAGCACTTCCGTTCGCGTCGCCAGGTCGTACTTTGCGACCACCTCTGTGGCCCAGCGGTAGTCGGGCTCGTCGGCGACCACGAACTTGGCCGCGTCGCCGGGGCGCAACGCCGGGAGGAGCTCCCACCGCATCCGGTGCGACTCGCCCGAGGCCGGCGTCTTCACGTCGACGATCCGGATCACCGCCTGCGGCAATCGGTCCAGCTGGTGCGCCCCGGAGGTCTCGATCATCACGCGCCGCCCGGCCTCGAGCAACCGTTCGGCCAGGACGCCAATGTCGCGCTGGAGCATCGGCTCCCCCCCGGTCAGCAGCACCAGCGTGGGCCCGAGGCGCACCACCTCGGTCACGATCTCCTCGACAGACATGTCGCGTCCTCCGTTAAACGCGTACGCCGTGTCGCAGTAGCCACACCGCAGGTCGCACCCCGTCGTGCGAACCAGCGTGCAGGGGAGTCCCGCGTACTGCGTCTCACCCTGGATGCTGCTGTAGATCTCCGTGATTTTCATCGAAGCGTCCGTATACTTCTAAAGTCGTCGTGAGGCACCTGGTCGCGTACTTCGGGAACGAGCCAGAGAACCTGGCCTGCGCGCTTTTTTCGGCACGCGGCGCCTTGTACGCGCGTAGCGCAACCAGCGCGCCCGCGACGCCTGAAGGGTTCGGGCTGGGCTTCGTTCAGGGTGGCGACGTCCTTTTGCAGAAGCGCCCGCGCGCCGAGACGGTGGAGGTCGACCTCTACAATCTCGTGAAGGACACGCGGGCCGAGGCGCTGGTCGGGCGCGTCGGCTTCAAGCACGACGGCAGCACGCCCGCGGAGGACACGGACCCGTTCCGTTTTCGATCGTGGCTGTTCGGGTCGGTCGGTGACCTCGGCGACGTTCCGTTCGACGACCTGCGCGAGCGCATGCTCGAGAGCACGCCGGCATTCCTGCGGCGCAACATCCGGGGCCTCTCCCCCAGCGAGCACATCTTTCATCTCTTCCTGGCGTTCCTGCACGACGCGGGGATTCTGGATCAGCCGTCGCCCGCCCCCGCGGCGGTTCACGCGGCGCTGCGTAACAGCGTCCAGCTCATCGAGAAGCTGCTCGAGTCCGCCGGGAAAGGACCGCTGCAGATCGCGCTTTGCGCGACGAACGGACGCTGCTTCGCCGCCACGGGCATCAACTTCCCGATCCGCTACCTCGCCGTCGAAGGGATCTCGGACTGCCCGGTCTGCCACGCGCGGAACGACGCCGGCCGCAACGGCCGTCGAATCCCGCACGAGAGCTTGCGGGCGCTGGTGATCGAGGCCGACCGCGACGTCGCCTCGCGGCCGGGGTGGCGCGACGTCGACGACCGCACGGCGCTCATCGCCGGCCCCGACGTGGCCCCCGGCCTCCTGCCGCTCTGAGCGAACGCCGCGATCACATCGCCGCAATCGGCGGAGTGGGCGCGGCCGGCGAGCGCGGGCGCCGCCGGTAGTACGAGAAGATGGTCTGGATGATTGACGCGACGGGCACGGCGAACAGCGCGCCCACGAGGCCGTAGCTGTGCTCGCCCGCAATCAGGGCGAACACGACCAGGACCGGGTGGATCTTGGCGGCGTTTCCCATGATCTTCGGGTTCAGGAGGTTGGCCTCGACCAGATGGATGCCGATGATCCAAGCCAGCACGAATAGCCCCTGGCGCAGGTCGAACGTTCCCGACGAGATCAGGGCGATGACGACGATCGGCACCGACGACAAGATCGATCCGAAGATCGGGATCAGGCTCATCGCGGCGGCGATCCCCGCCAAGAGCAGCGGGTACTTCACGTGAAAAAGCCACAGACCCAGGTAGGTCAGCGCGCCGTTGATCGCGCAGATCACGATCTGCCCGCGAATGACGCCCGAAAGACCCCGGTCGACCCCGCTGGCGATCCGGTCATAGTCCAGCTGGTACTGCTCGGGCACCAACGACCGCAGGAATCCCCGGATCCGATCGAGATCGACGAGGATGAACGCCGCCACCATCAGCACCAGGAACAGGCGCCCGATTCCCGAGACGACCGCGCCGATGAACTTCTGACCGTACTCGATGGCCCGCTTGCTCTCGCCTTCCGTGGATTTCAGGCGCTCGGCCATCCACTGCTTGATCGACCGCTCCCACTTGCCGCCCGTCGCTGTCGCCAGCTGTGGCGACGGCGCGCCGATCACGTAGCGGCCGTCACCAGTAGGTCGGACCTCGAACGTCAGCGCCTGCAGGTCCAGCTGGTAGCGGCCGTCGGGGGCCGGCTCCAGCAAGATGGCGTTCGGGATCGCGGGCGGCGGCGGCACGGCCGGCCCCGAGGGCGTGATGGCGTCCTCACCCGTCGCCACGCCGTCCGGCGCGGCCTCCGGTCCGAAGTGCTGGTCGACCCAGGCCCCCGCGCGCGGCAGCCACTCGCGGTTGACCTTCGCGAACAGCTGCGGGGCCTCCCGAAACAGCCGGGCGAAGTCGCCCGAGAGCTTCGGGACGAAGTACCCAATGAAGACGCTCAGGACCGCGATGATGTTGACGTACAGGATGATGACCGCGGCCGCGCGCGGGAACGGTTTGCCGCCCACGCGCAGCCGCCCAAAGCGCTCGACGACGGGCGCCAGGATGTACGCGACCAGGATTGCGAAAATGAACGGGAGCGCGACCTCTCGAAAGAGGTAGACGATGAGGACGCAAAAGAGCGCGAACCCCCAGAGCTTCGCGAACTGGCGCAGCCACGCCAGCGTCCGCGTCGCGGGGGTCACGTTCTAGCTCCCGTTCGTTCAGGCCTTGGCTGTTCGACGGTCAGTTCGACGACGGCGTGTTGTCGTCGTCCGACTCAGGCTCGGCCGCGGCGGCTGCCTTCTTGTTCTTCTTGTTGTTGGTCGCGGGGACCTGCGCCGCCAGTGCCGCCAGCTTGTCGCGCATGACGTCGCCGAGCGTCGCCGTGGGGGCGCCGCCCGAGAAGCCCTGCGCGTCCGCCAGTTCCTCTTGGCGCGTGGCGCCGCGGAACGACAGGCCGATCTTCCGTTCGGCCGTGTCGACCCCGATGATCTCCGCCTTCAGCGTCTGACCCGGCTTCACGAAAGCCTTGGGGTCTTCGACGCGGTCCTCGGAGAACTCGGAGACGTGGATCAGGCCCTCGACGCCCCGCTCGATCTCGACGAACGCGCCGAAGTCCAACACCTTGATGACCTTGGCTTCGACGATCTTGCCGATCGGGTAGTCGTACGGGATGCGGTCCCACGGATCGGGAACCAGCTGCTTGATACCCAACGACACCTTCGGCTTTTCGCCGTCGAAGTCGATGTTGAGCACCACGGCCTCGACCTCGTCGCCCTTCTGATAGAGCTCCGACGGGTGCTTGACCCGCTGGGTCCACGACAGGTCGGACACGTGCACGAGGCCGTCGATGCCGTCCTCGATCTCCACGAAGATGCCGAAGTCGGCGATGTTGCGGATGACGCCTTTGACGACCGTGCCCGGCGGGTACTTCTCTTTCAGAGACGCGAACGGGTTCGGCTCGAGCTGCTTGATGCCCAGGCTGATCCGGTTCTGGCGCGGGTCGATGTCCAGCACCACTGCCTCGACGGTGTCACCAACGGCGACGACCTTCGACGGGTGCTTCACGCGACGGGTCCACGACATCTCGGAGATGTGCACCAGACCTTCGATGCCCTGCTCCAGCTCGATGAACGCGCCGTAGTCCTTGAGCGAGACGACCTTGCCGCGCACGACCGTGCCCGGCGGGTACTTCTCTTGCGCGTGGGTCCAGGGATCCTCGCTGATCTGCTTGAGGCCCAGCGAGACGCGCTCGGTCTCGGCGTTGAACTTCAGCACCTTGACGCGAACGTGGTCGCCGACCTGGAACAGCTCGGAAGGGTGCGTGACGCGCCCCCAGGACATGTCGGTGATGTGCAGCAGGCCGTCGATCCCGCCGAGGTCGATGAAGGCGCCGTACTCGGTGAGGTTCTTGACGATCCCCTCGACGATCTGGCCTTCCTTCAGCTTCTCGAGGGTCATCCCCTTGAGCTCGGCGCGCTCCTTCTCGAGCAGCACGCGGCGCGAAAGAACGATGTTGCCGCGCTTCTTGTTGAACTTGATGACCTTGAAGCGGTGCGACTTGCCGATGAATGCGTCGAGGTTTCGCACCGGCCGCAAATCGACCTGCGAACCAGGAAGGAACGCCTTCACACCGCCGCGGATCGTGACCGAGAGGCCACCTTTCACGCGTGCGCTGATCGTTCCCTCAATCAATTCGTCGCGCTCACACGCGCTGGAAATCTCGTCCCAAACCTTCAGACGGTCGGCCTTCTCTTTCGAAAGCACGCAGAGGCCGTTTTCGTCCTCGCGGCTCTCCAGAAAGACGTCGATCTCGTCGCCAGCGTGAACGGTGACGGCACCGTCAGCGGCAGTGAACTCGTAAAGCGGGATCGTCCCTTCGGACTTGTACCCGATGTCGACGACAACGTGGTCCTTGCCGACGTTGATGACCTTTCCTTTGACGATGTCCCCCTCTTTGACATCTTCGTGCTTGAGGGACTCTTCGAACAACGCCGCGAAGTTCTCCTCCTCGTGTGAAGTGGTTTGACGGGTGGTCGGTGAAACCATGCGCTAGTCCTCTGCCTTCCGGGCCCCGAATGGTTTTGGGGGGGCCATGCTTTGATGTCCCGCGGCACGCGGGGGTTCGGGTTTACATCGCGAAAGCCGAGGATTCGGCGCCGCGAGGCTTCAAAGAAGGGGCGAAACTTAACGTTGCCGCCCCGCGATGTCAACGCGGTCGAGTCCTTTGAAATCGCCGGGATTCAGGCCGGTCCGGTGGGGGTCCGTCCGGGCACCCGGGACCCGACGATTTCGGCCATCCGGGTGACGACCTCATCCGGGCCCATCGTGGACGAGTCGATCTCGACCGCGTCGTCGGCGCGGCGCAGCGGAGCCGCGGCCCGGTTCGAGTCCCGCTCGTCTCGCGCCAGGATTTCCGCCTTGGTCTCGGCCAGATCGGCCGGGATTCCGCCCGCCCGCCGCTCGGCGACCCGACGCCGGGCCCGCTCGTCCGCGCTGGCGGTCAGGAAGAACTTGGCCTCCGCGTCGGGGAAAACCACCGTCCCGATATCGCGCCCCTCGACCACCACCCCGCCCGGGGCCCCAATCCGTCGCTGCAATTCGAGGAGCGCTGCCCGGACCTCCGGCAGCGCGGAAACCCGTGAGGCCCCGTCCGAGATTTCAGGCGTGCGAATCGACCCGGTGACGTCCTCGCCGTTCGCGATGACGCGGTTGACCTGACCGTCCAACCGGAAGCTGAGCTCCAGGTCGTCCGCCAGGGCCGCGACGGCCTGGCCGTCCTCCCAGCCAATGCCGGCCTGCCGCGCGCGCAGCGCCATGGTGCGGTAGATGGCGCCGGTGTCGAGCAGCGCGTAGCCCAGCCGCGCGGCCAGCAGTCGAGCCGCCGTGGACTTCCCAGCCCCTGCGGGACCGTCGATCGCTACAATCAGCCGCGAGCGCAAAAACTCAGTCTCCGCTCGCGCGCCCGCCGGCGTCAGCCGTTCTTGCGGAAGCGCGACGGGTAAGCCTCGCCGAACTCTTTTTCCGGGTGCAGCGACTTGGCGCGCGCGATGAGCGCGTCCTCGGTCTCGACGTTCTTCGGGTCCGGCAAGCAGCACTCGACCGGGCACACCGCCTGGCAGGCCTCGTGATCGTGAAAGCCGACGCACTCCGTGCACAGCTTCGGATCGATCACGTAAATGTCGTCACCCTCGCTGATCGCCTCGTTCGGGCACTCGGGCTCGCAGGCGCCGCAGTTGATGCATTCCTCGGTGATGTAAGTGGCCATCGATTTCAGCGCGGAGTCTAGGGGAGTGCCGGAGCACCGTCAATTGGCGAAATGAACACGCGGGGCGCCAAAACTACGCTTGCGCCGGCGCCGGCTCGGTCACGACCTGTGCACGCCCGACGCGGCCGCTCGAACCATTGCGCAGGTTGACGGCGACCAGCTTGGACACGCCCGGCTCTTCCATCGTGACGCCGCACAGCCGGTCGGCGATCTCCATCGTGCGCCGGTTGTGCGTGATGATGATGAACTGCGAGCGGTCGGTCATCTCGCGCACGACCTGATTGAACCGGCCCACGTTGGCCTCGTCCAGCGGCGCGTCGACCTCGTCCAGGACGCAGAACGGCGACGGCTTGACCAGGAAGATGGCGAACAGCAGCGACACGGCGGTGAGCGCCTTTTCGCCGCCCGACAGCAGCTCGATGTTCTGGCTGACCTTCTTGCCCGGCGGGTTCGCGACGATGTCGATGCCCGTCTCCAGCATGTCGTTCTCGTCCGTCAGCGCCAGCTTGGCGTGACCGCCGCCGAACAGGCGCGGGAACATCGCCTGGAACTCGGCGTTGACGGCGTCGAACGTCTCGCGGAAGCGCTTGCGGGAGGCCCGGTTTATCTTGTCGATGGCGGTCTCCAACTGCGCGACTGCAGACTCGAGATCCGTTCGCTGGGTCGTCAGGAAGTCGTATCGCTTCTGCAGCTCCTCGGACTCCTCGATCGCCGTCAGGTTGATCTCGCCCATGCGGTCGATGAGGCCGCGCAGCTCGGTCGCGCGCTGCTCTTCGTTGCCGCTGAAGAGCGGCCGCAGGTGATAGTCGACGACGACCAGCCCCAGCTGGACGTCGCGGTAGCGGTCGGAGATCTGCTCTTCGATGCCCACGCGCCGCATGGCCGCTTCCTGCGCGCGCAGCTCCAGCCGCGAGGCCAGCTGCGCCAGGCGCGACACCTCGGCCCGCGCCGCGCGCAACTCGGCTTCACGCGTCGCGAGCGAGCCGGTGCGGCTTTCCAGGGCGCCCTGTCGCTCGCCGTGGGCGCGGGCTAGCGCCTCGGCCTCGGCCTGCGCCAGCTCGGCTTCGCCCCGCAGCTCCACGGCCTGGGCGGCCAGCATGGCGGCGCGCGACAGATCCTCTTGCGACGTCCCCTCGAGCCGCGCAGAGCGCGCGTCGTCCAGGGACTGGTCCGACACCAGGCGGTCCAGCGTCTGGCGCGCATTCTGCCGCCGCTCGGTGGCCTGCGTCGCCGCGATCTTCAACGTGGTCAAGAGACCCACGCCGCGGTCCACCTCGTCGGCCAGGGCCACGGTCTGCAGGCGCAGCTCGCCCGCGCGCAGCTCGGCTTCTTCCTGGGTTGTCCGGGTGGTCTCCAGCTCCGCGGCGGCCTTGGCCACCCGGGCGTCGTTCTCCTCGGCCGCGCGGGCCAGGTCCAGCGCCTGCGCCGCCAGCGCCGCCCGCCGGCTCTCGAGCCGCCGGCGTTCGTCGACCAGCCGCTCGAGGTCCTTGCGCTGCCCCAGCAGCGACATCTCGTCGGTGCGCAACGCCGCCGCCGCCTCGTCGCGCGACCGCGTGAGGTCGGCGGCCGTCTGCTTGCGTTCGACGTGCTTGGCCAGCGCCGACTCGACGTCGGCGTTCAGGCGCTCCATCACCGCCTCGAGCTCGCGGATCTCGCGCTTTTGTTCCAGGACGCCGGCCATCGCCGACTCGCGCGAGCCGCCGGTCACCACACCGTGCGGATCGATGACCTCGCCCTCCAGCGTGACGATCGTCTTGTCGGTCCGGGTCTCGCGCCACAGCGACAGCGCCTTCTCCAGGTCCTCGACGACCAGCACGTCGCCCAGCAGGTAGGTGGCGACGGCGTCGTACTTCCGGTCGTAGCCGATGAGGTCCAGCATGCGCCCGCGGACGCCGGGAGCGTCCGGCCAGACGCCGGAAACGGCCGCGGGATCGACCAGAGGCATCTCCGCCGTCGCTTCCGTCGACGTGCCGCCGCTCGCGTCGTAAAGAACCTCGCCGCGGGTGGCCCGCAGCGCGCGCGGGATGAACGACGACCGCCCCTCGCTCTTGCTCTTCAGGAACTGAATCGCCTCGATGCCGGCCTCGTGCGAGTCGACGATGACGTTGCCCAGACGCTCGCCCAGCACGGCCTCGACGGCGGTCTCCAGCTCGGGCGGCGGCCGCATGATGTCGGCGACCAGCCCCTCGATCCCGCGGGCGCCCTGCCCCTGCTGGTGCTCGCGCATGATCGCGCGAACGCCGCTCTGAAAGCTTTCGTACCGCTCTTGAATCTCCTTCAACGAGGCCAGGCGCGAACGCCGCCGGTGCGCCTCTTCGCGAAGCGTCTCCAGCTCCAGCTCGCCGCGCGCCAGCTCGCCGCGAACGACTGTCAGCGCCGCTTCGTCATCCTTCACGCGCTGGCGCGCCGATTCGACGCGCTCACCGATCGCCTCGACCTGCTCGCGAAGCGCGCTCTCCTCGGCAATCAGGGCGGCCAACCGCTCGGACGCGGAGGCGTCCTCGCCCGCCAGGCCGTCCAGGCGCGATCGCAGATCGTCGCGCCGGTGCTCGGCCGCCGCACGTTCCGCCTCGATCCGCGCGATCCGCGCCGTCGCGGTGCCCATCTCGGCCAGGGCCGCTTCCAGCGCTCGCCGCGCTTCCGAAAGCGACGCCCGCCGGTTCTCTTGCACGGAGGCTTCTTCGTCGTACTCCTGCCCGCGGCGCTCGGCGTCCGACTCGATGTCGCTGAGTCGGTTCTGAATCTCCTCGATCTCGGCGCGCCGAAGGACGGCCCGCGCGCGCAGCTCTTGTGACTCCTTGGCTGCCGCGTCCGCCCGAGAGCGCAGGTCCGCGGCTTCGCCCTCGTGGTGCGCCGCCCGCTGCATGCCCAGCTGGGCCTTGTTCGACAGCGCGAACAGATCGTCCTTGGCCGTGGCCAGCTCGCTGGCCTCCTCGGAGACCGCCAGGCGCTCGACCTCGACGGCCGCCTCGTCGGCGGCCAGCGTCGTGGCCTGAGTTTCATGCAGCTCGCGGACGTTCACCAGCTCCGCGGTCGCGGACTTCTCTTCGGCCAGATGACCGAGGTACCTCTGCGCCGACGACCACAGGTCGAGGTCGCGCAGCTCCGCTTTGTAGCGCTTGTACCGCTCGGCCTTCTGGGCGGCCAAACGCAACGAGCGCAGCCGGCCCTCGATCTCGGTCACGACGTCCGAGACCCGCAGCAAGTGCTGCCGGGTCGAATCCATCCGGCGTTCGGCGGCCTTCTTCTTGGCCTTGTACCGGGTGATCCCGGCCGCCTCGTCGATCAGGCCGCGGCGATCTTCCGGGCGGGACGAGACGATGAAGCCGATACGCCCCTGCTCGATGATGGCGTACGCCTTCGAGCCGACGCCCGTGCCCAGGAAGAACTCGACGACGTCGCGCAGGCGCGAAGGGACCCCGTTCAGCAGGTACTCGCTGTCGCCGTCCCGATACAGGCGCCGGGTCACCACGATGTCTTCAGGGGCCGCGAGGCCCCAGGCCACGCCGCCGGCCTCGGCATCCAGGCCCAGGCCCCGGGCGTCGAACGTCAGGGAGACCTCGGCGAAACCGGCGGGTCCACGGCTCTCGGAGCCCGCGAAGATCACGTCCTCCATCGCGCGGCCGCGCAGGTGCTTGGCGGACTGCTCGCCCATGACCCAGCGGATGGCGTCGACGACGTTCGACTTGCCGCAGCCGTTCGGACCGACGATCGACGTGATCGGGTCCGGGAAGCTGATGGTCGTCTTGTCGACGAACGACTTGAACCCGCAGATGTCGATCTTCTTGATCTTCACTCAGCCCTCCGCTTGGCGTCGGCGTCGCGCGGTGGCCATACGTGCGACGTATGGTCACGCCAGGAGCTCCACTTGTAGCACCCGCCCAGTGGTTCTGTAAACAGCGTCGCGCGCGCCAAATCGATGCGCAAATTCCCCGATTGTGCGCCGCGCCGAGCCGCCCACGTTTCGTGATAATCTCCCACCCCCCCGATGGACCCTTCGTCTTTTCACCTCAGCCCCACCGAGCTGTATGAGCTGATCGGCGTCGTGGGCGGGCTCGGCGTGACCGGGACCCTGGGCGTCCTTTTCGTCCGCCGCGCACGCGCCAGCCGCCGGCGCCAAATCGAGGAGTCCGGCGACGGCCCGCCCGCGCTGGGGGGTGCCGAAGAGCGCGCCGCCAAGCCCGCCCGCTCCCGAGACCGAGCGCGCGAGCCGCAGCCCGAGCCCGCCCCGAAGAAGCGCGCGAACCCGCTGGTGCCCGGGCTGGCGCGGACGCGGTCCGGCTTCGTCGCGCGTCTGGGCGCCGTCTTCACCGGGCGCAAGCAGATCGACCCCGCGGTCGTCGACGAAATCGAGAAAGTTCTGCTGACCGCGGACATCGGCGTGAAGACCAGCCAGAAGCTGCTCGAGGAGATCCGCAGCTCGTTGTCGCGCAGCGAGCTCAAGGACCCGGATGCCGTCTGGGCCTTCCTGCGGCAGCGCAGCACCGAGATGCTGTCCCTGCCCGCTCCGGACGTCGACTTCGGTTCCGCCAAGCCCTTCGTGCTGCTGGTGATCGGCGTGAACGGCAGCGGCAAGACGACCACGATCGGCAAGCTGGCCGCCCGGCTGGCCGGCGACGGCAAGAAGGTGCTGATGGCGGCGGGCGAC
>JBJMQQ010000059.1:0-18212 GCA_045802645.1 Polyangia bacterium
CCATCCTGGTCGACAACCGCAAGCCCGAGGTGGTGGGGCTGAGCGCGAAGTATCCCTTCGTCTCGGGGCGGGCGCGTGACGACCAGAGCCCGCTCGGCTCGCTGGAGTACGCGGTCGACGGGGGCGAGTGGCAGATGCTGTCTCCCGCCGACGGGATCTGCGACGACCTGGTCGAGGCGTTCACGCTGAAGCTGCCGGCGCTGGCCCCCGGGCCGCATGCGGTGACGGTGCGCGCGTGGGACGGCGCCGACAACGTCGGGGCGGCCTCCATCACCGTCCGGGCCGACGCCAAGGCGAGGTGAAGGACATGAGCGATCCGGTTGCCGACGACACCGCTGGGCTGCCGCCCGCGCCCGAGGTGCTGCAGATCGAGGTCGGGCTGCTGCAGAACTTCTGCGAGATTCTCTTTTGCCCGGACACGCGCGAAGCGGCGATCGTCGATCCCGCCTTCGAGGTGGACCGACTTCTGAACGAGGCTCTGCGCCACAATCTGAACGTCAAGCTGGCGCTGATCACGCACACCCATCACGACCACATCGACGGCGTCGGCGAGCTTTGCGACAAGACCGGCGCCGCGGTGGCAGTGAATCCGCGTGAGGCGGCGGCCGTGCGCGCGCCGGGCCGGACGCTGATCGACGCGACGGACGGCCGAGAGATCGCGATCGGACGCCGCGGCGTGCGCGCGCTGCTGACGCCCGGGCACACGGTGGGCGGAACCTGCTACCTGGCCGACGGATACGTGGTGACCGGCGACGTCCTATTCGTGGGAGGCTGCGGCCGCACCGACTTCGCGGGGGGCGACACCGCGCAGATGTGGAGCAGCCTGCAGCGGCTGGCCCGCCTGCCCGAGGAGACGCGCGTCTACCCCGGCCACGACTACGGCGAGACGCCCACGTCGACCATCGCCCACGAGCTGCGGAGCAATCGGTTTCTGCGCTGCGCGAGCTTCGAAGAGTTTCGCGCGATGCGGGACCGCAAGCGCGGATAGTCGGGGCGACGGCGGCAGCCATCTCTCAGGATTCTGAGAGTCGCAACGCGGCAGCGGGCGCCATTTCGCGCACTTGCATTCTGGTCTGCACCTTGCTTCGATCGACGCGCATGCGATCGCTCCTTTGGGTCTCGATCGGGTTGGCGGCGGCGCTGGGGGCCTGCAGCGGGTCGTTGTCGGGGAACATGACCGGGACGGGGGGCGCCGGCGCCCTCACGGGGAGCGGCACGGGAACAGGCGGCAAGGTCACGAGCGGCGCCGGCGGGAAAGTCGCGACCGGCGCCGGCGGAACCGTCGGCTACAACCCGTCGGTCTGCGCCGCCCTCTCCGCGGAGTACGACGCCGCCATGACGGCGGCCCGGAGCTGCACGCCCGGCTCCACGACCCAGTGCACCGAGCCCGTGAACAGCAGCCTGTCCGCGTGCGGTAGCTGCGTGGCCTTCGTGACTGACCCGTCCAAGCTGCTGGCGATCGAGCAGATGTGGCAGGCCGCGAACTGCAACCAGCGGATCCCGTGCCCGACCAGTGGCGCGTGCCCGATGGGGGTTCCCGATGTCTGCATCGCTGACCCCTCTGGCCAGGGCCTCTGCTCCTACGGGGACGGAAGCGGCCCGCACACCGGCGGAACAGGTGGAACCACTGGGGCGGGCGGAAGCACCGGCGCGGGGGGCTCGCCCGTCGACGGCGGTGAGCTGGACGTCTGCGGCGCCTACGCGATCAAGTACGCCGCGGTGCTGGACGCCGTGAAGAGCTGCACGTTTGGAGCGCCCGGCCAGTGCGGGCAGCGCGTCGCGCCGTCGCTCGACTCTTGCACGGCCGGCTGCACCGTCTACGTGAACGACGCCTCCGAGTTGAATCTGATCCGCCAGCTCTGGACCCAAGCCGGCTGCATCAAACGGGCGGTCAGCTGCCCGCTGATCTTGTGCATCCCCGCTGACTCCAGCTTCTGCAGCCAAACGGACGGCGGCGGCGGCACCTGCATCTCCGGGAGCACCCTCCCGCCGTGACGGCTCCGAGCGCGCGCCTCGTCAGCCGAGGCGCGCGACGGCCGTCATGAGGACGTAGCCGCCGGGAGCCAGGTCAACCGGCTCCGCAAGCGCGACGGCGAACGGCCCCGCGCCGTCGCTGAGCGTCAGCCGGACGGCCAGGCCGTCGTGGATCTCCACCTCCTGGAACGCGACATAGCGGCCCAGCCAGGGGTCGAGCGCCTTGTAGACCGCCTCCTTCGCGCAGAACAGACGCAGGATGTGGGCGTCGCGCTGTGGGCCAGGCAGGGGCAGCCCGTCGCGCTCGCCCGGCGTCAGCACACGCGCCGACACATCGACGCGCAGCGGCCGGAGCTGTTCCAGGTCGATGCCGACCGTCGCCGGCGGCTGCCCCACCGGCGCGGCGATCGCCACGGCCAGGTCGGACTTGTGGCTGATCGAGCCGGTCGCGCCCGCCGGCAGCCGCGGCCCCCCACGTGCCGTCGCCAGCAGCGGTTCCCGCGACGAGAGCCCCGCCGCGTCCAGCGCCGCCCGCAGCGCCACGCGGCCGCCGATCCACGACGCGCGCCGCGGCTCCGCCAACCCGCGCGCGAAGTCCCGCTCGTCCGGGTGCAACAGCGCCGGCCAGTCGGACTCGGCGGGGACAGCGTCGGGCAGCGCCACGCCGACGCAGACACCGAAAGGCAACCGGGCCGTGAAGCGGCGCTCGAACGGCACGTCAGACGGCCAGCGCCGCCGCCGCGTCCGCGGCCACCAGCGCCCGGACGTGCGCCAGCAGCGGCGCACTGCCGGCGCGCGCGGGCAGCAGGTCGGGCGGCAGGTGCCGGACCAGCCAGACCACCGGCCAGACCAGCGCGCCGCCCGGCGGGATGGTCTCGTACGCCCCCTGCACTTCGACCTCGATGTACGTGTGCGCCGGGTTTGCGTAGATCTCGATCTGCGCCTCGCCGGGGGCGTGGACCGCGCGGGGCGCCACCGGGAACGTCTTCACCAAGAGCGCGTCCTGGTCGACGTGGGCCAGCCACCCTTCGCGCCCGTCGGCGAACAGCTTCTGGTCGCCGGTGATCTTCGACTTGTCGTAGTCGAACCAGGTGACGCCGTCCTCTTCGCGCACGTGCAGGTTCGAGGGGGCGAAGTGCCCTTCGCCCGACGGGTAGAAGGTCAGCCCGCCCGGCGCGACCCGCGTGATCTGCCAGGGCGCGGTCTGCAGCGGCGTCTGACCCAGGTTGTGGATCCGGTACTCGAAGAGAATCGCCCCGCGCGCCCGATCGACGGAGAGGATCTTCTCCACTTCCACGCCCAGGCTGGCGCTGTGGGCGCTGCGCATCACGATCGATCGGCCGACCACCGACGCGCGGTAGGGCGCGTGATCGATCTCGGGCACGGGGGGCCATCCCCAGACGCTCTGCGGGCTGGTCCAGAACGTCGACCCGAAGTTTCCAGCGTCGACGTTCGGCCCGGTCAGCAGGTTGCGTTCCGCCAGGCGCAGCGCGGTGACCCGGCCGCCGGTGCGAGCGTCGACTTCCAGAGCCAGGTCGTTCCAGGCGATGACGTACGGGCCCTCGGGCGTCTGGGGCGCCAGCGGCTCGACGAAAGAAGGGGCAACCACGCCGCCATGCTAACCGCCCGCCCGGCGCCCGATCAATGCGGCGGCAGATGGATACACGGTTCGACCGGCGTGCCGTCGGGGTGGCGGGGACACATCGTGACCCCGGACTTCGCGACCTCGACCATGATGTAGTGATAGACCTGAGTCAGCGCCAGCACGCTGGACGGGCACGGGCGCGTCGCCCGCGTGTCGACCAGCGGCGGCCCGGAAGCCGCCCGGCAGGACGTCGGGTAAAGCGGCGCACCGCCGCCTCCGGTCACCACGTACGTCAGCTTGCCGGACGGCGTGACGCCGACGCCGCGCTCGTAGATGTGGTCGTGGCCGGAAAACAGCACGTCGACGTGGGCGGCCGCCAGGATCGGCGCGTAGACGCGGCCCATCACCTCGGAGTTGCCGTGGATGCCGTGCGACCACGGCCCTTCGTGACAGAACGCGAAGATCGCGCGCGCGTGGTTCTCCTTCGCGCGGGCCAGGTCGGCGCGCAGCCAGTCGCGCTGGGCCATGTTCCCCATTTCGTTGGTCGACAGGATCACGAAGTGCACACCGCCGTAGTCCAGCGAGGTCCACCCGGGCGGGGGCGCCGCGCCGTCGCGGGCGGGGACGCCGAACAGCTCCCACGCCACGACGGCGCCCAGCCCCCGGCGCTCGCCGTCGTGGTTGCCCAGCGCAGGAACGACGGGCGTGATGGCGCCCAGCGGCGCGGTGATCTCGAAGTACTTCTGCCAGTTCGACTCCTCGCTGCCGAGGTCGGTGAGGTCGCCCGTGTTGAACACCATCGGCGGCGCTTCCCTGACCAGCCCCTCGACGACCGTGCGGTGCGCGGCGTGGCCGGGATAGCGCATGTCGCCGTAGACCGCGAAGCGCACCGGGGCCGGCGCCGCAGGCATCGTCTGGAACGTGAACGGCCCAGCCACCGCCCTGTCGCCGTCGCCAGCGTCGACTTCGACCCGGTACGTGTAGGCCCGCCCGGGGTGAAGCGCGCCGACCGTCACGGTGCGCGCCAGCGACGGTCGCGGCACGTCCAGGACCCGGGGCGGTCCGGGCGGACCGTCGGCGCGCGTGACGGTGACCTTGCCGGTTGCCGGGCGATCCGTCTGCCAGCGAATCGTCATGCCCGCATCTTCGGGGCGCGCGTTCAGGTAGGGGCCACGGACGATGCGGACGCCCGACGCTGCGCCCACCTCGACGGCGGCCGTGGGGACGACCGGCGACACCATGTTGCGAATGGGTGCCGCGAAGATGGCCAGGCCGACGGTGCTGCCGGCCGCGGGCAGCCCGCCGGTCGGAATCTCGACATAGACGTGCTCGACCTCCGGACCGTGCGGGACCAGCGCAGCCGGGGCGGAAGGCGCCATCCCGCGCCGCGCGACCTCCCGACCGTCGAGGTAGGCGATGAATGCATCGCCGTAGGCGACGCCCAGCTCGAGGACGCGCACCTTGGACGGGTCTCCCGTCTTGATCTGGCCGCGCAGCAGCAACGGTTGTCCCGGCGTCGACGCGTAGCGCGTCAGGGGGATCGTGCCGCTGCCAGCGCCGGCGCGGTCGGGGACGAAGGGTCCTGGCGCCGGGCCGCCCCAGGCCTTGTCGTCGAACGCCGGGTCGGCCCATCCGGCGGGCGGCGCGCCCGAGAAGAAGCGCCAGCCGCTGACGGTGACCGGCACGGCTTTCGAGTCGGGTCGTGCCTCGTTCTTGGCCTCGCCTTTCGGGCGTTCGGCGCGGGCCGACGCGGCGGCGATGGCGCCCGCAGCCAGCAGCGGGATGAGGCGGGCGAACCTCAATTGCGTAGCGCCTGGATCGGCGCGGGGATGCGTCCCCCCAAGCGCACGAAGCGGTCGGCCCCGAACGCGCCGACGGGTTGCACGTACGCCTCGCCCAGGAGGCCGCCGTAGACGACCGACTCGCCCGCTTTCTTGCCGGGGACGGGGATGATGCGCACGCCGGTCGTCTTGTTGCTGAACACCCCGATCGCGATCTCGTCGGCGATGATGGCGGCCAGCGTCTCCGCCGACGTGTCGCCGGGGACCGCCACCATGTCCAGCCCAACCGAGCAGACGGCGCTCATCGCCTCGAGCCCCGCCAGGGTCAGCGCGCCGGCGCGCGCCGCCGCCACCATCGCGGCGTCCTCGCTGACGGGGATGAAGGCCCCCGACAGGCCGCCCACCGAGGAGGAGGCCATGACGCCCCCCTTCTTCACGGCGTCGGTCAGGAGCGCCAGGGCGGCGACGGAGCCGGGGGCGCCCGCCTTGTCGACGCCCATCTCTTCCAGGATCTCGGCGACCGAATCGCCAACCGCGGGCGTGGGCGCCAGCGACAGGTCGACGACCCCGAAGCGGACCGGGCCACCCATCCGGCGCGCCACCTCGCGTCCGACCAGCTCACCCGCGCGGGTGACCTTGAAGGCCATCCGCTTGATTGTCTCGGCGACGGTCGACAAGTCGTAGGGCACGCCGGAGGCGCGCAGCCGCTTCAGGGCGGACAGGACCACGCCGGGACCCGAGCAGCCGACGTTGACGACGCACTCGCCTTCGCTGACCCCGTGCAGCGCGCCCGCCACGAACGGGTTGTCGTCGGGGATGTTCGCGAACGTCACCAGTCGCGCGCAGCCGATCCCGCCGGCGCCGGCCGTCGCCGCGGCGGTCGCCTTCACGACCCGCCCCATCTCCAGGACGGCGTCGGCGTTGATGCCGGCCCGCGTGCTGGCGACGTTGACGGACGAGCAGACGCGCGTCGTCGAGCCCAGCGCTTCGGCGATCGAATCGATCAGCGCGCGATCGCCGGGCGTCATCCCCTTTTCGACCAGCGCCGAGAAGCCCCCGATGTAGTCGACGCCCAGCTCGCCGGCCGCACGATCCATCGCCCGGGCGGCGTCGACGACGCGGGGCGCGCGTGACGGCTCGGTCACCAGCGCGATGGGCGTGACCGACAGCCGCGTCGTCGTGATGGGCACCGCGAAGTCCGCCTGCACCGCCGACGTCGTCGGCACCAGCCGCTCGGCCATCCGCATCAGTTTTTCGTACATGCGCGCCGACGTCCGCTCCAGCGTCTCGGCGGCGGTGTCGCGCAGCGAGACGCCCAGCGTGACGGCGCGGATGTCCAGGCTCTCGCTCTCGATCATGCGCAGGACCTCGCGCACCTCCGAGGCGTCAAAGCGCGTCGCCACGACGGCAGTCTATACGCGCTGAAGCGCGTTCACGATCTCTTCGTGCATGACCAGGCAGTGGGCGCCCAGCGCCTCGACCGCGGCGACCAGCTTGCTCTTGAAGTCCGCGAACGGAATCTCCAGCGCGCTGATGTCGACCACGATGATCATCGTGAAAAAGTCGCCAGCCAGCGTCTGCGCGATGTCCAGGATGTCCCCCCCGGCCGCCGCGATCGACTGGGCGATGTTGGCGACGATCCCGCGCCGGTTCTTGCCGGTCGTCGTGACCACCGCGCGGTTCCCCCGCCGCCGCTCGGCCTCGGCGCAAGCGGCGCACACGTCGGCCGTGGGACCGGGCCCCGTCGGCGGCTGGGCCGTCGTCCGGGCGGCTTCCGTCGTCACCTCGCGCGTGACCTCGGCCACCAGGCGCCGGAGCTCCCGCTCGTCGACCTCGCGCTTCATTCGGGGGCGACGCGCTCGATCTGGACGCGATCGACCACCGCGACGACGGCGGCGTCGATCGGCACGTTGGGCTTCGTCCCCGGCGGCAGCTTTTCGCTGACCGCGACGCGCGCGGCGTGCCCGAACGCGACCAGCACGTCGTCACCGGGGCCGGCGTCCAGCGTGTCGGCGCAGACGACCAGGTCGTCGGTCGGCTCCGTGCTCTCCGCGCCGGCCTGAACCGCGCCGGGGGCCAGGTCGCCCAGGCGGTAAGGGCGAACCAGCAACAGCTTCAGGCCGCGCGCCTCCGGCCACTTCACCGTCGACCAGACCGTCCCGGCCACGCGTCCCAGAAACATCAGCCTGCCCCCTCGACGATCGCGGCGACGGCGGCGTCACACAGCAGATCGCGGTTGTTGGCGCCCGGACGCAACACGTTGCGCGCGCCCGAGCCGAACGCGACGGTGACGTCCTCGCCCGCGCGGGCGTCCAGCGTGTCGACGGCCACGACGACCCGCCCCGTCTCGGCGCCGTTCGCGTCGCGCGCGGCGACCAGCACCAGCTTGTGCCCGTCGAGCCCGCGCGACCGCCGCGCCGCCCAGACCTGGCCCAGCACCGTCCCGCGAATCAACGGCCACCCTGGCGCAAGAGGATCCCGGCGGCCGCCGACAAGGGGCGGCGAATGCCCGGCGCGGCGCCGGCAGTCGGCAGCAACCCGTCGTCGAGCTCGATGCGGTCGACGACACCCAGGATGGCGGCGTCGACAGGCGTGTCGTTGCTGCCCAGGGATTGCCGTGCCGGCATGCCCAGGCAGACCACCACCTCGTCGCCGATGCCGGCGTGCACCTCGTCGGTGGCGACCAGATGGCGCGTGCCCAGCGCCGGCTCGTAGATGCCGTGCGGCCGCACGACCAGCAGCTTGGCGTGAGCCAGACGCGGATCGCGCCGCGTCGCCCAGACCTGGCCCACGACGCGCCCCAGGATCATCGCGGCAGATCCAGCCCGTCGACGATGCCGACGATCACGTCTTTGTCCGCGACCCCTTCACCGACGGTCAGATCGCGGACGCGGCTGCCGTGGGCCACGATGACGCGATCGCCCGGACCGGCGTCCAGGCCGTCGACGGCGACGATCAACCGATTGGTGGGTGGGCCGCCGCCGTCGCGCGCACTGCCGGCATTGTCGGGACGGACGAGCAGCAGCTTGCGCCCGCCGAGGGTGTCGGCCTGCCGCGCCGCCCAGAGCCGACCCACCACCCGGCCCAACAGCACGGCGGTGTCCGGGTCAGCCCCGCTTGGACGCGGTCTTGGCGGACGCCTTGGCCGGAGCCTTGGCGGTCGCCTTGTCGGACTTCGCCGGCTTGGAGGCCTTCGCTTGCGGCTTGGCCTCCTTCTTCACGGGGGCCTTCGCGCCCGCGGCGTCCTTGGCCTTCGCCTTGCGCTCGGCGATGGACAGCATGTCCAGCAGCTTGGCGTCCGAAAGGGTGTCCAGCTTGGCGACGTAGTCCTTGTCCTTGGCGCGGTTCAGCCGCTCCGCGGTCGTGGTGACCAGCTTGTCGTGGCCACCGACGTCCTTGGTGCGCGTCGCGACCGCGTGCAGCCGGACCAGCTTCCGGTTGGCGACGCCCAGCAGCGTCTTGCGCAGGTCGTCCTTGCTGCCCTCGCCGGCGTCCAGAATGCCAACAAGCTTGTCGACCAGCTTGTCCTTGCCACCAAACTCGTCTTTGACCCGCGCGAGCGGGCTCTTATTCAAAGCAGCGGACATGTGCAGAGTTCTCCCGGTGTTTCGCAGAGTGAGTCGCGAGCTGAGTCGCAATCCGTGTTGGAAGGCGGGTATTTACCCCAAACCCGCGGCTTTGCCTAGGGGGCCCCGGCCGCGGCCGCCAAATCGATGAAACCCCGGATCCAGATGAGGTTGATCTCGTCGGAAAGCTCGGCCGGAGTCTCGGTCGTGGTCTCGATGGCCGCCGTGTAGGGGACCCCGGCCCGGTAGAAGCGGTCCGTGACGCTGCCGTCGTGGCACAGGATGAAGCCTTCGCCGTCGGCGTGGACGTCGCTGCCCGGCTCGTGCCCCGAATCGACGATGCTGCTGCGCAAGACCGGCACCAGCGTCCCGCACCGGACCATCAGGGGTCGGTAGGCGGCCCGGTCCCCGAAGACGTAGGCGTAAAAGAACGGGCCGTGAATGAAGTTGTCCTGGTGCAGGTCCAGCGCCGCCGTCGGCAGCGGCCCGGCGTCCAGCGAGCGCGCCAGCGCGGCCGTCTCCTTCGGCAGCCCTTCGACCGCCGGCACGATGCGCGTGAACGTCTGCGGGCCGTAAAGCTCGCCGCGCCACACGCCCGGGGCGACTTCGTACCTGAGGAAGTCGTTGTTGGGGCGCTCGCCCGACATGTTGTAGCGGGTGTGCGCCTCGAAGCCCGACGGGTTCACGCTGGGGTACAGGGTGAGGCCGACGCCGCGCTCGGCCGCGTAGGCCACGATCTCGGGCGTGTGATCCAGAATGGTCCGCGGGCCCGCCTTCTCGTCGCCGTGGAAGCCGGCGGTGACCACCACCGGGTTGCGGCCGGGCAGGCGCAACCCGACCAGCGGGTACTCGTGCCCCCCTTCGATGACGGCGCCATAGCGAAACGCTTCGCTGGGCGCCGGGACCGACGCGGCCCAGCGTGCCAAGGTATCGGCGAACAAAGTCCGGCCATACTGCCACGGGTCCTTTGCCGGCGCGCCCCCGGCCGAATAACCTCAGCCGCCATGGCCCAAACGGTCCCTGATCCTGCGCGTCCTCGAACCGCGGCCGACGCGGTTGGCGCGCCGCCGCCGAACGGCGTGACGGTCTCGCCGCTGTCGACAGCGGCGGTGATGGCCGCCACCGGGCCCGGGAGCGGGCGGCGGATCAAGGCGATCGGCCTCGAACGCGCCTGGCACAAGGATCTCTACCACTTCGTGCTGGGCCAGACCTGGCCGCGCTTCTTCCTGCTGACGGCGGTCTGCTTCGTCGCCAGCAACCTGATATTCGCGACGCTCTACTGGGTCGCGCCGCCGGGTTCGGTGTCGAACGCCCGCCCGGGGTCGTTCGAGGACGCCTTCTATTTCAGCGTGCAGACGCTGGCGACCATCGGCTACGGCGGGATGATCCCGGTCACCCGCTACGCGCACATCGTCGTCACCTTCGAGGCGTTCGTGGGCGTCCTGGCGGTCGCGCTGATCACCGGCATCACCTTCACGCGGTTCGCGCGCCCGTCGGTGCGCGTGCTGTTCTCGAACAAGGTGGTCATCTCGCCGCGCAACGGCGTCCCCCACCTGATGTTCCGGATGGCAAACTGGCGCCGCAACCGGATCGTCGAGGCGCGGCTGGGGATCACGCTGCTGGTGACCGACCGGACGCGCGAGGGGGACGTCATGCGGCGCCAGATCGATCTGCCGCTGGTCCGCGACCGCACGGGCGTCTTCTTTCTCACGTGGACGGCCATGCACAAGATCGACGAGGCCAGCCCGTTTTTCGGCCCGGAGGCCCTATCCCGGCTGCGCGAGCAGTCGGCGGAGATCTTCCTGGCCCTCACCGGCCTCGACGAGACGATCGGCCAGACGATCCACGCGCGCCGCCAGTACACGCTGAACGATCTGGTCACCGACGCGCGCTTCGCCGACGTGCTGTCGGACCTGCCCGACGGCACGCGCGTCATCGACTACAGCCGCTTTCACGACGTGGTGCCGCTGGAGAGCGACCGCCTCAGCGGCTGAACGCGCCGCCGCCGGAACGCGCCAGGGCCATCAGCCCGCCCAGCCGCGCGATGAGGTCGTCGAACGCGGCCTCGTTCAGCCCGGCGTGCAGGTCGAAGCCGCGGTCGGCGGCGCTGGCGGTGACGCCGTCCAGGTAGGGGCCAAGTCCCAGCAGGAGCACCTCCGGGTTCTTCTTGGCGTCGCGAATCGAGCCCGTCACGCGGTCGGCCAGCGCGCGCGCCTGCGCCGCGGCCGAGAGATCCGCGTGCAGCACCGCCTCGAGCCCCTTGCCCAGGTTCAGGCCGGCGGACAGCGTCTGGATGTTCGCCGCATCGGCGTACTTCGGGTCCGCCGACAGCGACCGGCGCGTCCCCTCGGGGACGATGGCGGCGGCCCAGATGTCATGGCTGCTGGCGGCGCGCTCGACGAGGGTGACCAGGTCCAGGTCCGTCGCGGCGCTGTCGCCCGGGCGCGCGGTCTCGGCCAGGTCGGCCATCTTGACGCCCCAGCCCCCCGCGCCCAGCACGAACGTCTGGTCGTCCAGGAAGAAGCCGACCATGTCGGGGTTGCGCTTCGACGACCACAGCGTGAGGCGCCCGTGCGCAGTGGACGTCAGGTCGTCGCCGCTCTTTTGCAGCTGATCACGGGCGTAGGCGACCAGCCGCGTCTCGTCCAGGTGGTCGGCCCGCAGCACCAGGCCCAGCTCGCCGCGGGCGCGCGCCTCCTCGGGGAAGGCGACCGTGATGCTGTTGAGCTGGCGCAGCGGATCGAAGTGGGTCCGCCGGGCGAAGTCCTCGATCTCGCGCTGGTCGGCCGCGTTCTGCCTGGCTTGCGCCGCCAGCTTGGCGGCGGCCGGGCTGGCGCGCAGCTTGGCCACGTCGATCGACGCCACGATGCGCGTGGCGGCCGGGAACAGCGCCAGCCGCCCCTCGACCGTCGCCGCGCGATCGTCGCCGCGGTGGCAACCCCCGCGGCACGTCGCCAGCAGCGTGGCCGCGGCGATCACCCCTACCCAGGAAAGTCGCGTGTGGTTCATAGTGCGCCGGATGGCTTGGTCTCGCATGCGGTTCAAGGGTGAGATGGTTTACGTTCACACCGACGAATCGGGCCGCCCCGTCCTGGACTCCGCCGGTCGTGCGGAGATGAAGTATCGCGAATCCGACAGCAAGAGCTACCGCCCCCACCCGTCGAACCTGATTCCAGACGACGGGCCGGCCCCCACGGCCGTTTCCCCTGGGCCGGCGGACGGCGCGCCGGCGGCCGCGAAGAAGCCCCGCCCCAAGGTGGCGCCCGGGACTCCAGCCATCGAGATCTGGACCGACGGCGCCTGCTCAGGCAACCCGGGACCGATGGGCATCGGCGTCGTCGTGATCGACGGCGCGCAGCGCAAGGAGAAGGGCGAATACCTGGGCATCGGCACCAACAACATCGCCGAGCTGACCGCGGTCGAGCGCGGCATCGACCTGGTCGGCCCGGTCGGCGCGGACACGCGGTTGCGCGTCTACACGGACTCCAGCTACGTCATCGGCGTGCTGTCGAAGGGCTGGAAGGCGAAGGCCAACCAGGAGCTGATCGCCAAGCTGAAACGCAAGCTGGCGCCCCTGGCGCTGGAATTCGTCAAGGTGGCCGGTCACGCCGGCGTCCCCGAAAACGAACGCTGCGACGAGCTGGCGCGCGACGCGATCACCGGCCGCGCGCGCTGAGGTCGTTCAGTCGAGCCGCTCGAAGTCCGGCAACTTGAAGGTCTTGTCGAAGAAGGGGTCGAGCGGAGCGTACAGCCGGAAGTAGACGAACCAGCCGTCGTTGCCGACCGTCTTCATGTGATTGTGTTCGAACCCCGCCGGGACGTCGGGACCGATGAAGAGGTCGATCGTGCCGTCGCCGTTGTAGCTGAGGTCTTTCATCCTGCTGTCGACGTTGACGCTGCGGATGTCGGTGCCGCCATTGTCGTACGGGCGGCGTGTGTCTTCGCTGTACAGGGTCAGCGCCCAGAACTGCGCGACGGGGACGTCCCTGGGGACGCGCAGCTTGAAGTTCTTGTCGGCCCGGAACAGGCGCCCTTGGCCGTCGCGCTTGGCGGTCATGTAGACCTGCCCGGCACCCGGCGTCGGCTCCAGCATCCCCTTGCTGCTGGTGACGGCTTCGTAGTACCAGGTGGCGCGTTCGTCGAGCTCGACGCGCGTTTCGGTCTCCTGCTCGGTGTGGAAATCGAAGCTCTTGTACCAGGAGGTTCCCTCCCAGTACGGCCTGGTGTAGCGCGGATTGACCTGCAGATTCCGGTTCATCAGCTCGCCCATGGCGACGCCCTTCAGCAGCGCCGTCGACTGCCGCTGATCGGGCTCGAAAGGCTGCCCCTTCTCGATGCCGAGAGGCCACAACATGGCCATCCACGCCTTGTCGACTTCACGGACGGGCTCTTCGTTGATGATCTGCGAGAGCTTCTTCCAGTAACCGATCCCGCGTGGTGCGGTCGCACTCCACTCCACGTCCTTGTGAACGATGAACCGGCTCACGGCCTGCGCGTGACCGACGCGGCTCATCGTGTATTCCGCGGTGAACTTCTCGAAGTACCTGGGATCCGGCTCCAGCAGCCGCAACCCGATCAAGATGTTGTTGGTCTCGCTCTGGTAGACGAGCGCGCCGTTCTGTCCGTATTTCGACGGATCATCCTCCGGACCGACCACGATGTACGTGCCGCCTCTTCCCCGGTCCGGCCCCGTCAGCCCCAGATCGAACAGGGGACGCTGCCAGGCATCCCCCACCCCGCCGGCGGTCCTGCCCGACGGGTACCTGATCTGGATGGGACCAGCTTCGAGGCTGATGAAGTTGAGAATGTACGGAGTCGTCAGGTTGCCGGTGACGACGCCACGCTTCTCCTTCAGGGACTCGAGCACCACGAAGTCCGTGTCCGCCTGTACGCCATAAGCCGCCGCCTGGTTGTCGCGCCAGGTGGCGAAGCTCACCAGAGGCATGCTCCAGATGTAGGCCTGCGCCGCCCGCTGGTAATCCATCTCGTCGAACAGCCGCGCGGAGGCTTCGTCGTCGAAGTAGGTGTCGACGAGCTCGATTTGCCCGATGGACGTCGCGATGACCTCGTCACCGCGCAGCTCTGCGCGCTGCAGAGGGACTGGAGTCGCACTCATGCGCTGAACGTGAGGCTGGGGTACTCGGGCAAGCAGTCAGCAGAAGCCCGATTCGCCCGTCACCGTTCGAGCGCCTGGATCATCAGCTGCAAGGTCTGGTGCAGGTCGCGCATCCGGCGGTCACCGACGGCCGCCCGCAGCGTGTCTTCCACGCTGCGCAGCACGCCCAGGCCGTGCATCAGCGCGCCGAAACCGCGCCGCGAAAACCGGATGCGCTTGGCCCGGCGGTCGTCCGGGTCGTCGATCTTCTCGACCATCCCAAGCTGTTCGAGGTCGTCGACCAGCTGTCCGACGGCCTGCTTGGTGACGCCGACGCGCGCGGCCAACTCCGTCAGGCGAATGCCGTCGAAGTCCAGGTGCGGAAGTAACGTGGTGTGGGCCGGCCGGACGCGCGCGCCCAGGCCGGACGGCTCGGCGGCCACCTTCGCCAGCGCCTGCTGGTTGGCCAGGCGGGCGGCCTTGAACAGAAGCTGCAACGTGGCGTCGTCGCGCGCCCGTTCGAACTTGCGGCGTTCGGCCAGCGTGATCGAGGACCCCGGCTTCCGTGACATTGGACCTCAGCTTCAGCCGCCGGACAGAGCTCGTCAAGCGCACTTGACTTCATGTCGTCAAGCCTGCTTGACTATCTGCCATGACGCAGACAGCGACTGAGCTAGCCGCCTTCGCGGATGACGTGTGGCTGAGCGCCGCGCCGGTTTCGTTTCTGGGTATGCGCCTGACAGCCACGACGACGATCGTGCGCCTGGCGGGCGGTGGACTGCTGGTGCATTCGCCGGGGCCGCTCACGCCGACGTTGCGCCAGCAGACCGACGCCCTCGGCCCCGTCCGCCACCTCTACGCGCCCAACCTGTTCCATCACCGGGGGCTCGAAGAGTGGGCCGCCGCGTACCCCTCTGCCCGCCTGCACGCGCCCGCAGGATTGGCCCGCAAGCACCCGGGCCTGCGGATCGATCGCGCGTCGGGTGAGCCAACCAACGCCGCCCTTCTGGAGGGAGTCGACGAGATCGCCATCGAAGGGTTCCGGCCCCGCGAGACCGCGCTGCTGCATCGCGCGTCCAGGACCCTGATCGTGGCCGACCTGGTTCAGAACGTGGGGCGCCCCGACCACGGCTGGACGGCGCTCTACGCTCGCGCGATGGGCTTTTACGATCGCCTGGCACTGAGCCGGGCGATCCGCTGGACGGGGTTCGACGACCGCCGCGCGGCCCGCCGGGCCCTGGACCGGATCCTGGCGCTGGAGTTCGACAGGCTGGTGGTCGGCCACGGCGCGCCGCTGTCATCCGGCGCCCACGCAGCGCTGGCCGCCGCCTACGCCTGGTTGCCGCCCGCGTCGTGAGGGCGCCCGACGGCTTCGAACACGACCGGCCAAAACGGTGGCGGAAGATCGTGGCCCATGCCCGGGACCAGCGTCAGCCGGGCGCCCGGGATGGCGGTTGCGAGCTGATGGGCAGCCTCGACGGGAAAGACCGGGTCGGCCGCGCCGTGAACGATGGAGACGGGAACCTTCACCGACGCGAGCAGCGGCTTCCGGTTCGTCGCCGTGATCACGGCCAGCAGGTGGCGCAGAAATCCGGCGGGCGTCCAGCCGTGGTCCCAGGTGCGCTCGGCTCGCCGGCGAATCCAATCGACGTCGGGCGGCGGATTCTTGGCGCCGGTGTTCGTGTACATGAGGACATTCCAATCGACGAAGCTCCGCCGATCGCAAGGCAAGGCACTCAGGAGCACCGACATGGTTTGGGGGCTGGGCGGCGGAACCTCCGGGCTCGCGGTCGAGCATGCGACCAGCGTGAGCGCCGTGACCCGATGCGGGGCGCGTGCGGCCACGAGCTGCGCGACACCGCCGCCCTGGGAAAGCCCGAGAAGGTGGGCCCGATCGATGCCGACCGCGTCCAGGAGACCGACGACGTCGTCGGCGAGATCCTCCAGCCGAAAGCTCGGCTGAAGGCGACCCTCCCCAACCGCGGCCATCATCTCCTGGATCGACCCGGGCATCGCCCCGGGCGTCGACGTCGACCGCCCCGTGTCGCGGTAGTCGAACCGCACGACGCGGAACCCGCGGCCGGCGAGAGCCTCACAAAACTCGTCGTCCCACATCGTCAGCGGGGCCGCCGTCCCCGTGATCAACACGAGCGCGTGTGGGTGCTCGTCACCGGTAGTGGCGAATTCGATCGTGTGTCGTCCGATCCGCGCTCTCGGCATGGCTCTCCCTCCTTCGAGACGCAATCTAAGCACTGCTTAGATTGAATGACAACCGCCTTGACGTTCTGGCGTTTGCCCAGAGGATGGGAGCGATGCGACCCACCGCGCGCCGCAAGAAGCAGGCGTACCACCATCGGGATCTCCGGAAGGCGCTGGTCGCGGCGGCGCTGGACGCCCTCCCGGAGGTCGGCGCGGCAGGTCTTTCCCTGCGCGACATCGCCCGGCGCGCCGGCGTTTCGCCCGCCGCGCCCTACCACCATTTCCAGGACAAGGACGCGCTGCTGGCGGTCGTCGCCGGCGAATGCGCGCAGCATCTTCTGGACGCGCTGGAGGGTGCGACCGCCCAGGCGGGCGATGACCAGCGCCGCCGGTTTCAGCTCACGGGCATCGCCTTCGTGCGCTTCGCCGTTCTGCACCCGGCGCACTTCAGAGCGCTGGAGCTGCCGGACATGCTGGCGAAGATTCCGAAGGAGATCCGGCGGCGGTTCGACGCCTTCTACGCCGAAGAGGGGCGGCGCATGCGTGAAGCGCAACGCGCGGGACTCATCGCGCCATTGCCGTTCGAGCGGCTCATTCTGGCGGCGACGGCCCTGGTGCACGGTCTCGCGCACATGATCATCAACGGCGCCACCGACGCCCGGCCCGGCGATGTCGCGCACGCAGAGCGTCTCGCGCGCGATGTGACCGCCATCTTCGGCGCCGGCGTTCTGCCGCGCGACAGATAATGGCAGTTGCTGCTGGGCCAGCACCGCCTGCTGAATACGCCACAGTCGGGTGAAGTGCAGGTCCGCGAGACGCGCCTGTTTGCCGCGGCACGATCCTGGCATCAGGGGCGCGGCATGAGCGGACTCGAGACGATCTGGTTCACACGCTGCCCGGTTCCGACGGCCACCGGCCTGGCCTACAAGCTGGGCTGGCTGCAACAAGAGTTCGAGCCGGACGGGATCGCCATCCAGACGTTGCAAGAGGTGGGGGGCGACCTGGCGCGCCATCATTACGATCACCTGCTCGCCAGCCTGATCCGCGAGGGGGGCAACCTGTTCGCCATCCCCGCGAAGGCGCAAGGCGCGCCGACCCGCCTCATCGGCCTGACCTGGATCGAAGAGGGGCAGGCGATCCTGGTGCGGCCCGGGTCCGACATTCACGCGCCCGCCGATCTGAAGGGGAAACGGCTGGCGCTCCCGGTTTTTCGCGCCGATGACATCGCCGAGAACAAGCGCGGCCGCAGCATCGCGCGCGGCATGAGCCTGCAGGGGTACCGGGGCGCGCTGGCCTCGGCCGGGCTCACGCTGGACGACGTGCGGCTGATCGAGGTTGGTGATCCAACGAACGGGCGCAACGGGGCGCCGGGACGGTTATGGGACGGCCTGGACCCGCTGCTCGACGGGCGCGTCGACGCGGTGTACGTCAAGGGGGCGGCAGCAGCCGAAGCCGCTCGGGCGCGGGGCGCGGTGGTGGGAATCGACCTGGACGCGCTGCCGGATCGGCGGTTCCGGGTGAACAACGGAACGCCCCGACCGATCACGGTGCACGAGGACTTCCTCGCGCACCACTTCGACCTGCTGGTGCGCTTCCTGTATCAGACGCTTCGCGCCGCCGAGTGGGCGAAGACGAACTTGTCGCGCATCTACGAGATCCTCGAGGGAGAAACGCGCGCGGGCGCCCAAGGGGTGCGGCTGGCCTACCGGGACGGGTTTCACCTGTCCCTGGCGCCGGACCTCTCGGCGGAACGACTGGAGCTGTTCGGGCAGCAGAAGCGCTTTCAGCTGGCTCACGGCCTGCTCGATCGCGACTTCGACGAGCATGCCTGGGTCGACGCGCGCCCCCTGGAAGCGGCGCTTGCCCGCCTGCGCGCGGAGCAGCAGTCGGCCGCGGCGTGATCACGGTGCACGACAGCAGCGGCGCGCTAACCAGACGCCGCCAGTCCGCCGCGATCGGCACACGCTCTCTCCTGGTTGTCGCCTCGCTGATATGCGGTGAGGTCATGACGA
>JBJMQQ010000060.1:0-13117 GCA_045802645.1 Polyangia bacterium
GGGTTCCACGACGGAAACTGATGAAACTCGCGCAGGGCGACCCGCGCCGCCTCCCACAGCGTCGCGAAATGTCGCCAATCGTCGGTGCCGCCGATGCGGTTCAGGCTGACCTCACACGCGCCGCCCGACGGGCTGAACACACAAGTCACGCAAGTCACGATCATCGGCGCGATGAACACCAGCGGAATCGCGACCGCCGCCGCCAGTGACCAGATCCGCGGGTTCCGCAGCCACGCCGTGCGCTTCATCGCCCGACCGCCGTCCTATCCCGACCGGCCAATCTCCGCAAAGGATCTCGCCGTCGACGCTGTTCGAGCTTGCGCGTTTGCGCGAGACGCATACTCTGGAGCGACTGGGATGAGCGCGCCGACGCGACCCCGAACTCGCGGCGACCGTCCACGGGTAGCCCTCGTGCTGTCCGGAGGCGGCGCGCGTGGCGCCTATGAGGCCGGCGTCATGAGGTACATCCGCGAGGATCTGGCCGGAGATCTGGGCGGGCAGGTTCAGTTCGACATCATCTGCGGCACCTCCGTCGGCGCGATCCATGCCTGCTTCTTTGGCGCCACGGCCGACATCCCGGAACAGCAGGGGCGAATCCTGGTCGACCGCTGGGAGAGCTTCGTCCTGGAAGAGATGGTCAGCTTCGGCGTGAAAGAGTTCATGCGCGCGCCGGCCACCCTTCTCGGCAGCGGCCGCATCGAGGACATCGAAGGTCAGCGCCACCTGGGTGGCATCGTGCAGACCAAGCAGCTCGAGCGAATGGTCCGCCGCCTCATCCCCTGGAGTCACATCGGCGACAACATCAAGGCGGGCCACCTCGAGTCGCTGTCGGTCACCGCGACGGACATCGGCAGCGGCAAGACCGTCGTCTTCATCCAGAGCGCCCGGGGCCAGGCGCCGGGGTGGAGCAAGGACCCGTTCGTGCGCGCCCAGTCGGTCACCATCGGCGCCGAGCACGCGCTGGCCTCCGCCGCGCTGCCGATCCTGTTCCCGGCGATCTGCATCGGCGAGCGGTTTTTCTGCGACGGCGGCCTACGGCAGAACACGCCGCTGTCGCCGGCCCTGCGCCTCGGCGCCGACAAGGTGCTGGTGATCGGCCTCCGCCAGCAGCCGACGACCAACGCCGTCCCTGAAGAATCGATGCCGTTCCCGGGCGCCGCCTTCCTGGTCGGCAAGGTCCTGGACGCGTTTCTGCTGGACCACATCGACTACGACCTGGACCGCCTGCGCCGCTTCAACGCCGTCATCGAGGCGGTGCGCGCGACGGGCAGCCCCGACCACGTGGCGCGCTTCGACGAGGTCGTCACCACGATGCGCGGCGCCCCCTACCGGATCGTCGGCGAATACATGATTCGCCCGTCGTCGGACCTGGGCGAGATCGCGGCGCAGGTCGCGCGCACCGGGCGCTTCAAAGGCAGCGGCGGGGGTCCTGGCATTCAACTGTTGCGGCGCCTCGCGACCGCCCGCGGCGCGAACGAGGCCGACCTGCTGTCCTACATCCTCTTCGACGGCCTCTTCGCCGCCGAGGTCGCGCGTCTCGGGTACGAGGACGCCCGCGATCACCACGACGAGCTGGCCAGGTTCCTGGCCGACGCCGTGGTGCCGCCGTCCTAGCCGCTCGCCCTACTTGACCAGGCGAAGCTGCGGGCGCTTGCGGCGGCGGCTGCCGGCGTTGGCGACCATCGGCTCCAGCAGATCGGGGGCCGGCTCGGCGTGGGCCGGCACGGATTGCAGGCGGCGCACCGGGGCTGGGACCGCCTCTGCCTCCGCCGGCAGCTCGTCGGAGACGGCCTCGGCGGGCGCGTCCGACAGCGGTGCGGCGATGACCGACACGTCGCTGGGCACGTCCTCGGCGAACAGCACGCCCCGACCGTCGGCACCCGTGACGGCGTAGACCGCCGACCAGGGGATGTAGGTCGAATGTGCGTTCCGCGAGAACGACAGCGTGGCCCGAACGCCGTCCTGGTCGATGTCCAGGTCAGGGATCGGGATCGGCAGGTCGTGCCCGTATTGCAAAATCAAGTGCGCCTCACCCCGGAAGGACTCCGGAACGAGGACACCAGTACGGCGCGCATCGAGATGGAGCGAGGTCCACCCCTCTTTAAGGAGCGCCAAAAAAGCTTGCTGCTTCGAGGGGCGTTCGGGGGAGCTCATCCGGGCTCGGTGGGGTTGGGGCGTACAGTCTTACTTGGAAGAAGACCGCGCGCAACGCCCAGCGCGCTTCGGCATCGAAATCGCTCGCGGCGCGACACAAAGCCGGCGGCAGGCGATGGCGCATTAATTTTTTGTCTTGAAAATCGTCGGCGATGCGGTCCGCGCGTCGGGTTTTTGCGATACGCTTCCGTGAGATGAACCGTCTGACGCCCGCGCCGCCGCCGGGGACACCCACCCGGTTCCCCTCGGGCTGGCGCGCGCGCCTCGGCCGCGACCCGGTCCCGATTCTGCTGCGCGAAGGGAGCGAGGCGTTGGTGGCGCGCGTGCGGCGGGACCTGATCGACGACGACGAAGCGCCGCGCGCCGAAGAGGTGCTGAAATATGCCGAGGTGAAAGCTTTCCTGCGCAAGCAGGAGAAGAACGGCGCATTCCCCCCCAAGCCGCCCGAAAGGCGCTGGGGCCGGCCAAGTTCGCCCGCGCCGTGGCGACGCTGCGCGCGCTGGACCGGATGGCCGACTACGGCCTCCGCAAGACGGAGGATCCCGTGTCGCGCGCGGCCGAGTTGCTGCTGGACTCACAGAACGCGGACGGCGGTCTGGGTGATTTCGCGGTGGGCGAGACGCCCGAGTCGCGCGCCCGCACGGTGGCGGTCCACTTCCAGGGGTGGGCGCTGTCGGCCTTGTGCCGCCTGGGCTACGACGACGACCCGCGCGTCGAACGCGGGTTCACGTACCTGCTGGCGAACCGGCAGGCCGACGGCGGCTGGGCCTGGCGCGGGGTGCGGACCGACTCCGCGGCCCGCCCGTCCAGCCACCTGGTCACCGGGATGGCGCTACGGGCATTCGCGTCGTCGCCGTTGCGCCGGACCTCGCGCGAGGCGCGGCGCGCAGCCGAGCTGCTGGCGACCCGCTTTTTGCAACCCGACCGCTACCCGGATCGCAAGGCAGCGGCCTACTGGGAGCAGATCAACGAGCCGCGCTTCTGGACCGATGTCCTGGACGCGCTGGACGGCGTGACAGCCGTCGGGCTCGGCAAAGAGAACTCCGGCGTGCGCACGGCGGAGGCGTACGTGCGCGGGCGCCAGAACGCCGACGGTCTCTGGTATCCCGGCGCGCCCAGTAAGCCCGAGCCGGCTTCCAAGTCGGCCGCCGCGGCCCCCGTGAACCCGAAAGAGCGCGAAAGCGCCCGGTGGCTGACCGTCCGCGTCCTGATCGTCCTTCGCCGCGTCAATTAGCCCCCAAGCGTACGCGTTGACGGAGCTGGTCTAATCGGGGCGTGGCGGCCCCCCCGCCCGCCGTGGTAAATAGGGCCGCTTGTCGCGTCACGACTACACCGTCACACAGGTCCGGCAGATTCACGATCTGCCGATTCCCGAGCTGGTCTTTCGCGCGCAGGGCGTGCACCGCGAGCATCATCCGCCGACGGAGGTGCAGCTGTGCTCCCTGTTGTCGGTGAAGACCGGCGGCTGCCCCGAAGATTGCTCCTACTGCACGCAGTCGTCGCGGTACGAAACCGGCCTCGAGCGTCAGAAGATGATGAAGCCGCCCGAGGTGCTGGAGGCGGCTGCCCGCGCCAAGGCCTCCGGGGCGTCGCGCTTCTGCATGGGCGCGGCCTGGCGTGAGGTCAAGGACGGCCCGGCGTTCGATGACGTGCTCACGATGGTGCGGGGCGTCCGCGCGCTGGGCATGGAAGCCTGCTGCACGCTGGGCATGCTGACCGAGGATCAGGCCAAGCGCCTGGGCGAGGCCGGCCTGACCGCCTACAACCACAACCTCGACACCTCGCGCGCGTACTACAAGTCGATCATCACGACGCGCACGTATGACGACCGGCTCCGCACGCTGGAGAACGTCCGGAAGGCCGGAATCACGGTCTGCTGTGGCGGCATCATCGGCATGGGCGAGTCGATCGACGACCGCTGCGCGATGCTGGCCACGCTCGCCAACCTGGACCCGCAGCCCGAGAGTGTCCCGGTCAACGCGCTGGCGACGATGCCGGACGGCATGCGGACGGCACTTTCGGATCGGCCGCGTGTTGACCCGCTGGAGCTCGTACGCATGATTGCGACGGCGCGCATCCTGATCCCGAAGGCGCGTGTCCGGCTGTCCGCCGGGCGCGACGCGCTCACGCGCGAGGCGCAGGTGCTTTGTTTCCTGGCAGGGGCTAACTCGATCTTTTACGGGGAGAAGCTTTTGACGACCGGAAATCCAGACGTGGAAGCGGATCAGGGGCTCCTGCGCGACGTGGGCATGCACGCCACCGCTCTGGGCGGCGAATGAGCACCGTGGCACCGCTGCCGGCGCTCGACGCGGCCGAGATGGCGAAGTTCCAACCGTGGAAGCAGCCCTGGTGGCGGCCGGCGCGCGGCGACGGCCCGACCTTCGCCTGGATCATGTCGATCCACATTTTCGCGGTGGTCGGTCTGATCGTGCGGCCAATCCCGGGTTGGCCGATCTTCCTGGCGGCGGCCGGGCTGCACTTCCTGGGCGGCCTCGGCACCACGGTCGCGTTCCACCGGGCGATGGCGCACAAGTCGGTGCGTCTCAACCCGTTCGTGCGCAACCTGCTGACGTTCTTCGCGATGCTGAACGGGTCGGGCTCGCCGCTGTCCTGGGCGGCCAACCACCGGCTGCACCACGCCAAGTCGGATACGCCCGAAGACATCTCGAGCCCCAAGATCGGCGGCTTCTGGTGGTCGCACCTGCGCTGGCTCTGGCAGGCGGGGCCGCCCCCCATCAAGCGCTACTGCAAGGATCTGGACACGCAGACGAACCGGCTGTGGTGGAAGCTGCAGCTGCCCCTGTCGATGATCGCGCTCTTCGGACCGCTGGTCTTCGGCTGGACGGCCTTCTTCTGGCTGGGGCCGATCCGCCTGGTGTTCGCGCTGCACGCGCAGTGCTTCGTGAACAGCGTCTGCCATCTGAAGAAGGAAGCCGGCCCCGAGGGCACGGCGATGAACGTTCGCTGGCTCTCGCTGATGCACTTCTTCCAGGGCGAGAACTGGCACCAGAATCACCACGACCGCCCCGGCTCGGCGCGCCTCGGCTGGACGCCCGGTCAGCTGGACTTGGGCTGGTACACGATCGTCCTCCTCGAGAAGCTGCACCTGGCGACCGACGTGCGCCGCCCGACCATCGAGCAATCGATGGACGCGGCCGCCTGACCTACGACTGGCGCCAGCCCCACTGGCGCCGCACCTCGTAGGCCGCCAGCGCGACGGAGGTCGACAGGTTCAGCGAACGGACCTCCGGGTCGCGCATGGGGATCGCCACCGTGGCGCCGGCGTGCCGGTCCAGGACGTCCTGCGGCAACCCGACGCTCTCACGCCCGAAGATCAGGACCGCCGGCCGCGGGTAGGTCACCTCCTGGAATGAACGCTGGCCGCGCGCCGTGAAGAAGAACGGCGTCCCCAGCGACGGCAGGGCCGCCTCCAGCTCCGCCCAGCTGCCCCAGAGTTGCGGCTGGACGCGTGGCCAGTAGTCGAGCCCCGCGCGCCGAACGTTCTTGTCGTCCAGCGAGAAGCCGAGCGGCGCAACCAGGTGAAGCTGCGCGTCGGCGGCCAGGCACGTCCGCCCCGCGTTGCCGGTGTTCCAGTGAATCTCCGGCTCGACCAGGACGACGTGCAGAACTTTCATCCGTTTCTTGATACCACCTGAGCCGCCACCGGACGCGGGCCGCCTCACCATGAAGGCCAATCCCGTGACACCGTTGGCGATCGTTCTTTGCGCGGCCGTGCTGGCCGCGGACCCCGCGCCCGCAGCACCGGCGTCGTCGGACGCGGACGAACAGGCCGAGGCCGAGACTGCCAAGGAGCCCACCAGCGGCGCCGGCGTCAGCCCCGTCGAGCTGATTCCGCGGCTGGAGCTGCGACAAGTGTTCACGAAGCTGGAGAGCGGCGTGGCCGTGCACGACACGGTCCTCGAGCTCGACATTCAGTTTCTCCGCCGCGTGCTGCTTCGCTATCAGAGCCCGGCGCGGATCATCGAGACGCCGATGGGGCAGGTCGCCGGCCTCGGCGACATCCAGTTCGGCCTGGTCGTGATCGTCGGCTCGACGCCTCGCTTCGTCGCGGCGGTGCTGGCCGGGGCGGAGCTGAACAGCGCGACGCAGCCCGCGCTGGGCTCGGGGAAGCTGCAGCCGATCCTGGGGCTCGGGGCCGCGATCAAACCGTATCGCTGGTGGCTGGCGTACGCGGTCGCACAGCAGCAGTTCTCGGTCGCCGGCGCCAGCAACCGCCCGGACACGAATCAGCTGGCGACCGACGTCGGCAGCATCTTGTTCGGCAAGGACTTCAACTGGCTCAAGCTGGATGTGCAGACGACCGTCGACTTCCCGGGCGGCGCCGTCGGGCGCGTCTACGGTTTGGCGGAGGTTGGCAGCCTGGTCATTGGGCGCGTCGGCCTGTTTGCGCGGATGGGAACGCAGCTGGCCGGCCCTGCGTACGTGGATTACACGGTGGCGGCCGGATTCCGATATCTGTTTCGCCTGGAGACCGCGCGGCCGCACCCGAGCGCGCCGGGCCGCATGTGAGGCGGCCCGCCAGCGCGAGCATCATCCCTTCCTGCATTGACCCGACCTGGTCCATTGCCGCACGCGGGCTGGTCCCCAACTTCGGGCTAGGGGTCACCATGAACACAATCAAGCGAATCGGATTGGCAGGGGCCGTGGCAGGGACGTTGGTGTTCGGCGCTTGTTCGACCACCAACGACATGCTGGGCCGCAATCAACAAACCTGGACGATGAAGTCCGAAGAGGCCACGCCGGCAGTGCAAGCCAAGGTGCAGATCGCGACCGGCGAGAAGGGGAATCGCAACCTCAAGCTCGAGGCCAAGCATCTGGCGCCCGCCGAAGCGGCGTTCTCCGGCGCCAGCACGTACGTCGTCTGGCTGAAGCCCGATGACGGCCGCCCGGTGAACATCGGCGTTCTGTCGCCCGACAAGGACGACACCGCGAAGCTGCAAACGAGCACGCCGTACACCTCGTTCGAGATCATGGTCACCGCCGAGAACACGGCGCAGCCGACCGTCCCGAGCGCCCACGAGGTCGCGTCGGCCAGAATTCACGTCGCGACGTGAGCAGACTTCACGCAACCATCAGCAACTGTTCAACAGCCATCAGGAAGACAGCCGGGGAGCCCGCTAGGGTTCCCCGGCGACGATCCGATAGTCGCCCAGCGGTAGATCGACGGGCAGCGTGAGCCGGCCGAACTGAACGCGGCACAGGCCCAGGACGTGGCTCCCCAGCGCAGCGAAGATGCGCCGGACCTCGTGGTAAGCGCCGCCGCCGATGGTGATCGCGGCGACGAGGGCGGCGTCCGGCGGGACGGTCAAGCTGGGGTGGGCCTCCGCGCGTGACAGCTCGCGCAGCTCGAGGACGTTTGGTTCGTACCCGTCGTCGAGCCGCAGCGCCGGCGGCAACGGCGCGAACGGACTCGCCAGCGCCGCCTGGTAGACGCGCGGCACAGCGCGCTTCGGGTGGGTCAGGCGCTGGATCTCGGCGCCGTCGTTCGTCCACAGCAGCAGGCCGGTCGTATCGAGGTCCAGGCGGCCGACGGCCCGCAATTCGCCCTGCAGCGGGGCGTCCCGCAGCAGCGCGTAGGCCGTTGGGTGGCGCGCGTCGCGCAGCGCGGTCACGCAACCAAGCGGCTTGTTCATCAGGATGCGCACCCGGTCGAACAGGCGCTGCTCGACGCCGTCGACGGTCACGGTCACGGGCAGTCGTTCGGCGGGGATGGGGTGGCGCGGGTTCGTGATCGGCACCCCGTCCATCACGACGACGCCGTCGGCGATCGCGGCACGGACCGCCGTGCGCGAAGACCCGAGGTTGCGCGCCAGCAACACGTCCAGGCGCAGCTCACTCATGGACGTCGGACGTCGCGGTCAGAGGGTTCCGCCGTCGGGAACGGAGCAATCGACGGTGCCGTCCAGGTTGCAGACGCATGGGGCCGGCGCGCACGAATCGGCCGGGAGCTGGCCCGCCTGAATGATCGTCGCGGTGCCGCTGTCCACGCCGGCGCAGCCATAGTCGGCGATGCCGCTCGACAGCCGAACGCCAACGACCGCACCCTTGCTGTCGAACACCCGTTTGTTGACGACGCCGCCGTTGTTCCAGGTGCCGACGAGCAGGCCGCAGGCCAACGTCCAGGTGAAGAGCGGGCCGCAATTCGGCTTCACGGTCGGGCAGCCATACGCCGCGCAATAGCAGGCCCAGGTCATGTGCAGTACCTGTCCGTCAGTCGTGCAGCTGCAGGCTCCGCCATCCCCAGCCGGCCCGTCTGCCGCGGCGTCAGTCGGCCTGTGAATCGGCGTGGTCCCCTGGTCGGGCGATCCGTCGCCCGTGTGGTGACCACCGTCGGAGCTCGCCGAGCTCGACCCGCACCCCATGAGGGCGAGGAGCAAGATCAGCCGGCATGACGCACTGACGCCCTGGCTGCGCATCCGGGCAGCTTACCCCGATCAGCCTGCAAGCCCTCGAGCGTTCCTGGCCTCAGCGGGTGCCGCTGGCGGCTTGCTTCAACGCGGCACGAATCTCGGGGTGCTCGTCCAGGAAGGCCTGGCGGCTCTCGCGGCTGATCTCGACGACCACCGTGACGTCTTTCAGGATCTTGGACTGGCACCCCAGGCGTGAATTGGCTTTCACGTCGAAGGCCTTGTCCATGATGTCCTCTTCACGGTCGGACGGCGGCGGCAGCGCGTCCAACCCCTGCTTCACATAAACGTGACAGGTGGAGCAGGCGCAAACGCCGCCGCACGCCGACCCAACCTGGGCGTGTGCCTTGTTGGACGCCTCGAGGATGCTGCTCCCGATCGGCACCTCGATCTCGATCCCATCCGGTTCGAAACGCACCTTCGGCATCAATGCCCTCTTTCGTGGCTGTGGCCCGCGTGGCTGGCCACGCGCGCCGCGAGGTCACGCTTGCCGGCGGTTTCGTCCGCCTTCGCCTCGACCTCGCCGACATCCTTGCCGCGCAACCCGCGCTCGAAGGCGACGTTCATGCGGCGGCCGGCGAAAGCCTTGGATGCCTCGTCCAGCGCCTCGACAGCGCGGCGGATGACGTGGTGATCGCTTCCCTCCCGCACCGTCGCCAGGTTCGCCAGCGCGGCGTCGATCGCGCGTCGGTCGTCGTCGGTCAAGAGCTCGGGCGAGTCGGCCATGGCGGCGCGCGCGGCGGCCGCAATGCGGTCCGCCTCCACGCGCTGTTCGGTCAGCTGGCGCGTTTGCACGTCCTCTTCGGCGTGAGCGAACGAGTCGAGCAGCATGCGCTCGACCTCCTCGTCGGTGAGACCGTAGCTGGGTTTCACCTGGACGAACGCCTCCTGTCCGGTCGTCTCTTCGCGCGCGGCCACGCGCAGGATGCCGTCGGCGTCGACGGTGAACGTCACCTCCAGTCGAGCCATCCCGGCCGGCATGGGCGGAATCCCCTTCAGCGTGAACCGCGCCAGCGAGCGGCACTGATCCGCCAGCTCACGCTCGCCCTGGACGACGTGCAGGTCGAAGCCGGTCTGCTTGTCCGCGAACGTTGTGAAAGTCTGGGTCGCGCCGCATGGAACCGTCGTGTTCCGGTGAATCAGCTTTTCAACGACGCCGCCCATCGTCTCGAGCCCCAGCGACAGCGGGACGACGTCCAGCAGCAGCATGTCGCCCTCGGTCGATCCGCCGGCCAGCGCGTCGGCCTGAAGGGCGGCACCCAGCGCGACGACCTGATCGGGATCGATGTCGCCCAGCGGCGCCCGTCCGAACAGCTTCTCGACGAACTGCTGGACCAGCGGCATGCGCGTCGCGCCGCCGACCAGGATGACTCCGGAAAGAGCCGCAGCGTTGACCGCGGCGTCGGCCAGCGCGCGCCGCACCGGCGGCGTACAGCGCGCCAGCACCGGCTCGACGACCAGCTCCATCTCGGTCCGCGTGAGCCCCACCGTGACGGTGCCGTCGTCCGTCGCGAGGTCGAACGAGACGTCGGGACGGAACGTGAGCGCTTCCTTCATTGCGCGCGCCGCGTCCAGCACCTGCCGCCAGCGCTGCGCCGTCGCGAGATCCGCCACGGCGCCCGACGCCCCCGACAGCGCGCCGACGGCGCGGTCGTGCGGCGCAGCTTCGCGGAGCTTCTGCAGCAGCAGCTCGGCAATCGCCCGGTCGAAGTCGTCGCCGCCAAGGGCCGAATCGCCGCCCGTCGACTTCACCTCGAACACACCGTCCTCGAGCTTGAGGATCGAAACGTCGAACGTGCCGCCGCCCAGATCGAACACCGCGAACGTCCCCTCGGCCTGCTTGTCCAGACCGTAGGCCACCGCCGCCGCGGTCGGCTCGTTGATGAGGCGCAAGACCTCCAGTCCGGCCAGGCGACCTGCGTCGCGCGTCGCCTGCCGCTGCCCGTCGTCGAAGTACGCGGGCACCGTGATGACGGCGCCGGCCAGGGTCCCGCCCAGCTCACCCTCGGCGCGGGTCTTCAACACCTTCAGAATTTCGGCCGAAACTTCCATCGGCGTGACGGTCCGCCCGCCGGCAACCGCGAACCGGACGACCTGCCCGTCACCTGCGGCTGGCGCGAATTCATAGGGCGTCAGCCGGCGTGTCGCCTCGGCGTCCTGCGGGCCGCGCCCCATGAACCGTTTGACCGACGCGATGGTGTCGCGTGGGAACTGGGCGGCCAACTGGTCGCGCGCCTCTGCCCCCACGACGATGGAACCGTCCGCCGCGTAGTGCACCACTGACGGCACGATCGCGTCGCCTTGGGCGTCGGGCAAGCACACCGGCTTGCCGCCGTCGACGACCGCGATGAGCGAGTTGGTCGTCCCGAGATCGATCCCCACCGCGCGCGTGCGGCACGCACGCTTGGGGCGCGTCTGCCCCGGCTCGCCGATCTGCAGCAGCGCTTCAGCCATGGGCGGCCTCGTCGGCAGCTCCGTGCGGCGCTTCTTGGGCGGGCACCTCGTCGAGGAAACGCTGGTAGTACCTCAGCGCGACCATCAACCGCGCCGCCTCTTCCAGGTTGCCCGCCGCCGGATCCTCCAGCGCGGCCGCGAGCGCGGACAGCGTCTCCGTATGGCGGGCGCGCATCGCCTGGGCCATGGCGCGAACCTTGTTCGTGTTGCCGGCCCGCTGCGCGTCGGCCAGCTCTTCCCGCAGCTCGAGGATCTCCATCAGCAGCGCCGGGGGTGCGGCGACCTCACGCGTCGACGCCTCGGTCGAACGCTTCCGATCGTCGCCCTTGAGGCCGAAGCCGGCCAGCTCCAGCAGGTACTCCGCACGGCGAATCGGATCCTTCAACGTCCGCCAGGACTCGTTCAGTTGCACCGTCCGCGACAGCGCCGCCTTGCGGGCGCGCGGATCAGCGGTCGCGAACCGGTCCGGGTGCACTTGCCGCGACAGCTTCTTGAAGTTGCTCTCCGCGGCGGCCAGGTCGGCCGAAAACTTGCGCGGCAACCCCAGGACGGCGAATCGATCTTGCTTGTCGTCGGCGGGCAACAGGGCGCCGCACGCCGCGCACAATGGGCCGCCGCCCCCTTCGCGCTCACACGACCAACAAATCACGTCCGACCCCTAGAACTGGACCGACTCGCCGCAGCCGCAGGACCCCTTCACGTTGGGGTTCTCGAACTTGAAACCGCGCGCGACCATCGTCGTCTGGTACCCCAGCGTCGACCCGTCCAGGTACAGGTAGCTCTTGGGATCGATGAAGACGCGCACCGCACCGTCCTCGTACGAGAGCACCTTGTCCTCGGGACGCGGCTCGGTGTCCGACCACTCGAAAAGATACGAGAACCCCGTGCAGCCGCCTCCGCGAATCCCGACGCGCAGCCCCTTGGGGGGCGTGGGACGCTGAGCGGCCGCCTTCTTGATCTCGGCGACGGCCCGATCGGAGACTGCGATGGCCACGGCCCCGCTCCCTCAGCCCGCGACCGTGCCCGTCGCCGCAGCGGAGGCCGCGGGATTGGCAGCAGCGGCGCCTTGCTTGGCGGCGCGCTTGGCCTTGTAGTCGGCGATGGCGCCCTTGATGGCGTCCTCGGCCAGGACGGAGCAGTGAATCTTCACCGGCGGAAGGTTCAGCTCTTCGACGATCTGCGTGTTCTTGATCTCCATCGCCTGGTCGATCGTCATCCCCTTGACCCACTCGGTCGCCAGCGACGACGAAGCGATGGCCGAGCCGCAACCAAAGGTCTTGAACTTGGCGTCTTCGATGACGCCATCATCGTTGATCTTGAGCTGCAGCTTCATCACGTCGCCGCAAGCCGGGGCACCCACCAGGCCTGTCCGCACGCTGGGATCGTCCTTGTCGAAGCTCCCGACGTTGCGCGGGTTCTCGTAGTGCTCGATGACTTTTTCGCTGTACGCCATGACGTTTGTCCTTTGATGCCAGGGCGCCTAGTGCGCCGCCCACTGAATGCTTTTGATGTCGATTCCCTGCTGCGCCATCTCATAAAGCGGCGAGAGCTCACGCAGCTTGTTGACCTTGCCGACCACCAGCTTGATGACGTAGTCGACCTCTTCCTCGGTGTTGAAGCGTCCGAGGCCGAAGCGGATCGAGGTGTGCGCCATCTCTTCTTCGACGCCGACGGCGCGCAGCACGTACGACGGCTCCAGCGAGGCCGACGTGCAGGCCGACCCCGACGAGACCGCCACGTCCTTGAGCCCCATCAGCATCGCCTCACCCTCGACGTAGGCGAAGCTGATGTTCAGGCTGCCCGGCAGCCGGTGCTCCATCGAGCCGTTCACGTACGTGTCGGTCACCTGCGACTGGATGCCGTTGCGCAGCCGCTCGCGCAGCGTGAAGAGGCGCTTGGCCTCGCTCTCCATCTCGGTCGCGCACAGCTCGGCCGCCTTGCCGAAGCCGACGATGCCCGGCACGTTCAGCGTTCCCGAGCGCATGCCGCGCTCGTGCCCGCCGCCGTGGATCACGGGCGCGAGGCGGACGCGCGGGCCCTTGCGGCGCACGTAGAGCGCACCGATCCCCTTGGGCGCGTAA
>JBJMQQ010000061.1:0-9488 GCA_045802645.1 Polyangia bacterium
CGCGGACGTCATCGACAGGGTCCCCGGCACCGCCGGCGATCCACTGGCGGTGGTGCAGAACCTGGCGGGCGTGGCGCGCGCGCCCGCCGGCAGCGGCCTGCTCATCGTGCGCGGCTCGGCCCCCGAGGACACGCAAATCTTCGTCGACGGAATCGACGTGCCGCTGGTCTACCACTTCGGCGGTCTGCGCAGCGTGCTGCCCGAACGGGTCATCGACAACATCGAGTTCGTGCCGGGCAACTTCTCGCCCGAGTACGGGCGCGCCGACGCGGGCATCGTCGACGTGCACCTGAAGGAGCTGAAGCCGCGACGCTTCGGCGGCTCGATCGACATCAGCGTGCTCGACACGGGCGTGTACCTCGAGGCGCCGCTGGGCAACCGCGGCGGCATCGCCGTCGCCGCGCGCCGCAGCTACCTGGACGCCATCCTGAACGCGGTCGTCCCCAGCGACGCATCGGTCGCGCTGGTGACCGCGCCCGTCTACTATGACGGGCAGCTGCTGGCCAACTACCGCCTGTCGCCCGCGCACGACCTGCGCGCGATGGTGTTCGGCGCCGACGATCGCCTGGCGCTGCTGTTCAAGAACCCCGCCGATTTTTCGCAGCAAGCCACCGGCAACCGGCTGAGCGCGCGCACCGGCTTCTGGCGCGCGCTGGCCGCCGATCGCTACACGCCGCGGGAGGGGGTCGAGAACACGCTGCGGCTGTCCGCCGGACAGGACGCCGAAACGATCAGCGCGGGCGATCTGGTGCTGGACCTGCACCGGCGGGTCGTCCAGCTGCGCGACACGCTGCGCCTGCACCTGACGCCCTGGGCGACGCTGGTCGCTGGCATCGACGCGCGCACGGAAAGCTACAGCGGACACGTCCGCCTGCCCGAGCCGCCGAACGAGGGGCAGCCCATGGCCAACCAGGACCTCAGTCAGACGCGCGAGACGACCGTGCGCTGGGGATGGGTGTCGTCGCCCGCCGCCTTCGCCGAGATCGAGGTGCATCCGACGAAGCCGCTGCTGATCGCCGCCGGGCTGCGGGCCGACTACTACGAGATCATTCATCAGGGCGTGCTCGCCCCGCGCCTGTCCGTGCGCGAGGAGCTGTCACCGCGCTGGGCGCTGAAGGGCGCGCTGGGGATTTACGACCAGCCGCCCGACGTCGAGGAGACCGACCCCGCCTTCGGCAACCCGGGCCTGAAGGCCGAGCGCGCGATTCACGCAGCCGTCGGGGCGGAGTGGAGGCCATGGCCCGGGACGACCCTGGACGCGACCGGCTTCTACAAGCGGCTGTCGAACCTGGTCAGCCCGACCGACGCCACCCGCGTCGAGAACGGCGTCGACGTCCCCGTCACCTACGACAACGGCGGTCGCGGCCGCGTGATCGGGCTCGAGCTGGTGGCGCGACGCGAGCTCAGCAACGGGTTCGTCGGCTGGATCGCGTACACGCTGTCCCGTTCCGAGCGCCTGGACTCCGGCCAGACCGACTGGCGCCTGTTCGACTTCGACCAGACCCACATCCTGACCGCCGTGGCGTCGTACGATCTGCCGCGGCACTTCCGCCTGGCCTCGCGATTCCGTTACGTCAGCGGGAACCCTCAGACGCCGGTGATTGGCAGCGTGTTCAACAGCATCACCGACGAGTACGACCCTGTCTTCGGCAAGGTGAACAGCGCCCGCCAGCCGCCGTTCGTGGCGCTGGACGTCCGCCTCGACAAGCAGTGGGTGTTCGACCGCTGGCTGCTGGACGCCTATCTGGACGTCCAGAACGCCACGAACCACGTCAACCCGGAAGGCATCGCCTACAACTACGACTACACGCAGTCCAAGGTGAACCGCGGCCTGCCCATCCTGCCGCTCCTCGGCCTGCGCGCGGAGTTCTAGCCGGCGGCGCTCACTTGCGGGCGGTGGCGTGAAGGACCGACGCCAGCTTGCCGTCCAGGAACGTCTGGGCGTGGATGTCGACGCTGCCGCCTTTGAACGAAAGGTCGAGGATCTCTTTCAGCGGTTTGCGGTCTTGCACGCCGGTGTAGACGAACTGCGCGGACTGGCCGTTCCAGGGGCCGCCGACGTGGTCGTGGGTTTCGCCGGCGTTCGTGACGGCGAACCAGTGGAGCTTGCCGGTGCCCGGGTCATACCCGAAGAGGTCCGTCTCCTCGTAACGATCTACCCCCGGGATCCCGGTCATCACCGCGTCGCACGCCACGCCCGAACCGCCGGAGACGGCCCGGCAGGTCCAGGTGACCTTGATACCGTCGGCCTTGTCGCTTCCGATCGCCATCGAGCCGGTTCCCTTCCAGGAGCCGACCAGGCGTGCCAGGTCCTTCGTCTCTGGCGGCGGTGGGGCGGCACCAGCGCCGCTACCGGCTGCCAGAATCACGAGCGCCGCGAACGCTGTCCCGATCTTCGTCTTGATCTGCATGTCGTCACCTCCGCCCCTGGAGGCGTGACATTCCAAGGAACTCTGTGACGACCACCCGCGGCGGCCGTTGTCACATCGGCCTGTATGAACAGTAGGTCCCGGTCTTGAGGGTGGCTTCCAGATGCCGGCCCAGCTCGGGCGCCTGCTCGGCGACGCGCCGGATGACCTCGCGGATGCGCCGCGTGACCGCCACTCTCGCCCGCTCGGCGGCGGAGCCGCCGCGACGCGCCCGTCCGCCGAGGCCCAGCCCGCGTGCCAGCTCGGCGGACAGGAACTCCATCTCGCTGCGGACACGCGCGCGTCGCGCGCCGTCGTTCCAGCCTTCCGCCTCACGGGCTTCATCGTCCAGCTCGGCGAGGCGGCGGCGGTACGCGGCGGCGGCGGGCGCGTCCAGCAGCTCGCCGGCGTCGCCGGCATCGGCTTCGGTGCCGGCACCGGCCAGGTCCAGGCTGTGCAGCTCGCGACCGGGCTCGGCGACCAGACGCGCGACATAGCGCAGCCCTCGACTGTCTTTGAGGCGCACGGCGCTGGATCCGACGCGGACCAGCCACGTCTCGCCCTCGGACGTGAGCGTCAATACCTGGTCGCCCACCGGATCGGTGCCGTGTCGCCCAGCTCCGGGAACGGACGGCGAAGCCGGCGACGAGATGTCCGCGACCTGCTCGGTTGCGGCCACGACGTCCTGCAGCCCCAGCTCCTGGGCCAGCGCCGCGGCCCGCGCCAGCATCGCCTGCCCGCGGCTGCGTTGGTCGGCCGACGAGCGAGCGGCCAGCGCAGCACCGTGCGCGGCCAGCACGCGCGCCTGCTCGGGCAGCGCCCCGGCCTCTTCCGCCCGCGCCAGTGCCGCTTCGTGGTAGGCGTCCGATTCGGCGTCGCGACCCAGCAACGCGGCCAGCCCGCCGAGCAGGCGCGCGTAGGTGGCCTCGACCGCGAACCCGCCGAACATCAGCACGTGCCAGCGCGCCGCCTCGGGCTGCAGGCGCCCGTAAAGCTCACCCGCCCAGCCACGCTCGCCCACGCGCACGGCGATCGTCGCCAGCGCGGCGACGGCAGCGCGAACACGCGCCGGCGTCGAATCGCGCGGCACGCGCAACAGGTGCCGGCGCGCCACATCCACGTCGCCTGCCGTGGCCCGAATGAGCGCGATCATCAGGTCCGTGTAGGCGGCGGCGTCGTTCCATCGGCTGACCATCGCCAGGATTTCGGGCTCGATTGCGCGCAGTTCCGCGGCGCGCCCCTGCGCGCGCAGCCGGGCGAACCGATGGGTCAGCAGGCAGACGCGCGCGAGCGGATCGCGCGATTGGAGCGCAAGCTCACCCGCTTCGTCCGCCAGGCCTTCGGCGTCCGCGAACCGTCCGTCCTGGACCGCGCGCATCGACCGGAACAGCGGCGCGTGCCACATGTAGCGCGGCTGACCCGTCGCGCGCGCGTCGCTGTCCAGCGCCTCGATGTGCGCGTCGGCGCCGGCGACATCCCCGGTCTCTAGCAGCGCGAACACCAGACGCACGCGAGCGCGCAGCAGCTTCCCCCGATCGCCCGCGCGTTCGGCGAGCTGGACTGCCTCCAGGTGCATGCCGACCAGATCGGGAGCGAACGCCGCCTCGCCGAAGGCTCCGCCCGCGTTGTGAAGGACGTCCAGGAGCACAGCCTCGTCCCCCAGCGCGCGGGCATCGCCAACGGCGGCCAGCGCCACCTGCGCCGGCGCGGCCGGATCTGGCGCGGGCTGCGCGCTGGCCGCCCATCGGGCCTGCAGGCGGACGCGCAGACTCGTCGGGGACTCGAGGCGTGCCAGCGCTTCCCCCAGCAGGGCGTGCGTCGCCGCCTCTGTCTGCCCTTGTGTGTCGTCGGTCGCATGGGCCAGTGCCGCGCGACCCAGCAACGTCGCGTCTCCGTCGAGGCGCGCCTGCGCGGCCGCCCGCGCGCACGCGGCGCGCCCGCCAGCCAGATCGCCGCAGCGGATCAGCGTGCGCCCCAACAAGACCTGCAGTTCGGCGACCCGGCGCGCATCGCGCGCGACTTCCAACACGGCCGCACCGCGCGCGAGCAGTCCGGCGGCGTCGTCGTCAGCGAAGACGGCGCTCAACGCCTGCGCCGCGCGCGAGACCCGCTCGACCAACCGGTCGGGCAACCCAGCCTCCAGCGCGTGATGGGCCACCTCCACGACTGTCCCGTCACCGGCACGCTCGAGCGCCTCGGCGATGGCCCCGTGCCACCTGCCGCGGCGGTCCCGCGGGATATCGGCGCGGACGGCGTCGCGAATGAGGCCGTGGGGAAAACCCGGCCGCCCACTCGGCTGCACCACCACCAGGCCAGAGCGCTCCAGCTCGCCGGCCGCGGCCGCGACCGCCGCCACGTCCTGGCCCAGCACCTGCGCAACCAGCGCGGGCTCTGCCTCGCCCCCGAACAGAGCCGCCACCTCCAGGAGCTGCCGCGCCCTCGCACCCAGCGGCGCGGCGCGCTGGCGAACGATGTCCCGGACGGTGTACGGGATGGGAATCTCGCCCGTGCGCGCCTTGCCTGGATCGGCCGCCAGCAAGGAAACGACCTCCCGCACGAACAGCGGGTTGCCGCGGGTAGCCGCCCAGATGGGCGCTACCAGCCCGGCTGGCAGTTGTGGACCGTGCGCGCGCACCAGGTGGGCGACGGCTGCCTCGTTCAGACGACCGAGCATGTGGACGCGCCCCTCACGGCCGACGCGCGCCAGCAGCGCCTCGGCGTCGGGCGTGATCGCCGGGTCCAGGTCACGGCGCGTGGCGATGATCGCGACGCGCGTCCCGTGCAGCTCGCGGGCAACGAAGCTCAGCATGCGCAGCGACGAGCTGTCGGCCGCGTGCAGGTCGTCCAGGATCAGCAGGATGGGTGATTGGCCGGACAGCCTGGCCAACCCGTCCACGACGCGACGGAAAAGCTGAAACCGAGCCGCGTCGCTGTCGACGGCGGTGGCGGCGGCTGCATCGGGTGTGGGGGCGCCCACCGCCTCCAGCGCGCGCGTCCACGGGTCATACGTGGGCGCGCCACCACCCTCCCAGGCCCGCCCCCAACCGACCCGGAACCCGCGCAGCGAGCCCACCGCGGCCACTTCCGCGGCCAGCCGAGACTTGCCGATTCCCGGCTCCCCGACCAGCAGCGCCAATCCACCGCGACCTGCAGACGCCTCGTCGAGCAACGCGACCAGATCGGCGAGCTCCCTTTCGCGACCGACCAGCTCCGCGCTCGTGCTGCCGCCCCCCATGCGATTTCGATCCCACGTCCGGCGCGCGATCGCAAGCGGGCCGGGCGCGTCACGCCGTTACGTCGGACGTAACGCCTCCCAGACGGAGGTGCATCATGCCGAACGTCTTTGGCCGAGAAGCAAACACCGTGGAAGAGATCGTCGACGCTTTCCGCGTCCACGGCGACCGCGTACGCGGGACCTACCGCTCCCGCTACGTCTGGAGCCCGGATGCGTCGAATCCGTATGCCGTTACAACGCGACTGGAGCGCCCCGAGGCGCTACGAGGCAATCCCGACGACATCGTGTTCCCCTGGGAGCAGATGTTCGTGGCCGCGGCCACCTGCGCCGGCTCCGACTACCCGATGCTGGCCGCGCATCTCCAGGTCCCGCTTTCGCGTGTCGAGTTGGTCCTCGACGGCCTGTTCGACCCGCGCGGAGAGTTCGACGGTCTGGCGGGCCTCCAGGCCCCCGCCGACGCCGCCCCGTGCTTCCTGTCGCTGCACCTGCACGCCATCCTCGATTCGACGGCATCACCCGAACGGATCCAAGCACTGCACCAGCGCGTCGTCTCCCGCAACATGGTGCTGGGGGCTTTGCGCGGCGTCCCGCGGACCAGCGAGCTCACCGTCCGCGGCGACCGAACGCGCTGACTCAGTTCGCCGTCAGAGCCCAGACCTGGCTGGAGTTGGTGGCGTCACAGTCCTGGATGGTGATGCCCGCGCCGTCGTCGCCGCCGCCGGCCCAGTTCGTGTCGACCGCCGTGTTCAGCTTGGGGTGCGCGCCGTTGGTGTAGTTGCCGTACGTATTGACGGCAGAAATACGGTTTTAGGTACTTGGAGCACTCGCAATTCCCAGTTTGTCGTTCCGCGCACAACGGGTGGGGGCATCACACGAACAGGCGTCGTTTCGCGATAGAAGAGCGGCGTGCCCCGGGCCTTCCGCGTCTACTACCTGCTCATCGCCGTGACGTTCGTCCTGGCAGGTGCCGCCGTGTGGGTTGCGCACCTCGACGATCCATTCGGCTGGAGCCTGGAGCTCACGCGGTTCGTGCTGGGGGCCGGGGTCGCCGCCACCGCCGTCGCGACCTGGGGAACCGCGGTCTTCATCGCCTACGTTCACCGGGTGACGTGGCCCATCATGGTGCTGGTCGGCATGGTGGTGATCGCCGGCGGCGGTTTCGCCGTCTGGTGCCACCAGAACCTGACGGGCGTCTGACGCTCAGTCTGTCAGGGCGGGCCGAACAGGTCAGCCGACCAGAGGCGCGCGAACGGCACCTTCGCGGTGTGGAAAGCCTCGCGGACCGACTCGGCGTCGGCGGCCACGAATTCGCAGAAGCCCCGCCGCCGGTCGCTGGACAGGTACGTCCGGAGCCGGCGGATGCCACGAACGTCGAGGCACGGGTTCAAAGCCGCGCTCGACGCGTTGAGCTGCTCGTCCGTCAGCGGCGGGTCGTAGGTGTACTCGACGATCAGATAGGGCATGGGCTCTCCTTCGGGTGAGACTACGTCAAGTTGGCTCCCGCGACGTCGCCGATGGCGGCGGCAAGCTCGTCGACGGCCGCCGCCGCGCGCGCCGAAAGCCCCAGCAACACGCTGCGATCGTCGCGGACGGCGGCCACCTGTTCGAGCGCAGCGGCGCGATCGGCGCGCGCCAGCGCCGCGCGGCCCAGCAAGCAACGCGCGACCGCGATCTCGCTCCGCCTGCCGACGGTCGTGGCGGCGGCCAGCGCGCGCGTCGCCCGCGCCTCCGCCGACGCGACATCGACGGCCGCTAGGTCCTGGGTCGCCGCGACGTTGAGCACGTACGCCAGCATGGCCTTCGCATCGACGGAGACCAGCGCGGCGATGGCGCGCTCCAGACGGGCCGTCGCGCCGGCCTCTCCCGTCGCGCGCGCGACCAGCGCCGCCAGCGCGTCGGCGACCGCGGGCTCGCTGCCGTCCGTCATCTTCTGGGCGACCTCGGCCAGCGCGCCGCAGTCGGCGCGCGCGGAGGCAGGCGCGCCGCGTTCCAGCTGCAGCATCACGCGCTGGGCCAGCGCCTGGCACCGTTCCCAGTGGGCCTCCTCGCGCGTGAACCCACCGATGGCCGCCTCCAGCGCGGGTGCGGCGACGGCGCCGTCGCCCAGATAGCGGGCCAGCAGCCCCGTCGCCCAGGCGACATTCGCGACTTGATCGGCCTTCTGCCCCAGCGCGGCGCGCGCCTCGGCGATCAGCGTCTGAGCCCGCGCCACGTCGGATTCCATCAGCATGAGGCACCGGGCCGAGTCGGCCAGCGCCCGTCCGCGCACCAGCGGATCCAGGTCGCGCGTCTCCTCGGCCACGCGGAGCGTGCTGGCGTGCGCCGCCTCGAAGTCGCTGCCGAAGTAGTGCATCACCGACCGGACGTGGAACCCCTCGGCGGCGGCGGCGTGCAACCCCAGCTCTTGAGCCTCGACGATCGCCCGCGACAGCCCGGCTTCGATCGACATGGCCCCGCGCGCCGACCTGCCGCTGCCGACCAGGACGCCGTAAAGGCCGATCTGCAGCGGGACGCGCTCGAGCCGGTCGAGGCGCGCCGCGTCCTGGAGCCCGCGATTCGCGAGCTCCGCTGCCTCCGCCTGGGCGTACAGACGCAGGCAGCGCTGGCCGGCCGCGAGCGCCGCCTGCGCCGCCAGCCGCGCGTCGCCCCCCAGCCCGGCGTGGTGCGCGATGTCGCCGGCAAGCGCGTCGTCGGCGCGGCCTGCCTGCAAGGCGCGCGCGACCTGCAGGTGCACGAGCCGCCGCCGTGGCTCGGACAGCCGCCGGTACGCCGCCTGCCGCAGCAGATCGTGGGCGAAGTCGTAGTGCGTGGCCGACGCGGCCCGGATGATCCCGTGGCGCTCCAGCTCTTCCAGACGCCCGATCAGCTCCGCCGCCGTGGTCCCGCGCACCAGCGCCAGCACCTCCGGATCGAACGACCGCCCCAGGGCAGCCGCCCACGGCAGCAGATCGCAGGCGCCTTCGCCCAGCCGTTCGAGCCGCTCGTCCAGAAGTCCGTCCAGCGACTCGTTCGCCGTCGGCGCGCCGGCCGCGGCGGCGCGCGCGATCTCCAGCGCGTAAAGCGGATTCCCCTCGCTGGACGCGAACGCCTCCGCACCGTCGAGAGCGGGGTTGATCGCGCGCACCAGCGCCGCGGTCTCGGCCGGACCCAACGGCTCCAGCCGGTGCTGGACCAGGCGCCGCTCGCGGTCCAGCGCGCGCACCACCCGAAGCGTCGCGCTGTTGTCGCCCAGCTCACCGGCGCGCGCCGCGCAGGCGACCAGGATTCGCCCGTCCCGCGGCGCCCGGGCCACGAAGTGCAGCAGCGCCGCGGACGCTTCGTCCAGCCACTGGATGTCGTCGAGCACCACCGCCAGCAGCCCCGTGCTCGCCGCGCGCGTCAGCAGTTGCGCCACGGCCTCGTACAGCCGCCCGCGGTCGGCGGCGGTCCCTGAAGCCCCGCCAGCGGAAAGCGGCGCCAGGTCCGGCACGAGGTCGGGCCCCAGGTCGAGACTGATCGGCGCGTCTCCCGGCAGACGGGCACTGGCCAGCGCGTCGCTCCACGGCCCGTACGGGCGCACCATCTCGGCCTCGAACGCGCGGCCGCGCAGGACCGAGCCCCCGGCGCCCCGCACCTCGTCGGCGACCAGGTCCAGGAGGCGCGTCTTGCCGATGCCCGGGTCCCCGACGAACAGCAGGACAGGCGCCGCCGTCCCGGCCCGCGCCGACGCGACCGCCGCTTCGACCGCCGCGCGCGCGCCGTCCCGTCCCACCAGCGGGGGGCGCTCTGGCGGTCGGACAGCGCCGCGGGCCGGCGCAGGCTCGTCTCGCGTGACCGTCTCGGCGGCAGCGAGCTGCGCGGCGCCG